>NZ_PREY01000006.1:0-278504 GCF_002959955.1 Burkholderia sp. BE12 | reverse complement strand
CACTACGCCAGCGTCACGCCGGATCGGGCACCTCGATCGCCAGCAGCGCCGAACTGACCGACTTGCCGTGCGCGTCGAGCGCGAGCGAGCGCGTCACGCCGCCGCCGAGCGCATCGCGCAGCACGAAGTTGAACGCGCCGAGCGCCGGCAACTCGTAGCGCACGACGTCGCCGTGCACGATGCCCGCAAGCCATGTCTTCACCGTTGCCGCATCCAGATGCGTGCGCAGATGGTCGTAATGACGCGGATCGCGGCAGATGACCGACACGTTCAGCGTATTGCCCTTGTCGCCGGTGCGCGCATGCGCGAGTTCACGCAGTTGCATCAGGCCTCCACGAATGAAAACGACGGCGTCACGGCCGCGCGCGGCAGCAGCACCGACTGCACGGCGATGACCTCGCGCGTCGACTTGAACGCGCCGCCGCCGCCGGCCGGCCCGTTCGTATAGAGCGTCTCGACTTCGTTGCCGATCCGCGCGGCTTCCGCCGCGTTCGCCGCCCGGCCGGCCACTCGCACGCGCACCTCGGCCGGCTCGCCGCGTACGGCCGGCGTCGCGTCGCCGTACAGCGCATCGACGCCGATCAGGTCGAAGCGCAGCTCGCTCGCGGCGACGCCGGTCAGCGCGAGCCGCTCGCGAACGATGTCGAGCGCAAGACGCGCACGCGCGAGCGCGCCCGGGCCGCCGTACGAGATCTGGCCTTCGCCGATGTAGCCGTCGATATAGGCCACCGACACCTTCAGCGTATCGGGCCGCGCGGCGCCGCGCCCGCCCGTCACGCGCACACGATCGGCCGCCTCCTCGGCGACCGCCACGCGCGTGAAATCGGCCACGACGTCGGGCTGCAGATATCGCGCCGGGTCGTGAATCTCGTAGAGCAGTTGTTCCTTGCAGGTGGCCGCGCTCACGCGGCCGCCCGCATGCGGCACCTTCGTGATCACGACCGAGCCGTCGGCCGCGACCTCGCCGATCGGGAAGCCGAGCCGCGCGAGATTCGGCACGTCCTTGTAGCCGGGATCGGCGAAATAGCCGCCCGTCACCTGCCCCGCGCATTCGAGCAGGTGGCCGACGACGGTCGCCTGCCCGAGCGTGTCCCAGTCGTCCATCCGCCAGCCGAACGCATGGATCAGCGGCGCGGCGAACAGCGACGGGTCGGCGACGCGCCCGGTCAGCACGACGTCCGCTCCGGCCGCGAGCGCGTCGACGATCGGCGCGGCGCCGAGATACGCGTTCGCGGATACGATGCGGTCGCGATACGCGGCGACTGCGTCGCCCGATTCCTCGAAACGGAACGCCCCGCGCAACACGACGTCGAGCACGTCGTCGCCTTCGACCGCCGCGACTTTCAGCCCCGCGATGCCGAGCGACCGCGCGATCTCCGCGGTACGCCGCGCGGCCGCGCGCGGGTTCGCCGCGCCCATGTTCGACACGATCCGCACGCGCCTGGCCGCCGCGACCGGCAGCACCGCCTGCATCCGCGCGTCGAGCAGCGGATCGTAGCCGCGCGCGGGATCGTTGCGGCGCGCCTGCTGCGCGATCGCGATCGTGCGCTCGGCCAGGCATTCGAACACCAGATAGTCGAGCTGCCCGTGTTCGGCGAGTTCGACCGCGGGCTCGATCCGGTCGCCCGAGTAGCCGGCGCCCGCGCCGATGCGCACGCGCCGTTCAGGTTGCTTTGCTGTCATGTCCGTACCGTCGTCCGGCGGCGCGCACCGCCGGGAAGAATCAAAAGATGCCGAGCACGACGCAGGCGATCGTCATCACGATCGACGCGCCGAACAGCAGCGGAAACGTGAATTTCTGGTGCTCGGCCAGCTCGATCCCGCACAGGCCGACGACGAGGAACGTCGCGGGCGTGAGCGGGCTGACCGGGAACCCCGTCGTCATCTGGCCGAGCAGCGCCGCCTGCCCGACCTGCACGGCCGGCACGCCGAGCTGCCCGGCTACTTCCGCGATCACTGGCAGCACGCCGAAGTAGAACGAATCGGGATCGAACAACATGCTGAGCGGCATCGATGCGAGGCCGAGCACGACCGGAATGTGGCCGGCCATCGACGGCGGCACGAAGCCGACCGCCGCCTGCGCCATCGCCTTCAGCATCCCGCTGCCCTGCATGATCCCGGTGAACACGCCGGCCGCGAGCAGGATGCCGGCCATCATCAGCGCGGCGCGTGCATGCGCATCGATGCGCTTTCGCTGCATGTCGACGTCGGGGTAATTCACCATGAGCGCGATGCACAGCCCGACCATGAACATGATCGCGGGCGGAACCTTCTCGCCCATCACGACCATCGTGCCGAGCACGACGAGCGTCAGCACGAGGTTGAACCAGAAGAGATGCGGCCGACGCAGCGCCTGCTCGTCGGCGGTCAGCTCGCGTTTGGGCAACGGAATCGACGCATCGTCGCGCGACAGCCCGAGCCGCTTCTCCTCGCGCCGCCCGAGCCAGTATGCGACGCCGAACACGAACACGAGCCCGATCGCCTGCACCGGGATCAGCGGATTGAACAGCGCCGACACCGGCAGGTGCAGCGACGCGGACGCGCGGATCATCGGCCCCGTCCACGGCAGGAAGTTGATGCCCGCGGCCATCGACACGGCGGCGGCCAGCACGCGCCGGTCCATCTTCAACCGGTCGTACAGCGGCAGCACGGCCGGAATCGTCACGAGAAAGCAGACGGCGCCCGAGCCGTCGAGATGGATCAGCAGCGCGAGCAGCGTCGTGCCCATCACGATGCGCGTCGGCCGCGTGCCGACCGCGCGCAGGATGCGGTCGATGATCGGGTCGAGCGTGCCGGCGTCGGTGATCGTCCCGAAATACAGGATCGCGAACACGAACATCCCGACGACGGGCGCGAGCCCCTTCAGCCCGTCGACGACGAACTTGCTGGTGTGCAGCCCGAAGCCGCCGAGCAGCGACGCGGCGATCGGCACGATGATCAGCGCGACGAGCGGCGACATCCGCTTCGACAGAATCGCGGCCAGCAGCACGACGATCGTGCCCAGCCCGAGTAACGGCAGCATCGGTTGTCTCCTACCTTGTCTTTTGTTGGAGACCAGCGTAAGGTCGGCGCAGCAATAGCACAATTGAAATGATTTGATCGCAGCAATCACGAACCATTATGGATCTGAATCTTCGCGACATTCGCGCGTTCGTTACCGTCGCGCACGCCGGCAACTTCACGCGCGCCGCCGCGCGGCTGCACCTGTCGCAACCGGCGCTGACCGTGCAGATCCGCCGGCTCGAGGAAATCGTCGGCGCGCGCCTGTTCGACCGCAACAGCCGCAGCGTCGCTCTCACGCAGACCGGGCGCGCACTGCTGCCGTTGTTGCAGCGCTCGCTCGACGACATGGAACGCGTGCTGCGCGATGCGCGCGCGCTCGGCGAAGGCACGAGCGGCACGGTACGGCTCGCGTGTCTGCCGACCTTCGCGTCCAGCGTGCTGCCGGAGCTGATCCAGTCGTTCCGGCGCGACGTCCCGCGTGCGGGCTTCGAGATCCGCGACGGCGTCGCGAGCCTCGTCACCGCGCTCGTGCGCAACGAGGAAGCCGATCTCGGGCTGACCGGCGGCGACGTGTTCGATGCGTCGCTGGAGGTGCTGTATGCGGGCGCCGACCGGCTCGTCGCCGTGTGTCCGAAGGATCATCCGCTCGCGCGCAAGCGCCGCGTGACCACCGCCGACGTCGCCGGCGTACCGCTCGTGCTCACCGCGCAGGGCACGAGCGTGCGCAGCGTCGTCGATGCCGCGCTGGAAGCGGCCGGCTGCACGCCCGACATCGCATGCGAGCCCACCTACATGATGACGGCCGTCGCGATGGTGCGCGGCGGCCTCGGCGTGACGATCCTGCCCGCGACCGCGCGCGAGGTGCGCGCCGAGCCCGACCTCGTCGCGAAGCCGATCGACGATCCCGCGTTCGTGCGGCCGATCGCGCTCATCGCGAAGCGTGGACGCACGCTGCCGAGCGTCGCGCAGGCCTTCGCCGACATCATGCTCGCGGAATTGAAAAAGCGCGCATGAAGCGCGCCCGGTTCGGGACCGTGCGTCCGGCGCTTACTGCGCGTCCGGATCGACGTGCAGCGATTCGCCGATCGCATAGAAATTGCCGCCCGCGATGTAGTGCAGGCTGCGCAGCGCGGGATCGGCCGATTCGAAATACCAGTGGCCGTCGCGGAACACGCGCGTGTCGGACCACGCAGCGACCACCTCGCCGATGAACAGGTCGTAGGTCTGCTGGTTGTGCGGCTCGGGAATCAGCTTGCACGCGAGCCACCCCGAGCATCCTGCAACGAACGGCAGGTCGTGGCCTTCGACGTCGAACAGCGTGACGCCCGCTTCGCGCAGCTTGGTCGGCCGCTCCGCGAGGCTGCGGCTGCCGACCGCATGCGTGAGCTGCAATTGCGCGACCGTCGGCACCTGGATCACGAACGTGCCGCTGCGCTCGACGAGTTCGCGCGTCTTCGCGGATTTGTCGAGCACCACGGTCAGCTTCGGCGGCAGGAAATCCAGCGCGCACGCCCAGGCGGCGGCCATCACGTTGTCGACGCCGTCGTGGCGGGCCGATACGAGCACGGTCGGGCCGTGATTGAGGAGACGGTAGGCTTTCTTCAGCTCCACCGGAGCGATGTGACTGTCCATACGGGTTCCTTGGAGAACGGCGCGCACGGACGGTTGCCGTGCGACGCGACGCCGGCCGTCGCACCTGCGCGCGCTTGGGCCGCCGGCCGCATTCTCGCACCCAATTTCAATCGGCGCTGGCGCCGCTGCCGGTTACTTCGCGAACAGCTGGCCGATGTCGCGGAACGCCTTGAATTCGAGCGCATTGCCGCACGGATCGAACAGGAACATCGTCGCCTGTTCGCCGACCTGCCCCTGGAACCGTACATACGGCTCGATCACGAACGTCACGCCGAACGCGCGCAAGCGTTCGGCCAGCGCTTCCCAGCTCGCCCAGTCGAGCACGACCCCGAAATGCGGCACCGGCACGTCGTGACCGTCGACCGCATTCGTATGCGCGCCTTCCTGCGATGCGGTTTTCGGATGCGCGTGGATCACGAGCTGATGCCCGTAAAAGTCGAAGTCGACCCACTGCGCACTCGAGCGCCCCTCTTCCAGCCCGAACACGCGGCCGTAGAAATCGCGCGCGGCCGGCAGGTCGTAGACCGGAATCGCCAGGTGAAACGGGGAAAGACTCATGATGGCCTCGTGAAGAAACGCTCGCGTGGCGCGAGGACGGCACCATGGTAGACAAGGCCGAGCAAAAATTAAATCAATATATAATTTCGCGATTCACAAACGGAATCGATGAATGATCCGCGAGCTGAAAACCCTCGTCGCCGTCGCCCGTGAAGGCACCTTTGCCGCGGCCGGCAATCGGATCGGGCTCACGCAGGCGGCCGTGAGCGCGCAGATGCAGCGTCTCGAAGCCGAACTCGGCTTCGCGCTGTTCGACCGGCAAGGGCGATCGGCGCGGCTCAACGAGCGGGGCCATCACGTGCTCGACCAGGCGCAGGCGCTGATCGGCCTGTACGAGAACCTGAGCTCGACCGCGCCCGGCGCGCCGGCCGTCGTACGCGTGACGATCGGCGCGATCGCGTCGGTGCAGAGCGCGCTGCTGCCGGCCGCGCTGGCCGATTTCCATCGCCTGCACCCCGCGTGCCGGACGCGCGTGATCCCCGGGCTGTCGATCGAGCTGGTCAACCGGGTCGACGCGGGCGAGATCGACATGGCCGCGATCATCCGGCCGCCGTTTGCGTTGCAGAGCGACCTGCACTGGACGACGCTCGCGCAGGAACCGTTCCGCCTGATCGTGCCGCGCGGCGTGAAGGGCAAGGACTGGGCCGCCCTGCTCGCGAACGAGCCGTTCGTGCGCTACGACCGCGCGTCGTTCGGCGGCCGCCAGGTCGACCGCTTTCTGCGCAAGATGCACATCGCGGTGCGCGACACCTGCGAACTCGACGAGCTCGACGCGATCGTCAAGCTGGTCGAGAACGGCGTCGGCGTCGCGATCGTGCCGCAGACCGCCGTGTATCGCCGCTGGCCGGCCGGCGTGCGCGCGATCGACCTCGGGCATCACACGTTTCACCGCGACATCGGGCTCGTGCATCGCGCGCGGCGCACGATGTCGGAGCCCGCGCAAACGCTGGCGCAACTGATCGACGCGGCGTCGCGACGGCGCCCGCCGCCGCGGGCCGCGTGATCGCGCGCGGCGGCTCAGCGCCGCCCGGCCGCCCAGTCCACCGCCGCGTCGAACAGCGCGACACCGGCCGGCGACAGGTTCGTGAACGTGTCGTTGTCGAGGAAGAACATCACGCGGCGCGCCGGCGCGAGCGTTTCGTAGTCCATCGTCGCGCCCTTCTCGTATGCAAAGATCGCGGCCTTGTCGGGCTGGCCGTACACGGTCGCGATCGTGATCGCGCCGAGCCCCGGCTTGCCCCAGCTCATCGGCGCCTGCTTGCCGTACGCGTTCGTCGCGCCGGCCGGCAGCCCGGCCGCCATCGGATGCGGCGCATTGACGAGCCACAGGTAGCGCTCCTTGCCCGTTTCGCCGAAGTCGACGTCGTGCCGCTTGCCCGTCATCGCGAGATCGTCGAGCAGGTCGTTTTCCCACGTCACGAGCGGCTTGTCGAGCGTGCGCCAGCCGGGCCGCACGTTCTTCGACGATACCGTCGACGAGATCACCACCAGATCGGCGTCGCGCGCCGCATCGGGCGTTGCCGCCTCGTCGATCAGGCGCACCGCGTAGCCGCGTTCGCCGAGATGCTGGCCGATGCGCTCGTCGACCTTCAGGTTCGGGCCGTGCAACTGCACGAGCATCGCGACGCGCGTCGCGGCCTGCGGCGCATCGGCGGCGAATGCGGGCGCCGATACGCCGGCGCCGAGGCCCGCGGACAGCGCGAGCACCGCACCCGCGATCATGCGCAACAGGCGGCGACGCGCACCGGTCTTCGTCTTCAGATTCATCTGGATTCCTCTCCGAAGCCGCGCACCGGCGTAACGGCCGCGCGGCGATTGCATGGTCAGAACTGCAGCGTGGTCAGCAGCGACACCTGCCGCGCGTCGCCGATCGCGACGAAGTAGCGGTTCGCGCTCGACGGGTAGTACGTGCGGTTGAACAGGTTCTTCACGTTGAGCTGGAACGAAAGCTTCTGCTTGCCGATCCGCGTGTCGTAGGTCGCGAACGCATCCGCGAGCACGTACGACGGCAGCGTGAAGCTGTTCGCCGAATCGCCGGGGCGCGCGCCGACGTAGCGCGCGGCCGCGCCGATGCGCAGGTCGTCGCCGCCCGCCACCGTGCCGAAGTCGTAGACGGCCGCGAGCGATGCGGTGTGGCGCGCGACGTTCCACAGCTGGTTGCCCGCGTACAGCGGATCCTCGGTCGTCTTCGCGTCGATGTACGCGTAGCTCGCGATCACGTTTACCCGTTCGCCGATCTTGCCGGACACGTCGAGTTCGACGCCGCGCGAGCGCGCCTTGCCCGACGTGCGCCAGTCGGTCAGCTTCGTCGCGTCGTTGTACTGCGACACGAGCACGTTCTTCTTGTCGATGTTGAAGAGCGCGAGCGTGCCGGTCATTCCGCCCGGCAGGTCGAGCTTGCCGCCCACTTCCCACGCGGTCGCTTCCTCGGGCGGCGTCGCGCCGTCGATCACGTAACCCGTCATCGGCGCGATCGACGACGACGGTTTCAGCGACTGCGAATAGCTGCCGTACAGCGAGAACGCATCGGTCCACTTATAGACGACGCCCGCGCGCGGCAGCCACTTCGAGCCGCTGAGATCGGTGTTCGCGGTGAACGGCCGGCCGCGCCCCGCGACCTGGTTGTACGTGATGTAGCGGATGCCGCCCGACACGATCCACTTGTCGGTCAGGTGAACCGTATCCTGGAAGAACGCGGACGCATCGTGCAGCGTGTCGGTCTGGTCGCTGTCGCTCGCGGACACCGTGCTCGACGGCGGCAGCAGCCCATACACCGGGTCGACGTAGCTGAACGGCGTCTTCACGGCCTGGCGCAGCATGTCCTTGCGATAGATGCGGCGGTATTCGGTATCGAAGCCGACCTGCACGTCGTGCCGCATCCCCGCGAGCGTCAGCTTGCCCGTCACGTAGCCGATCCCGTAGCTGTCGGTGCTGAGCGCCCCGTGCGTCGCATCGTTGCTGCGCGTCAGCGTGCCTTTCACCGGATCGACGCCGGTCGTGCGCAACTGGTTCGCATCGTAGGTCTCGCGGTTGTAGCTGTAGCCGAAATGCGCGCTCCAGTCCGCGTTGAACTGGTGATCGACGCTCAGTTGCGCGAGATGCGATTCGCCGTCCATGTCGTTGAACGGCTCGTCGATGCGCCGCCGCGCGGGAATGTCGAGCGGCGCATTGGTGCGCGGGTCGAGCGCGGTGCCGCGATCGAACGGCGCATGGAACTTGCGGTACTGGTACGACACCGCGACCTGCGTATCGCGGCCGTACCACGCGAGCGACGGCGCGACGAAGGTCTGCCGGTACTCGCCGAAGTTGCGCCAGTACTGCTCGTTCGACTGGTCGACGATCAGCCGGTACGCGAGCCGCGAATCGCCGACCGGCCCGGTCGAGTCGAAGGTCGCGCTGCCGCCGTTCTTGCCGTGCCCGAACGTCGACGCGCCGAGCGAGATCGCGTTGTAGCGCGTGAGCTGCGGCTGCTTGCTCACGACGTTGACGACGCCGCCCGGGTCCATCAGCCCGTACAGCAGCGACGTCGGCCCCTTCAGCACCTCGACGCTGTCGGTCGCCGCGTTGAACGCCCGGCCCTGCACGAGCGGCATGCCGTTTTGCATGATCGAGCCGTCGCGATTGCCGCCGAAGCCGCGCTTCATGATCGTGTCCTGCGTACCCGCGAGCGTGTTGCCCTGCGTGATGCCGCTCACGTTGCCGAGCGCGTCGTCGAGATTGCGCGGCCGCTGGTCGCGCAGCACCTGCGCGGGCACGATGTTGACGGCCTGCGCGGTGTCGAGCAGCGGAATGTCGGAGCGCAGCACGCCCGCCTCCTTCGGCGCGCGATAGCTTTCGGCGCGCAATGCGCTGGACCGCACGTTGATCGTCGGCAACTCGCCGGCCGGCGCGGCGCCGGCCGCCACGGACGCGGCCGCCGAACCGTCGGCGCGCATCAGCGTGTAGCCGCCGCCCGGCTGGCGCAGCGCGACAAGCCCCGTGCCGGCCAGCAGACGGTCGAACCCGCCGTCGACGTCGAACCGGCCGTGCACGCCGCCGCTCGTCAGGCCCGCCGTCAGCTCGGCCGGGAACGCGAGCAGGATCCCCGCGTCGCGGCCGAACCGGTTCAGCGCCGCTTCGAGCGGGCCGGCCGGAACGTCGAACGCACGACGCGACGCACGCTGCGCGGCGGGCGCCGCATCGGCGTCGGTATCGGCCAGCGCGGGCAACGGCAACAGTGCCGACAACAGGACGGCGCCGGCGAGCCGGCGGGCAAGACGGCCGGACGCGGCCGGGCGCGATCCGCGCGGCAGATGACGGGCGGGCGCCGGACGGCGCCGATACGTGAGACGGATGGAAGCCATGATCGGGGAGTCGGTGGACGATGAGCCAGTGCTGCTTTCATTACCCATGTCACGCGAACATCGGGAAACAGCTCAAGTCGGCGAAAAATTTTTCGGCGCGCTCACGAACGGGCCGGCACGACGGTCGCCCAGTAACGCGTCAGGTAGTGGACGTCGATCGGCAGCATCGCCGTCAGCGTATCGAGCACGCGCGCGGGATCGTCGAGCGGATAGGTGCCCGACACGCGCAGATCGGCCACGGCCGGATCGCAGCGCAGGCTGCCGCGCCGATAGCGGTCGAGCTCGCCGACGAGATCGGTCAGCCGCATGTGCGACGCGACGAGCATGCCGCTCGTCCACGCGGACGCATACGGATCGAGCGGCGCCGGCGCCCCGATCGCATCGCGCGAGAAATCCGCGCCCTCTCCGGCCGCGATCACGCGCGTGCCGGCCGACGCATCGACCGGCTGCACCTGTACGGCGCCGGCAAACACCTCGCAGCGCGTCGCACCGTCGCGCTGCCGCACCGCGAAGCGCGTGCCGAGCGGCCGCAACTCGCCCTGCGCGGTCGCGACCACGAGCGGCCGCGCGGGCGCACGATCGTCGTGACCGCTGGTGACCATGATCGTGCCGCGCAGCAGACGCAGGCGCCGCGCCGCGTCGTCGAAGCGCAAGTCGAGCGCCGTGTCGGTGTCGAGCACGACGACCGTGCGATCCGCGAGCGTCACCGTGCGCCGCTCGCCGACCACGGTGCGCAGGTCGGCCGGCCAGACCGCCGCGCGCCGCGCGGGCTCGGCCATCCATGCGGCGCCGCCCGCGAACAGCAGCACGGCCAGCGCCTTCACGGCCGCGCGGCGGCCTGCCCGCTTCGGCAGCAGCGCCGCTTGCGCGGCCTGTGCGTCGAGCCCGGCCGCCAGTCGGCCGAACCTGCCCTGCATCGCTTCGATGTGACGCCACGCCGCGTCGTGCGCCGGATCTTCCGCGCGCCAGCGCGCGAGCGCGGCGACGAACGCGTCGTCGGTCCGGCCGGATTGCCGGTCGACCCACCATTCGACCGCGCGACGTGCAACGTGCGGCGGCACTGCCGGCGCTCCCGGGGCGGCCATCGGTCAGGCCGCCATCGCGAAGAAACACTGCGTGCCGGCCTTCACGAGATAGCGCTTCACCGTCGCGAGCGACACGCCGAGTTCGCGGGCGATCTCGGCTTGCGTCAGGCCGTCGAGCTGCGCGAGCAGGAACGCGCGCTTCGCCGTGAGCGGCAAGCCGTCGAGCAGCCGGTCGATGTCGAGCAGCGTCTCGACGACGACGGCCCGCTCTTCCGGCGACGGCGCAACCGCTTCGGGGCGCTGCGCGAGCACGTCGAGATACGCGCGCTCGATCTGCTCGCGCCGCCAGTGGTTGCTCAGCACACGCTGGGCCACCGTCGTCAGGAACGCGCGCGGCTCGTCGGCGCCGATCGGCTCGTCGCGTGCGAGCAGGCGCATGAACGTGTCGTGCGCCAGATCGGCCGCGCGGTGCGCGCAACCGAGCTTCCGGCTCAGCCAGCCGCGCAGCCACGCGTGGTGGCCGGCATAGAGGGCGTCGATTTCTCGATGCAGGGACAGCTTGTCAGCGGACATGGCCGGGTTCCGGGTGCGCGGGCGTCAACGATTCTGTAAATGAGAATGATTATTATATACAAAAATAAGCTGGCGACCGCGGTTTCGGTGCGCGGGCGACGACCCAGCGACCGGATGGCGGCGTCGCGATACCGGCCGCCGGACGCGATCTGCACGCGTTTATCACCCTCGTTCCAGCCCGGTCAATTCAACTCGTTAAATAATGATTTAACGGATCGACAACAATATTGAGATAACGATAATTCGCCCGAAAATCGCGCCGAATTATCACGACATACGCAAAGCGCAATGAAAAACCGGCGGAATGACAACCCATTGATACGCGGCTATCAATAATGCAGATCCCTCAATGGTGAATTTCCAGCAACATCCCCGTCTGCATCAGGCCACAACGGAGAATTTCATTTTTGCCGTTTTATTGCGGCTCTGTAGTCTCCTGCCATTCGAATCACGAACACACGCCAATGCGCAGGAGATGAAATGAAACGCACGACCCTCTCGCTGATTTCGCTCGCGTCGTTCGCGGCGATGCCCGTCGCGCATGCGCAGTCGAGCGTCACGCTGTATGGCGTGATCGACACGTCGATCACCTATGTGAACCATGCGCAAGGCAAGGACAACGCGTGGATGCTCGGCAACAGCAGCGCGGGCAACCTGGCCGGCAGCCGCTGGGGCCTGAAAGGCACCGAGGATCTCGGCGGCGGGCTGAAGGCGCTGTTCCAGCTGGAGAACGGCTTCGACCCGAGCAGCGGCCGGCAGGGCCAGGGCGGCCGCCTCTTCGGCCGGCAGGCCTTCGTCGGCCTGACGAGCGACCGCTACGGCACGCTCACGTTCGGCCGCCAGTACGATCCGCTCGTCGATCTCGTGCAGGGCATCACCGCCGACAACTACCTCGGCAGCGTGTTCGCGACGCCGGGCGACGTCGACAACTACGACAACAGCTTCCGCGTCGACAACGCGGTGAAGTACACGTCGGCCGTCTATGCGGGCCTGCAGTTCTCGGCGATGTATTCGTTCGGCGGCATCGCCGGCAGCACCGGCGCCGCGCAGTCGTATTCGGCCGCCGTGTCGTACAACAACGGGCCGTTCAGCGTCGCGGGCGGCTACTTCCACGCGACCAACGGCCCCGCGTCGAACGGCGTGCGCAACGGCTGGACCAGCTCGTCGGACGGCACGTTCGACGGCCCGATCAACAGCGGCTATGCCAGCGCGCATTCGATCGGCATCGCGCGTATCGCGGGCCAGTACGTCGCCGGCCCGTTCACGTTCGGCCTCGGCTACAGCAACGCGCAGTACCGCCGCGACGCAAGTTCGGTATTCGGCTCGAACGAGCACTACAACACGGGGCAAGGTTTCGTGAACTACCAGGCGACGAATGCGCTGCTCGTCGGCGTCGGCTACAGCTACACGCGCTCGGGCGGCGACACGTCGGCGACCTATCACCAGGTATCGGCCGGTGCCGACTACAGCCTGTCGAAGCGCACCGACGTCTATCTGACCGCCGCGTACCAGCACGCGAGCGGCCAGACCGGCGACGGCAACGGCGGCTCGATGGCCGCGCAGGCGTCGATCGGTTCGTACGGTTATGCGGGCACGGGCTCGCAGACGATGGTCAACCTCGGGCTGCGTCACCGCTTCTGATTGCGATTCGGGGATACGGCAGGCTGCGCGCCGCGCGGCCGGTCGTGTCCGCAATGCGCATGCGGCGGCTTCGGCCGCCGATTTTTTCGTCGCTTTCTTTTGCCCCGCCAATGGCTGCCGGGCGATTTTCCCTTTCGTCCGCTCCATCGCGGTTTTCATCGCGCGACTGACGTAATACGTCAGGTTTCCGTCGCCGCCATTGCATTGGCATTCGCGTAAATACCGGCCATTTTTACCGCTCGGGCATCGCTCCGACCCGTGATCCGGCGCGATAAAAATGCGCGGCGCAAGCGCCGGCAAATGCAAAGGAAAGTTTGACGCGAGCCATTTGGCCGCCTGCTATGGCACACTGCGCGTCTGCGTAATTTCCTTGCACCGGGCGGCCGGATTCCGCCCCATCCTGCCATGCCGCGTCATACCACTCGCCCGCTCAGCCGCGACACGCTGACCATTGTCTCGACGATCGCGCTCTCGTGCGCGCTCGGCGGCGTCGCGCGGGCCGACTGCCTGGACGACGCGGCCACGTTCCAGCACGTGAGCGTCAGCCTGATGCGCGGCATCGCGCAGGTCGAATCGGGGATGAATCCGAACGCCGTCAACACGAATACCAACGGCACGGTCGACATCGGGCTGATGCAGATCAACAGCACGTGGCTGCCGACGCTCGCGCGCGAGGGCATCACGCGGGAAAGCCTGTTCGATGCGTGCACGAACGCGTATGTCGGCGCGTGGATCCTGTCGCAGAACATCCGTCAGCTCGGCCCCAACTGGAACGCGATCGGCGCGTACAACTCCGCGTCGCCCGACAAGCGCCTCGCGTATGCGCGCAAGGTCTATGATGCAATCCGGACCATGCCGGATTCGCCGGATACTCCCATGCCCATCCTTCCCCCCTCCTTCACGCCGCCGCAACAGGCGCAGACGTACAACCCGTTCGCGAGCCTGAGCGTGTCGGCGCCGCCCGTCACGCGGGCACGTACGATATCGCCGGCCTCGCCGCCTCCGCCGACGCAGGGCGGCCCCGCCGGCCCGGCCGGTACGTACAACTTCGGATGGACGGTCACGGGCGCCGACCAGGCCAAGCCGACCCAGGTGTTCGACGACGGCGCGCGGATCTACGTGCAGTTCAGCGACATGAAGCACGTGCCGGCGATCTTCACCGAAACGTCGTCGGGCCGCGTGCTGATGTCGTGGGAGCTGCAGTTCCCGTATGCCGTTCTGACGCGCCCCGCGCAAACGTTGATCTTCCAGCTCGGGCCGTTCGAAGCGCGGGCGCAGCGCGGTGCGGCGGCCGCGGGCATGACCGCGCAGGGCGGGACGGCGGGTGCGGCTGGTACGGCGACGGCCGGCGCATCGGCGTCCGCCTCGAAGAAGTCGGCCAATACGGCAGCGAATACGGCGACGAATACGACGGCGAAACGCACCGCCTCGGCCGATGCGCTGTGGTACGTGAATACGCCGTCGACGTCGGGAACGGCGGCGGCTTCGCCTTCGACCGCGAATATTCCCGCCACGCTGCCGACGGCCATCACGTCGAACGCGCCGCCGCCCGCGCCGGCTCAAGCACCGGCTGCGACCGCTCAGCCGTCGCGCGCCAGCGCGGACGCGCTGTGGTACATCTCGAAGTAACGCGCGTCCGATCGCACGCGCATCGCGGCGCTCATTGGTCCGCGGTTGGCCGCAGTTCGGGCGCGTTCATGTCGTCCACCCATTGCAGTTCGGCCGTGCCGTTCTTCCTGAAATACACACGCAGGTAACGCGACGTCGGCGATTCCGGCTGCGGAATCGTCACGTCGATCGTCTCGTGCTCCGCCGGGACGCCGCGCTGGATCTCGTCCAGCGGCTGCGCGAATGCCCAGTACAGCTTCACCTTCCGCCCCGGCGTGACCTTGCAACCGCACGCGAATCCACCGCCGCCGCCGAATGCCTCGCTCGCGTCCCGTGCCGACGGATTGCCGAAGCATCCCGACCGGTGTTCGTTGTCGAGCCAGAATTCGTGAAGCTTGCGCGCGTACTCGTTGTATCCGGTGACGCACACGGTACGCGCCTCGGCCGACGCATCGCCGTCATGCTGCCCGCATCCGGCAAGCACGCCCGGCACCGTCAGCGCCCATGCGAGCGCCCGCGCCCTGATCCTCATCGACGGCCCGGCACGCGTGGCGATGCCGTGCAACGCGTGTCGGGCCACGGCATACAGGGGTGGGTCACCCCGGTGTGCCGAATCTGTCACCCGCGCCGCACCCAGATCACTTTCCCGTCTCGAATGCCGAGGTTGCGACGCTCCTGCCGGTAGTCCATCGTGCCCGGCAACGACTTGCCGTCGCGCTCGAGTACGCGCCACAGGCAACCGTCGAGCAGCGCGCCCGCATCCGCCTCGGTCTTGCCGACCAGCGCATCGTCCGGCGCGGCATCCGCCTTGCATACCTGCGCGGCGCCCGGCTCCAAAGGGGGTCTGGCCGCGCCGCCCGCAGTGGCGTTGGGGTGCTTCGTGTCCATGTCGGCACATCCTGCAAAGGTTGCGCTCGCAACGAGTGCAGCGAGCATCGCGATCGTGTTCTTCATCGGTTTCTCCCTGTCGCGGCCCAGCGGCCCGGCGGTCTATGTGCGGCATTCGTGCACGACCGGGCATCGCATGCGTGATCGGTTCCGCACGCTGCCGGCCGTTTCCCGATGGAGCCGGCCGGCGAATGGCGGCCTTTCGCGACCCGGCCGAGCCGCCTCGGCGCACCGGCGTCGCAGGCCCGGCCTGACGCCGAACCCGTCGGCATGTTACCGCACGCGGCTCGCAGCGGCGGTGCGACGCCGACGCATCGTGTGCACCCTGCGCGCGCCGACCCGCGTCGGCAATCCGCTCAGAACTTGTACGTCACGCCCGCGATGCCGTAGTAGTTGTTGCGCGACTGCACGATCGGGCTGTCGCCGGCGCGGCCGAGCAGCCGCGTCACGCCGCCGGTGGCGAGCACCGACCAGTGCCGCGACAGCGTCCAGTTCCACGCCACCGCCATCGCTGCGCTGTCGATCCCGCCGCTCGCCGAATACGGCCGGAACCGGCTCGTCATCGACTGCGCGTCCGTCACGCCGTAGAAGGTCTGCATGTAGCGTCCCGAGCCCGCGTGCACGGTGCCCGTCACGATGATCTCGTGCTGCGACGTCTTGAGCACCGGCACCGCAAGATCCACGTGCCCCGACACGCCGCGCGACGTGTGTGTCACGGGCGTATCGATCGTGACGCTCAGTTCCGCCGCATCGAAGAGCGTCACGCCGGCGCGCACGCCCACGAGCACCGAGCCCGGAATCCGGCCCATCCCCTTCAGATAGTCGGAGCCCGGCAGGTCGAAGCGGTTCTCGTCCGCGCGGCCCGCGTCGTAGCTCACCGCCGCCGACACGAACGCACCGTGCGGCAGATTCAGCCGGTAGCCGGCGCCCTGCGTGCTGTCGACGAAGAAGCCATTGCCGAACGTGGCGGAAAACGACGGCGCCACGACGCCGCGATACTGGTTGCTGCCCTGATAGCGCGGTGCGAACCCGCCGCCGAGCGACAACGAATACTGGTTTTCCGCGTGGGCGGCGGCGGCGAGGGTCAGGCCGGCGAGCGGCATGCAATAGCGGTAGCGGCGAAGTGATGGGCGCACAATATTGAGATATGAGTGACGAAGCCCGCAGTCTAGGTGCCGCCCTGCGCCGAGACTGTCCTGAATGTGCGGAGAATCTGTGCGCAATTGTGTTCGATTGTTCGAGATTGTCGCCCCGGTGCCCCGGCAGCCGGCCCGCCGGATAGAATTCGCGTGCCGCGCCGCGCATCGGTCTGCCAGGAGTGAGATGGCGCGTGCATCCTGAGGAGATCATGAACGAAGTTCCGCTCAAATACCGTGTGCTGCTGATCGAGGACGACGATCGCCTCGCGCAGCTCGTCCGCGAATACCTCGACGGCTATGAATTCGCGGTGACGGTCGTGCGGCGCGGCGACCTCGCCGTCGCGGCGGTGCGCGAGCACCAGCCGGCCCTCGTGATACTCGATCTGATGCTGCCGAATCTCGACGGCATGGAAGTCTGCCGGCGCATCCGCGCGTTCACCAACGTCCCCGTGCTGATCCTGACCGCGCGCGCCGACGTGTACGACCAGGTCGCCGGGCTCGAGACCGGCGCGGACGACTACGTGACGAAGCCGATCGAGCCGCGCGTGCTCGTCGCGCGCGCCCGCGCGCTGTTGCGCCGCGCGCAGCCGGCCGCGGCGGAAGCGCCCGTCGCCGCGCCCGACGCGCTCGTATTCGGCGAACTCACGATCTCGCCGCCGAACCGCACCGTCACGTGGCGCGGCGAGCCGGTCGATCTGAAGACGGCCGAATTCAACCTGCTGCTGATCCTCGCGCGCGCGGCCGGCACCGTGCTGAGCCGCGACGACATCCTCAAGCAATTGCGCGGGATCGAATTCGACGGGCTCGACCGCTCGGTCGATTCCGGCATCTCGAAGCTGCGCCGCCGCTTCGAGGATGCTTCATCGGAGCCGCACAAGATCAAGACGATCTGGGGCCGCGGCTACCTGTTCAGCCCTTCCGCGTGGGACGAATAAATGCTGCGCCCGTTGCTCCGGTTGTACCTCGTCGTGATCCTGTTCGTGGGCGCGTCGATCATCTTCATCCAGTTGTCGTTCGACCGGATCTTCTACGAGCGCGTCGCGCAGGCGCAACGCGACTCGCTGACGACCTACTCGTTCGTGCTGAACGACTACCTCGAACGCCATCCGGGCGCGCAGCGCGAGCTCGCATTGCGCGAACTCGCGCTGCACGGCCGCGAAGGGTTCGGCTTCATGTCGATGGCCGACGCGCGTGCGCAACTGAGCGGCGCGCCGCTGCGCGATCTCGACGCCGGCAGGATCGCGATCAGCTACGACGGCAAGGATTACTACATGCCGCTCGCGGACGGCTCGGTGCTGCATGCGCGGCCGATCGAGGCGCCGGACCTCGACATCCGTATCTATGCGTACCTGCTGCTCGCGCTCGCGACGCTGTTCGCGGTGGCGCTGTGGATTCACTATCACTGGCGCGACATTCGCCGGCTGCAGGACGCCGCGCGCGCATTCGGCGCCGGGATGCTGTCGACGCGCGTGAAGCTGTCGGGCAAGTCGAACATTGACGAGCTGTCGCAGCAGTTCAACGACATGGCCGCACGCATCGAGGCGTCGATCAAGCAGCAGCGCGAAATGATGCACGGCATCTCGCATGAACTGAAAACGCCGCTCGCCCGACTCGAATTCGGGCTCGCGCTGCTCGCCGATCCCGACGAAACGGGCCGGATGCGCGAGCGCCGCGACGCGCTGCGGCGCGACGTGCGCGAACTCGACGAACTCGTCACCGAGCTGCTGACGATCGGCCGGCTCGAACAGGGTGCGAGCGAACTCGCGCCGATGGAAGTCGTCGTCGACGCGCTGATCGACAGCGTCGCCGGCAACGTCGCGGAGGACATCGCCGATCGCGGCATCGCGCTCGACGTGTCGACGCTCGACGCACCCGCGACCCACGTATGCGATCCGAAGCTCGTCGCCCGCGCACTGCTGAACCTGATCCGCAACGGCGCACGCTATGCGTCGCGCAAGGTCGTGCTGGCCGCCGCGCGAGATCGGTCGGGTGCGCTCGTGCTGAGCGTCGACGACGACGGGCCGGGCATTCCACCGGCCGAGCGCGCCCGCGTGTTCGAGCCGTTCCAGCGGCTCGACTCGAGCCGCGACCGGCAGACCGGCGGCTTCGGGCTCGGGCTCGCGATCGTCCGACGCGTCGCGCAGGTGCACGGCGGCGACGTGCAGCTCGAGGATTCGCCGCTCGGCGGCGCGCGCTTCGTAGTCACGCTGCCCGTGCGCACGCTGCCGGACAGTCTGTTCGACGTCGCGCGGGACGTCGCGAACCCGCACGCCGATGCGCGCCGCGGCAGCGGTACGGGTACGGTCATCCCGCTTCGATGAAACGGGCGGCCGGGCTCAGGCCGCCCTCGCCTGAGCGCGCCTTCGCTCAGCGCCGACGCAGCAGCGCGACGAAGAACAGGCTGCCGAACAGTGCGGTCACGATGCCGATCGGCAGGTCCTCCGGCGCCGCGAGCGTGCGCGCGGCTACATCGGCCCATACGAGCAGGATCGCGCCGGCCAGCGCGGCGACCGGCAGCAGCCGGCCGTGCTCGGCCCCGACGAAGCGACGGCACAGATGCGGCGTCACGAGCCCGACGAAACCGATCGCACCGCTCACCGCGACCATCGCGCCCGTCGCGAACGACGCGACGACGAACACCTCGCGCCGCATCCGCGCGCTCGGCACGCCGAGCGACGCGGCGGCGACATCGCCCGACATCAGCGCATTCAGTTCGCGCCGACGCGCATAGAGCGCACCGCCGGCGAGCACCGCGCACACGGCCGGCACCGGCAGCAGGTCCCAGCGCGCAAGCCCGACCCCGCCGAGCATCCAGAACAGCACCGACGACGCGGCGCGTTGATCGCCGAGGTACAGCAGCAGGTTGCCGAACGCGGCCATCATGAACGACACCGATACGCCCGCGAGCAGCAGCCGGTCCGATTCGAGCCGGCCGCTGCGATAAGCGAGCGCGATCACGCAGGCGGTGGCCGCGAGCGCCCCCGCGAAAGCGGCGGCCGACAAGGTGAACGGGCCGAACGCCGCGCCGGCCACCACCGTGACCGCGATCGCGCCGAGCATCGCGCCCGCGCTCACGCCGAGCAGGTGCGGATCGGCCAGTCGGTTCGCGGTCGCCGCCTGCAACGCGACGCCGACCGCCGCCAGCGTCGCGCCGACGATCGCGGCCAGCAGCGCACGCGGCATCCGGATCAGCCAGACGATGCTGTCGTCGCCCGCGGCCGCCGCGAACGCATCGGCGCCGCCAAACGCCGACGCGACGTGCGCGGCGACGATCCGCAACGCAGCCGGCACCGTGATCGGTGCCGGACCGAACGCGGCCGACACGGCGATCGACACGATCAGCAGCACGGCCAGCACCGGCACCACCACGCGCATGCCGGGCCGCGCCGCCCGCCCGCGCACGCTCATCGTGCCGCTCCGGCAAATGCGGCCGGATACAGCGCGCGGGCGAGCGTCTCGACCGCCGCGACGTTCTCCGGGCCCGGCGTCGCGGCATCGTACGGAATCGCGACGAAGCGCCGGTCGCGGATCGCGGCCACGCGCGCGAGCGCCGGCTGGCTCGACAGGAACTGCCGCTTCTGCGCGGCCGTGATCGCCGAATAGTCGACGATCACGATCACCTGCGGATCGCGCGCGACCACGCTTTCCCAACTCACCTGCGTCCAGCTGCGCGGCAGGTCGCCCATCACGTTGCGCGCGCCCGCCGCCGCGAGCAACGCGGTCGGCATCGCGAGCCCGCCCGCCGTCATCGGCTTGTCGGTGCCGCTGTCGTACACGAACACGCGCAGCGGCGCCGGGCGACCGATCGCGCGCGACACCGCCGCGAGCCGCGCACGCATCCCGGCGACGACCTGCGCGGCGCGCGCCTCGACGCCGAAGATCCGGCCGAGATTGTTCAGGTCGCGGAACACGTCGTCGAACGATGCGGCCGACTGTTTCATCACGTGCGAACACGATTCGGTCAGTTCGTACGTGAGGATGCCGAACGGCGCGAGCGTCGCCGGCGTCACCGCCCCGCCGACATGCATCCCGTAGTTCCAGCCCGCCAGATAGAAGTCGGCGCGCGCGGCGGCCAGCACTTCCAGCGACGGATACTGGCTCGCCAGTTCGGGCACGCCGCGCAATGCGTCGCGCACGCGCGCGGTGCCCGTCTTCCAGCCGCCGATGCCCGTATAGCCGACGAGCCGGTCCTTCAGGCCGAGCACGAGCATCATCTCAGTGAGGTTCACATCGTTGCTCACCGCGCGCGTCGGCGCCCGCTCGAACGTCACGTCGCGATCGCAACTGCGCACGGTCACGGGATGGGCCCCCGCGTGAACGGCCGCACCGCCGAGCACGGCAGCGGCGAGCAGCCGGCGGGAAATGGAGGACAAAACGGAGGACAAGACAGGAAACGGCATGGCGGTCATTCCGGATGAAGCGGCGTGATGCGCGGGCGGCCCGTGACGGGATGGCGATCGACGAGCGCGGCGACGCCGAACACGTCGCGCAGCAGCGCTTCGGTGAGCACGTCGTCCGGCACGCCGGACGCGACGACACGGCCATGTGCGAGCACATGGATCCGGTCGCAATACGCGGCCGCGAGATTGAGGTCATGAATCGTCGCGAGCGTCGCGATGCCGAGGCGGCGCACGCGCGCGAGCAGTTCGAGCTGGTGACGCAGGTCGAGATGGTTGGTCGGTTCATCGAGCAACAGCAATTCGGGCTGCTGCGCGAGCGCACGGGCCAGCAGCGCGCGCTGCTTCTCGCCGCCCGACAGCGACGCGAAGCGTTGCGCACGACGCTCGACGAGACCGACATCGTGCAGCGCGGATTCGACGATCCGGCGATCGTCGGCCGACTCCGCATCGAACGGCCGCTTGTGCGGCGTGCGGCCCATGCCGACCAGTTCCTCGACCGTCAGCCCGAAATCGTCCGGCGTTTCCTGCTGCAGCACCGCGATGCGCTGCGCGAGCGCGCGCGGCCGCATCCGCCACACGTCCTGCGCGTCGAGCGCGACGCGGCCCGCGTCGGGGCGCGCGTAACGGAACACGCAGCGCAGCAGGCTCGTCTTGCCGCTGCCGTTCGGTCCGACCAGGCCGACGAATTCGCCTTCGGCCACCGTCAGCGTCACCGAATCGAGCACGTCGACCGCGCCGCCGGGAGACCAGCTCACGCGTTCGATGTCGAGCATGTGTGTAACCGGACGCATGCCGTACCGCCCTAGAAGCGCATCGTCGCGACGAGCTCCGCCGAGCGCGATGGACCGAGCAGCCATTGCTCGCCGCCGTTCGACGTCGTCACCGCGTATGTGCGGTTCGCGAGATTGCGCAGATACAGTGCGAGCTCGGTGCGCGATGTCGGCTGCCAGCGCAGCGACGCATCGAACACCGTATACGACGGCACCTGCACGCGATTCGCGTCGTCGCCGTAGGTCGCGCCGACGTAACGCACGCCCGCATTCGCGTGCCAGTGCTCGGCGAACGCCCAGCCGAGCCACAGGTTCGCCGTCTGCCGCGGCACGCCGGACGGCACGTTGCCGGCCCGCGACACCGTCGCGCCGCCGGCCGTCTGGTTGAATGCGTCGTAGCGCGCACGCAGCAGCGCGACGTTCGCATCGATCGTCCAGCCGTGCGGCAGCCGTGCGCCGCCGGTCAGCTCGACGCCGCGCGACGATTGCCGGCCGACCTGCTGGCGCAGCGCCGGATTGAACGGATCGGTGCTGAGCAGGTTGCGCTTCGTGATGTCGTACATCGCGAACGTCCAGTACGCGCGACCGTCGAGCAGCGTCTGCTTGAGCCCGGCTTCCCACTGTTCGCCGGTTGCGAGCCGGTAGTTCATCTGCGACGCGGACAGCGTCACGAGCGAGCCGACGCCCTCCGCCCCCGTCGTGTACTGCGCATACGCGCTGAACGTCGGCGCGATGTCGAATACGAAACCGGTGCGCCAGCCGACGTTCGCGAACCGCTTGTCGAAGCCCGTGCCGGTCGCCGCCTGCTCGCGGCTGAACGCGATGTGGTCGTAGCGCAGACCGCTCACCCACGCGAGCCGCGGCAGCACCTCGAGTCGATTCTCCGCGAATACTGCCGCCTGCCGCGCGCGCGTGCCGAACTGCGGCACGGTCGGGTCGGGGCTCGTGAAGACACCGGGATCGAAGCCGTGCGCCGGCACGATCGTTTCGCCGCCGTACGGCGAATTGTTGATGCCGCTGAACGTGATCTGGCTGAATTCCGTGCCGACGACGAGACGGTTCGCGCGACCGAACAGCATCCCGTCGAAACGCGCGCTCAATCGGTCACCGATCTGCCGCTGGTGGTGGCCGATGTCGAGATAGTCGCCGCGCGTGACGCGTCCCGTTGCAGGGTCGAGCACATACGACTCGGCGTTGCGCCAGTGGCGGTTCGACGTCAGGTAGTAGAGCTGATTGTCGATCGTCACGCCGGCCGCGGGGCGATAGCGGGCGGACAAGCGTGTCCACTGGTCGTAGTACGAAATCGTCGCATCGCCGACGGTGTAGTTCAGCTTGCGCAGCGACGGATCGAGCACGCCGTTCGGCGCGGGTACGCCATAGTACGTCGCGGGCATCTGCCGCCCGTAGTCGTAGTCGAGCGTCAGCGTGAGCTGCGGGCTCACGTCGAACGTCAGCGCGCCGCCGACGGCCGTCGTATGCGTATCGGCCCGCTCGGCGAGACCGTTCGCGCGCGCATCGCTCGCGTAGAAGCGATACGACAGCCGCGGACCGAGCGCGCCCGTCGTATCGAACGCGAAGCGCTTCGCGCCGTCGGGGCCGACACCAACCTGCAGCGTCGTCTCGCGCGTGCGCTGCGGCCGCTTCGGCACCACGTTCACGACCCCGCCGATCGCGCCTTCGCCGTACAGCACCGATGCCGGGCCGCGCAGCACCTCGATGCGCGCGACCGACCACGTGTCGAACGGAAACGTGCTCGTGCCGGCCGCCGGCATCAGCCGCACGCCGTCGAGCAGCGTCATCACCGATTCCTGCCCGCTGAAGCCGCGCACGCTCAACGCGGTGCCGCCGGTGCCCGGCGCGATCGCGCTCGACAAGCCGGCCGTACGCGTGACCGCATCGAGCACCGTGCGATCGCCGCGCGCCTCGATCGTGTCGGCCGTGACGGTTTCGACGCTCGCGGGCGTGTCGAGGCTGGCGAGCCCGAGCCGCGAGCCCGTTTCGAGCGGTTGCGTCAGCGGGTCGGCCGGGGCGGACGAAGCGGTGACGTTGATTGCCGGGAGCGCGTGCCGGTCGTCCGGCGCCGATGCGGCGGCTTCGGCGGCCAATGCACCGGTGGTGGCCATCGCGCAGCCCACCAAGGTCGTGCAACCGCGTGCCGCGCGTGCGCGCCAGATGCCCGCGTTCCGGCGCGGCGCGGCGTGGCGCCGCTCCCCGCGCGCCGGGGTGTGTCCGGTTCTCGTCACGTCGTATCGATCTTCGTAGGTGGCGTCGCACGCGGCCGACCCGGGCACCCCCGGCCGGCCGGCGACGAAAGCGTCAGATGATACAATATATCAACTTGATCCGTCAGGGTTTTGACAGCTTGGGTTCTCGCCCGCGCATCCATACCCGGAAACAGAACTGCACCCGCACCCCAGCTAGTCGCCCTGCGGCCGGTTGCGCACCGCGAATGCGGGCCGGTACCTCATGACCGCGCCCGACGCCGGCCCCCACATGTCGCGCAACTGCGACCGATAACGACCGTTTGCCCGCCAAAGCCGCCTGCTCCGACCGTCACGCCGTCCTGCGTATCGTTCGTGAACGGCTTCAGGAACGGTTCTCCGTTACACGGGGAAATGCGCGACGACGCAGCGCCGGCCGTTACTCAGCAGCCGACCTCCTTCCATTTGCGCGCGAGCCCGAGCCGCTCGAAACGCTCGATCAGGAACTCGGTGAAGACGCGGATCTTCGCCGGCTGGTGTCGGCGGCTCTGGTACGCGATGTTGACGGTGAGCGCCGGCAGTTGCCAGTCGGTCAGCACCGGCACCAGCTTCCCCGCGACGATATCGTCGTGAACGATGTAAAGCGGCTGAATCAGGATGCCGAGCCCCGCGAGCGCCGCGGCGCGGATCACCTGCCCTTCGTTCGCATCGAGCACGCTCTTGATCGTGACCGACTGCTTCTTCGCCCCGTGGCGGAAATGCAGCACGTACGGGTCGTTCGCGAGGTTGTAGACCAGCAGCTGGTGATCGCCCAGCGCGTCGGGCGTCTTCGGTGTGCCGTGCTTCGCCAGATACCCGGGCGACGCAGCCAGCACGCGCCGCGTCTCGGCGAGCTTGCGCACGGTGATGCCCGAATCCGCTTCGTGTTCGCGCGTGCGGATCGCCACGTCGATGCCGGCCTCGATGAAATCCGGGTAGCGGTTCGCCGCGACGATCTGCACGTTCAGGTTCGGGTAGCGCCGGTGAAACTCGGGCAACGCGGGCGCGATGTAGATCGACGCGAACGACACCGACGCGGTCACGCGCAGTGTGCCGGCCGGATTGACGCTCGCTTCGTTGACGGCCGCGTCGGCTTCCGACAGCTCCGTCAGGATCGCGACGCAACGCCGGTGATACTCGTGTCCGGCGTCGGTCAGCCACAGCCGGCGCGTGGTCCGCTCGACGAGCCGCGCGCCCAGCCGCTCTTCCAGCGCGTTCAGGCAGCGGCTCGCCGCCGCGCTCGACATGCCGAGCCGCTCGGCGGCCTTCGACAGGCTGCCGAGCTCCGCCACCTGTACGAAAAACTCGATCTGCGCCCACTTGTCCATGCGTTCGATTCTTCCACCTGGCGGAGAACAAAACTCCTCCAAACCTACTTTTTTACGATTCGAGGAGAAATTAATGTTACGTCAACGCGCCATCGAACGACATCAGGAGACACCCCCCATGCGCAATCTCGACGAAGACACCATCACGCAGGCCGTGATCGCGTCGCTCTCCGGCTGTCGCGACGAGCGGCTGCACGCCGTGATGACGAGCCTTGTCCAACACCTGCATTCGTTCGCCCGCGAAACGAAGCTCACCGAGGCCGAGTGGCAAGCCGCGATCGGCTTCCTGACGGCCGTCGGCCACATCACCGACGACAAGCGCCAGGAATTCATCCTGCTGTCCGACGTGCTCGGGCTGTCGACGCTCGTGACCGCACAGAACCATGCAAAGCCGGCCGGCTGCACGGAGGCGACCGTGTTCGGGCCGTTCTACGTCGACGGCAGCCCCGAATTCGGAATGTTCGACGACATCGCGAACGGCGCATGCGGCGAGCCGTGCTTCGTGTCGGGCCATGTACGCGGCATCGACGGCACGCCGGTCGCGCATGCGTCGCTGGAAGTGTGGCAAGCCGACGAGGACGGCCACTACGACGTGCAGTTGCCGGACGACGACGGTTCGGTCACGCATCGCGCGCGCGGCCGGCTGCGCAGCGACGTCGACGGCCGCTATGCGTTCCGCTCGATCCTCGCCGAGCCGTATCCGATTCCGCACGACGGCCCCGTCGGCGCGATGCTCGATGCGCTCGGCCGGCATCCGTGGCGCCCCGCCCACCTGCATTTCATGATCGAAGCGCCCGGCTACGAAACGCTGATCACGCACGTGTTCCGCGACGGCGACCGCTACCTCGACTCCGATGCGGTCTTCGGCGTGCGTTCGACGCTCGTCGCCGACTGGGTTCGACACGCGCCCGGCATCGCGCCCGACGGTTCGCGGATGGACACGCCGTTCTACACGCTCGACTACGACTTCGTGCTGAATCGCGCGCAGCGGGCCTTGTGATCCGGCACGTCGTGATGGGGAAGGTTGCAGGCGCACCCGATCGCGAGCGCGCGAAAGCGTGCGCCGGTGTCAACAAGGTTTTCGAAAGCCCGCGCGGCCGGATTCCGGGCATGACGCAACTCGAGGTCGGCGCGGATTTCAGCGCCACCGATTACGCGAGCGACCTGATCCTCGTCGCCGGCTTCGAGTCGCGCAAAGCGCTCGACGGCCATGCGACGCAACCCGAACACGCACACGTACGCGACGCACTGACCCGGCCGCGCGGCAACCGCCGCGCCGCTCAACCGCCGGTCTTGAACGCCGGCAACTGCTGCCCGAGCCGCGCGCCCATTTCCGCGCCGAGCGCCTGCAGCGCATTGAACGGCCGGATCATGACCTCGAACTCGACGATCCGACCGTCGTCGTCGAAGCGGATCATGTCGATCCCCTTCAGCGCCTTGTCATCGACGGTCGCGCCGAACTCCAGCACGACGCTCTTGCCGTCGTCGGTCACGAACTGGCGGTGATACGTGAAATTCTCGAGAATCGTGATCACCGTGCGCAGCGCCATCAGCAGCGCGGGCGCCGGCCCGTACGGCCTGAACGCCATCGGCGAACGGAACACGGCGTCCGGATGGACGATCGATTCCAGCGCGCCGAAATCCTTGCGCTCGACCATCTCATGCCATGCATCGAGCGATTTCGCGACAGCGGGATGAAGAGGCAGCGGGGAGTGTGTCATCGAAGTCTCCAGCATCGTGGTTGAACGGAACAGAAACGAATCGGTATCAAAGGGTCGCGGCCAGCGTCGTGCCCTGGTGAATCGCACGCTTCGCATCGAGTTCGGCGGCCTCGTATGCACCGCCGATCAGATGCACGCGGCATCCGGCGGCCTGCAGTTGCTCCGCCAGCTCGCGCGACGGCTCCTGCCCCGCGCAGATCACCACGTTGTCCACCGGCAGCGTCTGCTCGACGCCGTCGATCGTCACGTGCAAGCCGTCGTCGTCGATGCGCCGGTACGTGACCGCCGACGACATCCCGACACCGCGCGCCTTCAGCGCCGTGCGGTGAATCCATCCGGTGGTCTTGCCGAGCCCGTCGCCGACCTTCGACGCCTTGCGTTGCAGCAGATGCACGTGCCGCGCCGCCGGTTCGGGCCGCGCGCGGCCGAGCCCGCCCGCATTCGCATACGACCGGTCGACGCCCCATTCGCTGAAGAACCGATCCGCATCGACACGCTCGGCGCCGTCGCGATGAACGAGATACTCGGCGACGTCGAAACCGATGCCGCCCGCCCCGACGATCGCGACGCGGCGGCCGACGGCCTTATCGTCGCGCAGCACGTCGAGATAGCCGAGCGTCTTCGGATGCCCGATGCCGTCGATCGGCGGCGTGCGCGGCACGATGCCCGTCGCGATCACCACTTCGTCGAATTCGCCCTGCAACAGCATCTCGGCGGTCGCACGTGTGTCGACGTGCAGCGCGATGCCGCGCAGTTCGATCTGCCGGCGGAAATAGCGCAACGTTTCGTTGAACTCTTCCTTGCCGGGCACCTTCTTCGCGATGTTGAACTGGCCGCCGATCTCGGCGCCGGCTTCGTACAGCGTGACCGCGTGACCGCGCTCGGCCGCCGTGACCGCGAAGCCGAGGCCCGCCGGGCCGGCGCCGACCACCGCGATCCGCTTGCGTCGCGGCGCGGGTTGGATCACGAGCTCGGTTTCATGGCACGCACGCGGATTCACGAGGCACGACGTGATCCTACCGCTGAACGTATGGTCGAGGCACGCCTGGTTGCAGCCGATGCACGTGTTGATTTCGTCCGCGCGCCCTTCCCGCGCCTTGCGGACGAACTCGGCATCGGCGAGGAACGGCCGCGCCATCGACACCATGTCGCAATAGCCGTCGGCGAGCAGTTGCTCGGCGACTTCCGGCGTATTGATCCGGTTGGTCGCGACGACCGGAATGCCGACCTTGCCCATCAGTTGCCGCGTCACCCAGGCGTATGCGGCGCGCGGCACCTTGGTCGCGATGGTCGGGATGCGCGCCTCGTGCCAGCCGATGCCGGTATTGAGGATCGTCGCGCCGGCCGCCTCGATCGCCTGCGCGAGCCGAATCACCTCGTCGAGCGTCGAGCCGCCTTCGACGAGATCGAGCATCGACAGCCGGTAGATGACGATGAAGTTCGCGCCGACGCGCTCGCGCACGCGCCGCACGATCTCGACCGCGAAGCGGATGCGGTTGTCGTACGCGCCGCCCCACGCATCGTCGCGATGGTTCGTGCGCGCGGCGATGAATTCGTTGATCAGGTAGCCTTCGGAGCCCATGATCTCGACCCCGTCGTAGCCGGCGTACTGCGCGAGCGCCGCGCATCGCACGAAATCGGCGATCGTCTCGTCGACCTCGTCGCTGCTCAGCGCGTGCGGCGTGAACGGGTTGATCGGCGCCTTCAGCGCGCTCGGCGCCGCAAGCGCCGGGTGATACGCATAGCGTCCGAAATGCAGGATCTGCAACGCGATCCTGCCGCCCTCCGCATGCACCGCACGCGTCACGACGCGATGACGTTCGGCTTCCGCTTCGGTCGTCAGCATCGCGCCGCCCGGCGCCGGACGGCCGCGCTCGTTCGGCGCGAAGCCGCCCGTGACGATCAGGCCGGCCTCGCCTCGCGCACGCTCCGCATAGAACGCAGCCATCCGCTCGAAGCCGTTCGGCGCTTCCTCGAGGCCGACATGCATCGACCCCATCAACACGCGGTTCCTGAGCGACGTGAAGCCGAGTTCGAGCGGGGTCGTCAAATGCGGATAACGGGATGTCATCGGGCGTCTCCATTTTTTATGCAACAAGTTGCACGGATGGTAGCTCGTCGATCTCGTTTATGCAACATGTTGCAGAAACATGCTTTCGCCGTTTGTGCTACGGCCCCGATATGGCAAGATGCGGTTCATTGCGCAGCCTTCTTCGATCCGACATGTCCCTGCCTCACGCGCTTCTCACCGCTCTCGCCGAACGCCCCGGTTCGGGGTCCGAGCTCGCCGACCGTTTCGACCGCTCGATCGGCTATTTCTGGCAGGCGACGCACCAGCAGATCTATCGCGAACTCGGACGTCTCGAGGAAACGGGCTGGATCGAATCGCTGCCCGCCGAGTCCGGCCGCGGCCGCAAGCGCGCGTACCGGATCCTGCCGGCCGGCAAGAAGGAATTGCGACGCTGGATCGCCGAACCGGAAGATCCGACACCGCTGCGCGAGGCGTTGATGGTGCGCCTGCGCGCGGAAGCCGTGCTCGGGCCGGCCGGCCTCGAGGACGAGATCCGGCGGCGCATCGCACTGCATCAGGAAAAGCTGGACGTGTATCTGCAGATCGAGGCGCGCGATTTTTCGACGGCCGACGATTCACGCACGAAGCGCCTGCAGCATCTGGTGCTGCAGGCCGGCATCGCGAACGAGCGGTTCTGGGTCGAGTTCTCGCAGCATGCGCTCGATACGCTGCGTCTGCCGAAGGACTGAAGGCGCCGACGCAGGACCGGCGGCGTTCGTTTCAGCACCGCCCGGCATCGTGCGCCCGGGCTACCGGATCGCCACGCCTTTACAACGGTCGCGCCGTGCCGCTTTCTTGAAGCACCGCCGCGCGGCTTGCGTTGAACCCGCCGCGCGCCGAAACCGGATCACGCGTCCGGAAAAATCACCACCTTGCCCTTCACCTGCCGGTTCGCCATCCGCGCGATCGCGTCGGCCGCGCCGGCCAGCGGCACACGCTCGGTGATCGCGGGCCGAACCTTGCCGGCCGCGAACCATTCGGCGAGCGTCCGCATGTTCGCGGCATGCTGCGCCAGATCGCGCCGCACCGCGTCGCCCCAGAACACGCCGAGAATGTCGCGCTCCTTCAGCAGCGCAAGGTTCAACGCGATCTTCGGGATCTCGCCGGCCGCGAAGCCGACCACGAGAAACCGGCCGCGCCACGCGGTCGCACGCAGCGCCGCTTCGCTGCTTGCGCCGCCCACCGGATCGTAGACGACGTCGGCGCCGCGCCCGCCGGTCAGTTCGTCGACGCGGCGGCGCAGGTCTTCGGTCGCATAGTCGATCGTCTCGTCGGCGCCCGCTTCACGGCACAGCGCGAGCTTGTCCGCGCTCGACGCTGCCGCGATCACGCGCGCGCCGAGCGCTTTCGCGATCTCGATCGCGGCGATCCCGACACCGCCGGCCGCGCCCAGCACGAGCAGCGTCTCGCCCGCCTGCAGGCGCGCGCGCTGCTGCAGCGCGTGCAGCGACGTGCCGTAGGCAAGCACGAGCGCCGCGCCCTGCTCGAACGTCATCCCCGGCGGCAGCGCGGCGAGCTGGTGCGCATCGGCCACGCACTGCTGCGCGAACCCGCCGTGCCCGGTAAACGCCATCACCGAATCGCCGGGGCGCCACGCGGTGACGCCCTCGCCGACCGCGTCGATCACGCCGGCAAACTCGGCGCCCGGCGAAAACGGCAGCGCCGGTTTCGCCTGATACAGACCCTGGACGATCAGCGCGTCGGGGAAATTGAGCGACGCCGCCTTCACCTGGACCCGGACCTGCCCGGCAGCCGGTTCAGGAATCGCGACATCCTCGATGCGCAGGCGATCGATCGGGCCGAATGCAGTACACAACAGGGCTTTCATGCGCTTCTCTCTCCTTGCGCGGCATGGCCGCGCATCGGTATGGTGTGCGGGATACCCCCGCGCGGCCGGTTCACGACGCGTATGCGATGGCCATCGGCATCGGCAAGATCGTCGGCATTCCGGAATATCGTCGAAGTCACGTTCAGAACCACGCGTCGCGCATGTCGAGCGTCGTCGTGTCGACGCTCGACAGCAGGTCGAGCTGCGCATCCACCTTCGGCAGCTCCCAGCGGAAAAAGTAACGGGCCGCCGCACGCTTGCCGTCGTGGAAATCGCCGCCGTGCCCGTGCGCCGCGAGCGTCACGTCGAGCCACAGCCATGCGACGACGAGATGGCCGAACGCTTCGAGATACACGCTCGCGTTCGCCAGCCGCGTCCGCGGATCGCCGATCGCGCTCAACTGGCGTGTCACGTCGCACAGCCGCGCCCAACGCCGCGCCAATGCATCGGCTTGCTCGCGCATGCCGGCATCCGGCGCCCGTGCACGCTCGACGGTCGCATCGATCCGCGCATCGAGCGCGCGCAGCGACGCGCCATCGTCCTGGCCGACCTTGCGGCCCAGCAGGTCGAGCGCCTGGATGCCGTGCGTGCCTTCGTGAATCGGATTCAGGCGATTGTCGCGATAGAGCCGTTCGACCGCGTAATCGCGCGTGTAGCCATAACCGCCGTGTACCTGGATCGCGAGATCGTTCGCGGCAAGACACCACTGCGACGGCCAGCTCTTCGCGATCGGCGTCAGGATGTCGAGCAGGCGCGCGGCATCGGCGCGTATCGCGGCATCGTCGTGCGCGCGCGCTTCGTCGACCTGCTTCGCGCAATACAGGATCAGCGCGAGACCGCCTTCGACATAAGCCTTCTGCGCGAGCAGCATGCGCCGCACGTCCGGATGGTCGACGATCGGCGCCTGCGGCGCGGCCGCATCCTTGCCGGCGGGCCCGAGCGGGCGGCCTTGCGGACGGTTGCGCGCGTAGTCGAGCGCGTGCAGATAGCCGGTATAGCCGAGCGCCACCGCGCCCGCGCCGACGCCGATGCGCGCTTCGTTCATCATGTGGAACATGTATGCCAGCCCGTGATTCGGCTGGCCGACCAGGTAGCCGATCGCACCCGCACGCCCTTGCGGCCGATAACGCGTCCCTTCGCCGAAATTCAGCAGGCAGTTGGTCGTGCCGCGATAGCCCATCTTGTGGTTCAGCCCGGCGAGCACGACGTCGTTGTGCTCGCCGTTCGCGTCGGCATCGGCGCCGGTCAGGAACTTCGGCACGATGAACAGCGAGATGCCGCGCGTGCCGGGTTGCAGCCGGCCGTGTTCGTCGGGAATCTTCGCGAGCACGAGGTGGACGATGTTCTCCGCCAGCTCGTGCTCGCCGCCGGAAATCCACATCTTGTTGCCGGTCAGCCGGTAGCGCGCGCCGAGCGGCGAGTCGCCATCGAAATCGGCGCGCGTCGCGATGTCGGACAGCGACGAACCGGCTTGCGGTTCGGATAGGCACATCGTGCCGAGGAAACGCCCTTCCAGCTCCGGGCGGGCGAACGTGTCGATCTGAGCGGCGCTGCCGTGCGCGACGAGCAGGTTCGCATTGGCGACGGTCAGGAACGGGTACGCGGCCGTCGCGATGTTCGCGGCCTGGAAGAACAGGAACGACGCGGCTTCGACCAGTTTCGGCAAGCGCATGCCGCCGAGCGCTTCGTCGTGCCCCGCGGCGATCAGCCCGGCGTCCGCGAACGCGCGCACGGCCGGTTCCACCTCCGGGATCAGCGTCACGCGTTCGCCGTCGAATCGCGGCTCCTCGCGGTCGCCGCGCGCCGCGTGCGGCGCGAACAGCTCTTCGGCAATCCGCTCGCTGGTGTCGAGCACCGCGTCGAAGGTCTCGCGACCGTGCTCCGCGTAGCGCGGCAGCGCGGCGAGCGCTTCGGCGTCGAGCCAGTCATACAGCAGGAACGCGAGATCGCGTCGCGACATCAACAGGCTCATCGTGCCGTCTCCCGGGGTGCCGGCCGTGTCAGCCGAATGAAGGGTTGCGTGACTGCAAGTGCTGGCAGGAATTTAGCACGGTCGTTCGCAACCGACAACGGCGAACATCGGGGTCGTACATGCGCAAGCATCCGGCCGACCTTGCGGCCGGACTGGATGCCTGACGTCGACGCCGAACGCGCGGGAGCGGGCTACCGCGCGATCCGCCTCACGGCGACCGCAACGCCTGCAACCCGAGCGTGAGCGCGTTGAACGACATCTCGGCGGCGCCCATCGAGAAACTCGTCGTCTTCGCGGGCACCCCGGGCGTACGCATCAGCGCGTGAACGATCCGCTCGCTCGCATGGCCGTCGCCGTACGGATTGCTCGCCCGCGACATTTCCTCGTACGCGCTCTCGCTGTCGAACAGCCGCGACGCCTCCCAGACGATCCTGTCCTGATCGGTACCGACGAGCCGCGCGGTGCCGGCCTGAATCGCTTCGGGCCGCTCGGTCGTCTCGCGCGTGACGAGCACCGGCTTGCCGAGCGCCGGCCCTTCTTCCTGAATGCCGCCCGAATCCGTGATGATGAAATGCGCACGCGACATCAGGAATACGAACGAAAGATATTCCTGCGGCTCGATCAGGTAAATATTGGGGATATCGCCGAGACGCGCGCGCGCCGGCTCCCGCACGTTCGGGTTCAGGTGCAGCGGATAGACGAACTGCGCATCGCGATAGCGGCTCGCCAGCGTGCATAGCGCTTCGCAGAAGTGCCGGAACGGTTCGCCGAAACTTTCCCGGCGGTGGCCGGTGATCAGCACGACGCGCCGCGACGGTTCGAGAAACGGGAAGTACGCGGCGATCTTGTCCGACAGCGCGGCGGTGCGATCCAGCATGCGCTTGACCTCGTGCAACGCATCGATCACGGTATTGCCGGTCAGCGAGACCGCCCCGCCCGGCACGCCCTCGCTCAGCAGGTTGTCGCGTGCCTGCCCGGTCGGCGCGAAATGCCACGACGACACCGCATCGGTCACGCGGCGATTCAGCTCTTCCGGCCACGGCGACCAGATGTCGCCGCTGCGCAAGCCGGCCTCCACGTGACCGACCGGCAGATAGCGATAGAACGCCGCAAGGCTCACCGCGAGCGTGGTCGTCGTATCGCCGTGCACCAGCACGACGTCCGGCCGGAATTCGTCGAAGACCTTGCCGATCGCCTGAAGAATGCCGGTCGTCACGTCGGTCAGCGTCTGGCCTTGCCGCATCAGGTTCAGATCGTAGTCGGGCTTGATGTCGAACAGCGTCAGCACCTGGTCGAGCATTTCCCGATGCTGCGCGGTCACGCATACCCGGGCGTCGACATCCGCGTGCGCCTTCAACGCGCGCACCAGCGGTGCCATCTTGATGGCTTCCGGCCGAGTCCCGAACACAAGCAAGATCTTCTTCATCGTTATCCTCGTTTTTAGCCGCTTCGTGCCCGGCGATCCTGCACGTGGCGCGAAGCATGTATTCGGGCGGCGCATCCCGTACTCGCGCGCGATCGACACGCGGCGGTGTGGCGGGGCGAGCGTGCTGCCTCGTCCGCGCGGTCCGGGCCGCGCGAATCGTCGTACTACCGGCGTCCCGTTGCACTGAATCATTCACGTCATGAGCGTTCCTCGCTGTGTCGAGCGTCGTCCTTCCACTACAGCAATATTCAAACCAACCGGCCTGCATCCCGGCCCGCTTCGCTCCACGGCAGGCGCGTGCAAACGGCGCGTGACGGAATGTTTCACAACTGCTACGGACGCTCGCAGCGCCGGATCGACGCGACAACGAGAAACAGCCGTACGCTCGCGCGATCCGTCTGACGACGTCGTCCGATGAATCGCGCATGCGTGTCGAGCGCCGATGACGACGCAAATCGCGTGTCTCTTTCGATGCGCTTTGCGTCGCCTCGATTCGCCACTTTCGTCTGTGCAGTGCGCGGCACGCACTCGAGCATCGGCCACCATCGCGCGCGAGGAATTTCCCCGCCACCCGACGGTGCTTGCGTCACAGGAATCACGGGTGTGGGAAATGTTGCGCTTGTGTAACGCGCAGCCGAAACCGGCAAATACATCGGAGTCCGGTCTATTCGTCTCATGTAACGGCGGTGCCCGTTTCAATCGCTGGACCGATGCACACACCACGAATGACACACGACGGCCAGTCATGCCGAGCCGCACACCGGCAACGCGGCATCGCCGGGTTGGGCGCCCCCGGTCGCCGCGCGACCTGCTCGCTGCGAACGACCGATCGTACGGGGTCGAATGCGGCGCCCGCACGCTGATTCGTCAGTGAATCAAAACGCGTCGCCCACACGCCCGTCGCATCCGCTCCCCGTGCGCGGCCCCTTGCTGCGCGGGGCATCGCGGCAGATGGCTCACGCCTTGCTTGATGTCGGACAGGTGCGTCCCGAAGCACTGGCATGGCAGCAGACGAAAGGGGCGACAAAGCAACGAAGCCGGGAAGCGACGCGACGCATCCGTCCGGGGCAACCGATGACCGCCCCTATGCGACGAACGCCCCACCGCTTCCCATTGACATCCGCACGATCCACGGAGCGTCTTCGGCTCTCATCGGTCGTCGTTGCGGGCACGGGGACCAGGACATGAAGCAAACGCGGATGGCGTCATTCTGCGAGCAAGGCATCCTGCTGCTGATCGTGCTTGCCTGCTCGCTGATCGTGCGCGACACCGCATCGCGGGCGATCGCCGAGCCGGCCCGGTTCGGCGTGTCCGCCACGAACGTCGCAACCGCCGGGATCGCGATGGAGCGCACCGCGCTCGACAGCGCGACGCTCTCGCTCGCCGCACAGGCCTCGCCCGATCCCGATGCGTCGCTCGAGCCGCCGCCCGCCGACACGCCGGGCATCGCGTTCGATCCCGAGACGCTGCTGATACCGTGCGTCGCGTACCTGTGGCTGTTCACGCTGTTGACATGCGGGTATGCCGCACGGCATTACGTATTCAGCCTCGACCGCCTGTTCAAGCCGCAACACGCGCCCTACCGGAAGATGACACACGGCGACTGGCCGCGGCTCACGGTATTCGTCGCCGCGCACAACGAGGAAACCGTCATCGTCGATTGCCTGACGGCGCTGCTGGCCACGACCTATCCGCGCGACCGGCTGACGATCATCCCGGTCAACGACCGCTCGACCGACAACACGCGCGCATTGATCGACGAAGTCCGGGCACTCGCGCCCGAACTGATCCAGCCGTTTCACCGCGAGACCGGCAAGCCGGGCAAGGCAGCCGCGCTGAAGGATGCGCTGCGTTTCATCCGCGGCGACATCATGGTGGTATTCGACGCCGACTACCTGCCACGCCCTGGGCTGCTGAAGGAACTGGTCGCGCCGTTCTTCGATCCGGAGGTCGGCGCGGTGATGGGCCGCGTCGTGCCGCAGAACGCCGACAGCAACCTGCTCGCGCGGCTGCTCGATCTCGAACGCGCGGGCGGCTACCAGGTCAATCAGCAGGCCCGCAACAATCTCAATCTGGTGCCGCAGTACGGCGGCACGGTCGGCGGCATCCGCAAGGGCGCGCTCGACGCAGTGGGCGGCTGGTGCGACGACACGCTCGCCGAAGATACCGACATGACCTACCGCCTGCTGCTGAGCGACTGGCGCACGGTCTATCTGAACCACGCCGAATGTTATGAGGAAGTGCCGGAGCGCTGGGCCGTCCGCGCGCGGCAGCTGACGCGCTGGGCGAAGGGCCACAATCAGACGATGCTGCGCTATCTGGTCCCGGTGCTGCGCAATCCGCTGATCTCGCGTCGCTGCCGGCTCGACGGCGCACTGCTGCTTGGCGTGTTCGCAATGCCGGCGCTGCTCGCGCTCGCGTGGAGCGCCGCGCTCGCGCTCTACCTGTTCAACGGCGTCAACTCGACCGCGCTCGGCCTGCTCCTGTCGCTGTTCGCGCTGTTCTCGTTCAGCACCTTCGGCAACTTCGGCGTGTTCTTCGAGATCGTCGTCGCCGCTCGGCTCGACGGCCGCGCGACGCGCCTGCGGCTCGTGCCGGTCAACGTCGTCGGCTTTTGCGTGACGATTGCGGCGGTCGTCTCCGCACTCTGGGGACTCGCGCTCGACGCCGCGTTCCGCCGCGAACTGAAGTGGGACAAGACCGAGCGTTTTCGCCGGCAATTGAAACCGGAGCGATGAGCGATGACGACCTTCAACGTGATGGTGCCGGTGGCCGGCGTGCTCACCCTGCCGTTCCTGCCGATGCTGCATGAAATGATCCGGCGCAGCGACGTCGCGGCGCTGCCGATCGGCGACGGGCCGTTCGTCGATCAGGCGCTGCTCGCCGCGCGCTGGCACGACGCACTGCGCGCGCACGTGGCCGGCACGCCGCGGGCGGATGCATCGGCCGCGCCGCCGTGGCAAGCGCTGGGGCTGACCGTCCAGCATGCGGACGCGATCCATGTCGAACGCGACGCGCATCGCGACGACGTGCTCTACGCCGATCGCGCGATCACGCTCGACGATGGCGCGCGCGCCGCTTACGCGTTCGCCGACGAGCACATCGACATCCGCGCCGGCGCGACGATCGGCACGCTCGCGCATGCGCCGCTGATCGACGTCGACGACGCGGTAATCCGTGGCGTCGTGGTCGGCGACACGGTGCGCCTGCGCGGCGCCGGCGGCTTCGCGTGCCTCTATGGCGAGCCGATCGTCTTCGGCACGCCGCCCGGCGCGCGCCCCGCGGACACACCGGCCGCCCCGCGCCGCGCGATCTCGCTCACCCGCCACTTCGCGTCGCTGCCGCATCGCTTCCTGCACGGTCGTTACCTGCTGCCGTGCGACGTTCGCCTGCCCGCGCACACGGTCGTGCAAGGCAACCTGATCGTCGAAGGGACGCTCGTGCTCGGCGAAGGCTGCGTGCTGCGCGGCAGCGTCAAGGCGCATCGGGTCGAACTCGAACGTCACGCCTTGCTGCACGGCGCGGTATTCGCGCGCGACGACGTGTTGCTCGCCAACGCGAGCTGCGTCGACGGCGTCGTGTCGGCCGGCGGCCTGCTGCGACTGACCGGTGCGCGCATCGGCGTCGCCGGACATCCGGTCAGTGCGTGTGCGCGCGACGTCTCGGTCGTCAATCACGCGTGCGTGCATGGCGATCTCGTTGCGTGGCGCAGCGGCTGGTTCCACACATCCCGTTAAGGAGCGCCCCATGTCCGATCGCCCCAGCCATCGCGGCCCGCGCGTGCCGGTTGCCACCCTCGCGATGCTGTGCGGCGTCGCCTTCGGCGCGCCCGCGGCGCTGGCGGAGCAGCCGGACGATGCCGCCGCCGTACCGGCCGTGCAGCCTCCGGACCCCGCGACCGTCATCACGCCACGGCTGCGCGACGAATCAATGTTCGTGCGCGTGGACGCCGAAGGCCTGCCGGACGGCATGGCACTCGCCGAGTTTACGCCCGAGGATACGAACCGGCCGCCGCTGCCCGATGCAGTCGTCACCCATGTCCAGGCGCCGCAGGAATCGCACACCGAATTGTCGCTCGGCTATTCGAGCGCACACCTGACGCACGGCTACGGCGACTGGTACGGCGTGCATCTGCGCGGCGTCTATCAGGATGGCGGGCGCACCGTGCTCGGCGAACTGGCGCAATTGCATCGCTTCGGCGAGAACACGCAGCTCGGCGCGCTGACCTACGTGCAGGACCTCGGCCCCGACTGGTTCGGCGGGATCGGCTTTTCCGGCACCACGTCGGGCACGATCCTGCCGAGTGCGCGCGTCGACGTGTCGCTCAACCGCAAGCTATTGTCCGATCGTTCGCTGATCGTGTCGCTCGGCGCCGGCTACGCATGGAACCGCAGCGGGCACCGCGATCAGCTCTATCACGCGGGCGTGATCTGGTATGCATTGCCGAAGTGGATTTTCGAGGCGGGCGCGAACTATACGGTCGATTCGCCCGGATCGGTGAAGGCGCCCGCCTATTACGGCGCCGTCACCTACGGCGAGGTCGGCAAGAGCGTGATCGTGCTGCGCGGCGGAGTCGGCCGCGAGGCGTACCAGGTCACCGGGGCCGGCGCGCAGATCGCGGATTTCCGCAGCCACGAGATCACCGCGAAATGGCGCTACTGGTTCACGCGCAAGTGGGGCACGCAAGTCGAATTCGACTATTACCACAACCCGTACTACTCACGAATCGGCGGCGAGCTCAGCGTCTTCTATCGCTGGTAACCGGGCGGGCGCCATGCACACGCATCCCGTCCGTCCTCCCGTCGATCGTTCACTGCGCACCCACGCGCACCCGCAACGCTGGCTTGCGTCGATTGCGCTGCTGACGCCCGCGCTGTACGCGTCGCTGTGGTTCGGATTGCCGCTGGCCTGGCGCTACTGGCAGGCGGTCATGGCGTGGGGCGCGCAGCAGATCGATCCTGCGCTGCACGTGATCGTGATCGGCTATCCGAGCGACGCACCGCGCGTGCCGCTGCTGTCGATCGACGTCGCGGCCCGCATGCCGGGCGGCATGCTGCTGGCCGCCACCGCCGCGCTCTGTGCGATCGGCTTCGCCGCATCTTTCATCCGGCGGACGCGCTGGCTGCCCGTTGCATATCTGTTACGTATCGCGAGCTTCACCCAGCTGCTGATTTGCGCGTACTTCTGGCTCGCGCCCGGCACGTTCCCGTATGTCCCGCGACTGCATCTGCGCGACATGTTCGTGCTGCATGGCGCGGCGATCGCGCTGATCCCGCTGGTGATGGCCGCGCTGTACTATCCGCTCGATTTCTCGCTGCCGCAGAAAGCCGGCGCGTCGCTGCTGGTGCTCGGCTACTTCGTGTTTGCGCTGCCGTTCGTAATGCTGCTGCATGCGACGATCATCCATCACGGCTCGCTGCTGTTCTTGCCGTTCTGCTATTTCCTGCTCGGCGGGCCACTGCTGATCGGCTTGCTGGTCACGCTCTATACCTACTGCGCAAGCTGGCCCGGCGCACTGACGCGCGATCGCGATTCCGTCTGCTGATAGCGCGTCCAAACGCGCCGTATCAGCGATGAAACGAATCCGTCGTGTTTTCGAACGCGCCGCCCGACCCGCATCGCAGGAAGCCCGCAGAACCGGGCTTCCCGCGCCAATGGCACGTTGTTCGCTTCTTTCAAACCGTCGCATCGAGTCCTCTCATCGGCGAACGCAGCGCGTCAGACCGGCGCATTTGCGCAATTCGGCCGCCGTCGACACGCACCGCTCGATACCCGACGAACCGGACAGCCGCACACACCTACGGGGCTGGATTGGTCGACCTGGCGGCACGCGCATCGCGGCTGCCGCACGCCCCCATTCCTTGAGCGAGGAGCACACCATGTTGGCAAAGTCAGGCAAGTTCTTGCGGATCCTGTTCGCGCTGTTCGCGCTCGCGTTCGCATTCAGTCCGGGCGGCGTTCAGGCGGCCTCCAACCAGCTTCTCCTGTTGGTGCCAGACGCGCTGACGCTGCCCGATTCGCGCGTGTCCGCATGGCTCGACAGTGCGCAGGAGGAAGGGCTGCAGATCAAGGTGATGACCGACAGCCAGTTCATGGCGGCCGGCGCATCGCTGTCGCAGTATCCGGGCCTGATCCTGCCCGACCAGGTGCATACGACGGCCGACGATACGCTCGTGACGGCGATCCAGAACTATGCGCTGAACGGCGGCAAGGTGATGCTCGTCTACGATTTCGGTGTGCTGAATTCGGCCGGTTTCTACGTCAGCCCGAAATCGCGCTTCAGCAGCATGGTCGGTGTGGACTATGTGCTGTATGACCAATACGGCGGCAACATGATCGGCCTCGGCAACGTGACCGGCATGAGCAGCTGGCTGCGCACGCTCCAGGTTCCTCCCGGCAAGTCGATGGCGTGGACCACGACTTCGTCGGCCACCACGACCGCGACTGCGCTCGCGTCGACGAGCACCGCCGGCACCTCGACGAATTCGACGTCGACGTCGGGCAGCGCCCTGTTTCTGGCCGCCAGCCCGTCGAATCCGGGCGGCCTCGCCAATTACAACCACGGGGCATGGTTCCAGTACACGACGCCGTCCACGGGCAGCGGCGTGCTGAGCCAAACGCTTCCGAAGCTGACCGGCACCGTGACCGGCAAGCTGAAGAAAACCACGACGTATACCGCCAACTCGCTCCTGAGCACGTCGACCGGCAAGAAAGCCAACACGCTCGCGTCGACGCTGGCCACCAGCACCGATACGCTCGAAGGCATCTCCGGCTACGTCTACGGCTTCCTCACCTATCCGAGCTTCGTCACGCAAGGCACGTACACCGGCACGACGATCCTGACCTCGCCGACCTTCGGGCTGGTGTCCGGCTACAACACCTACGGCAACGGCGGCGTGCTGTTCGTCAACCTGCCGCTCGCCTATCTCGACGGCCAGACCGACGGCATGCTGATTCACGGCTATCTGCATTATTTCGGCACGCAGATGCTGAACCTGCCGTCGCTGTCGCCGCTGCCGAAGGCGATCGCCGGGCTCGTGTTCAACTGGCACTTCTGCGCAGGCGACCAGATCCAGCCGGCGCTTTACCTGAAAAGCCTCGGCGTCTGGAACAACGGGCCGTTCTCGCTCGTCATCACGGCCGGCCCCGATGAAGCGACATTCGGCGACGGCAACGGCATCAATCTTGCCAACAACCCCACCGCGCAGAATCTCGTCAAGTATTTCCTGACCAAAGGCCAGCACGTCGGCAGCCACGGCGGCTGGATTCACGACTACTGGGGGGCGAATGCGAGCGAGACGAACGCGAGCACGTTCACGCAGTACCTGGTGATGAACCACCAGGCCGTTCAGGCCGCGACGGGCTTGCCCGATGTCGAGTACGCGGCGCCGGAAGGCAACACGCCGACCTGGTCGGTCAACTGGCTCGAAAGCAACGGCTTCAACGGCTACTACTTCACCGGCCACACCGGCTCGGCGCCGACCCGCGCATACCGCAACGGCGTACTGCTGAACCCGGGCCTGTGGGCATACCCGGTGATGCCGTTCGGCAAGTACGCGACATTCGAAGAGTTCCAGCAGTACGCGGTGCCGACGAGCGACGTGAACAACTGGTACGCATCCCTGATGAACTTCGTCGTCGCGAACCGCACGAGCCGGCTGATCTATGCGCACCCGCTCGGCGCGTCGTCCTACACGTCGACGCTGTCCGCGATCTTCACGCAAGCCAACATGCTGAAACTCGCGGGTCAGTTCAAGTGGTACACGATGAGCGACATCACGATCTTCGACCGCGCACGCCTGAACGTCACATGGTCGGCCACGGACACGGGCAGCGGCTGGACATTCGCCGCCAGCCACCCGACCAGCCTCGCGAACATGACGTGGCTGTTGCCGAAGAAGGGCTTCGCACTGCCATCGATCACGCAAGGCAACGGCAACGTCGTCATCACCGATGCGACGTACTGGCTCGTAACCGCGAACGGCGGCACCAGTCTCACGTTCACCAGCGCCAAGGTGCACTGAGCCGCGACATCGACACACCCGCCGGCGCGCGACGCGGCCAACGCCGCGCCCGGCGGGATTTGCGCAGGACCACCGCGCAGGAGCCCCCCGATCATGAACCGGCCCGCGCTTTTCCCGGCCGCACGCGCACGCGTGGCGGCCACCGCCCGGCTATGCCGCCTGTGGTACGTCGCCTGCTGTGTCGCCGCATGCGGCGTCGCGCTGCATGCGAGCGCCGCCGAACTCCAGCTCAACGGGCTCTACCAACGCCCCGACGGCGCGATCACCGTGCGCCTGAACGGCGCCGGCATCGATCCTTATTTCGCGGCGAAGGCGCTGCTCGGCGCCGCCGATGCCGGGCTCGACGCCCATCAGGCCGCGCTCGCATGGATCGCGTGGCTGTTGCCGCGCCAGCGTCCGGACGGCGGCTTCGATCGCTACTGCATGAAGAGCGGCCAGTACAGCGCCTGCGCCGAAGCCGACGCCGACGACGCGATGATGGCGACCTGGATCGAACTGCTCGCCCGCTTCGCGCCGCCCGACGGCCTGCCTGCCGCATGGGAACTCAGCCTCGATCGCGCGGGTGCGCATCTGGACACGCTGCTCGGCAAGCCCACGGGCGTTTACCAGATCTCGTCGACGCTGCACGTCGCGCTGCTGATGGACAACGTCGAGGTACACAGCGCATTCCAGGCGCTCGCGGCGTATTACGTCCGGCATGCCGACTACACGCACGCCGGCCCGTGGAGCCAGCGCGCCGACCGGCTCGCGTCCGCGATCCTGAAGGTGTTCTGGCGCGGCATGCAGACCGGCTTTCGCGCGAGCACGCAACGCATTAGCGACACGACGTTCTATCCGGCGAAAATCGCGCAGATCTTTCCCCTCCTGTCCGGTATTCAGGTTCCCGCGCAATCGAACGAAACGATCTACGCGCAGTGGATGCAGAAGTACGGCAAGACGTGGCTTCAACTCGCCGGCTCCGATTATCCGTGGGGCTTGATCGCGCTGGTCGCATTCAAGATGCACGACATGAACACGGTCGCGTGCTGGCATGCGCGATCGGGCCCGTACCGGCACGGCGCACACTGGAACGTACTGGAGGAGGCGCTTTACCTGGCATTCGAAAGCCGGATGGCCGACCCCGTCGCGCCCGCTCAATGCGGCTTCACGACGGCGGCGACAACGGAGACCGTGTCGCGCTGATCCGCGCGTGCGCACGGTCCGGGGGCATCTACAGGGAAGGAGACGTGTCATGTGTGGCATCGTCGGCGCGGTCGCGCAACGGGATATCGTCCCGATTCTGATCGAAGGTTTGCGCCGCCTTGAATATCGCGGCTACGATTCATGCGGGGTGGCGACGGTCGTCGACGGTCAGGCGCGCCGCGAACGCAGCATGTCGCGCGTCGCCGATCTCGACGCCCACGTGCGCAGCGCCGGCCTGACCGGCAACACCGGCATCGCCCACACGCGCTGGGCAACCCACGGCGCGCCTGCCACCTGCAACGCGCATCCGATCTTCTCGCGCGACGAAATCGCGCTGGTTCACAACGGCATCATCGAGAACCACGAAACGTTGCGCAAGCAACTTTCCGACGAACATTACGAGTTCGACGGTCAGACCGACACCGAAGTGGTCGCGCATCTGATCCACAGCAAGTATCGCGGCGACCTCCTCGCCGCCGTACGCGATGCGACCTCGCAGCTGCACGGCGCCTATGCGATCGCGGTGTTCAGCAAGCACGAGCCGCAGCGGCTGATCGGCGCGCGCGCCGGCTCGCCGCTCGTCGTCGGCGTGAAGGACGGCGAATGCTTTCTCGCGTCCGATGCGCTCGCGCTCGCCGGCATCACCGACCGCTTCATCTTTCTCGAGGAAGGCGACATCGTCGAACTGACCGCCGGCGGCGGCGTGCGCGTGCTCGATCGCACCGGCGCGCCGATCGAACGGGCGATACAGACCGTTTCGTCCGCGCAGGGCGTGGTCGAGCTCGGGCCATACCGGCACTTCATGCAAAAGGAAATCTTCGAGCAGCCGCAGGCCGTGGCCGCGACCATTCCCGATGCCGGGCTGTTCGATCCCGCGGTATTCGGTCCGGACGCCGCGCGTGCGTTCGAGCAGATCGACAACGTGCTGATCCTCGCGTGCGGCACGAGCCATTATTCCGGCCTGACCGCACGCCGCTGGCTCGAGACGATCGCGCGCATCCCCGCGCAGGTCGAGATCGCGAGCGAATACCGTTACAGCGACGCGCTCGCGATGCCGAATACGCTGGTGGTCAGCGTGTCGCAATCCGGCGAGACCGCCGACACGCTCGCCGCGCTCAAGTATGCGCAGGCGCTCGGCCACGTCGACACGCTGGCGATCTGCAACGTGCCGACCAGCGCGATGATGCGCCAGACCGGCCTGCGCTTCCTCACGCGGGCCGGCCCGGAAATCGGCGTCGCGTCGACCAAGGCGTTCACGACGCAGCTCGTCGCGCTGTTCATACTCGCCGTCACGCTCGGGCGGCTGCGCGGCTACGTCGACGACGCGCAGCTCGCGCGCTATACGATGCAGTTGCGACGCCTGCCTGGCGCGCTCGAGGACGTGCTGGGGCTGGAGCCGCAGATCGCGCGCTGGGCGGCGGAATTCTCGCAGCATGAAAACGCGCTGTTTCTCGGGCGCGGGCTGCACTATCCGATCGCGCTCGAAGGCGCGCTGAAGCTGAAGGAAATCTCGTATATCCACGCGGAAGCGTATCCGGCCGGCGAGCTGAAGCACGGGCCGCTCGCGCTCGTCACGCATACGATGCCCGTCGCCACGATCGCGCCGAACGACGCGTTGCTGGAAAAGCTCAAGTCGAACATGCAGGAAGTGCGGGCCCGCGGCGGCCAGCTTTACGTGTTCGCGGATGCCGATACGCGGATCGACAACGGCGAAGGCGTGTCGGTGCTGCGAATGCCGGATTACTACGGGTTGTTGTCGCCGATCCTGCACGTCGTGCCGTTGCAGTTGCTCGCGTATCACGCGGCGTGCCTGCGGGGCGCGGACATCGACAAACCGAGGAATCTGGCGAAATCGGTGACGGTCGAGTGACGAGGGGTTCCTTGACGCGGGCGGGTCCATGAAGGTCGTCAGCCGATCAAACTGGCCCGCCCCGCACGATTCAAGCTAAATTCATGCGTCGACTCCCGAATACTTCCTACAATATCTAAACCATATGTCGTCCAGTCCCCGCTGGAAAAGCTGGCCGGGACCGCCGTCGCCGACAATCGGGTAACGGCCGACCGGCGGACGACAACGGAAACCTACGGTGCAACGCAGGCCGAATCTCTCCGGGGGGCCGCAACGTGTCGACGCATGCCAGGAAGCCGCTGATATCGCTCGTCGTGCCTTTTCACGACGAGGAAGAAACGATCGACGCATTCTTTGCCGAAACGCTGCCCGTTCTCGAGTCGCTCGCCTCGGTGCGCTTCGAGATCGTCTGCATCAACGACGGCAGCCGCGATCGCACGCTGGACCGGCTGCTTTCGGTCGCCGCCGGCGACGCGCGCGTGCACGTCGTGGATCTCACACGCCGCTTCGGCAAGGAAGCGGCGCTCACTGCCGGCCTCGACGAAGCCGCCGGCGCGGCCGTGATCCTGATCGACGCCGACCTGCAGGATCCGCCTGCGCTGATCCCCGCGATGCTCGAACGCTGGCACGCGGGCGCCGAGGTCGTCGCCGCGAAACGCACCGACCGCAGGTGCGATCCGCTGATGCAGCGCGTGGCAGCCGCGCTCTACTACCGCGTGCACAACCGGCTCTCCGAAGTCGGGATGCCGGAGAACGTCGGCGATTTCCGGCTGATGGATCGCGAGGTCGTCGACGCGCTGCGTGCGTTGCCGGAACGGCGGCGCTTCATGAAGGGGCTGTTCGCGTGGGTCGGCTTTCGCACCGAGATCGTCGAATACACGCGTGCGCCGCGCAGCGGCGGCCGCTCGAAATTCTCCGGATGGCGGCGCTGGAATTTCGCGCTCGAGGGCATCACGAGCTTCAGCACGGTGCCGCTACGCGTGTGGACCTACGTCGGCGTCACGTTCGCGATGCTGTCGCTCCTGTATGGCGCCTTCATCGTGGTGCGCACGCTGCTGTACGGCAATCCGGTGCACGGCTACCCGTCGCTGATTTCCGTCGTGCTGTTCGTCGGCGGCGTCCAGCTGATCGGCATCGGCGTGATCGGCGAATACCTCGGCCGGATCTATCACGAGTCCAAGCAACGCCCCGTCTATCTCGTGAGGCGGCGCTACCGTGCCGAGCGCGATACCGCCGCGCGACCGGCATCGAAGCTGCTGCAGTTTCCGCTCAAGCGTGCGCACTCGGCGCGCCGCCGGGCCATGACGCCGGCGGCCGACGGCATCGCGGCCCGCAAGCCGTCGTTCAAGTAAAACCGGGCCGCGTCAATTGGACCTCCCCCGGCAATCGGCACGCCCCCCGGAGCGGCCGGCCGGCGCGTGGCTCACGTCGCGACGCGTCGTCCTGTACAGCACGCTGATGCTGGCGTTGTACGCGCTGTTCATTGCCATCTGGGTGACGGTCGTTCGTCATGCGTCCGGCAGCGGCAGCGTCCTGCCGCGTCCGGGCGCCGACTTCTCGGTGTTCTGGTCCGCCTCGTACCTCGTGCTGCACGGCGCGCCATCGCAGGCGTACGATTTCTCCGCATTCTCGCGGCTGACGTCCGGGCTGTTCCCGAATCTTCCCCGCGACGTCTTTGCGCCGTGGCTCTACCCGCCCACCTATCTGCTGCTCGTGACGCCGCTGGCGCTGTTCCCGTTCGCGCTCGGTTATCCGCTGTTCGTCGCGTTCGGCGTGTGCATGCTCGGCCTCGCCGCGTGGCGCGTATCCGGCCTGCGCGCGATTCCCGGCGCATCGCGCACCGGCACGCTTGCGCTGGCCGCCGCGCCATGCGTGTTCGTCACCGCGACGCTCGGGCAAAACGCGTTCCTGACCGCATCGTGTGCGGCGCTGGCCGTTTACTGGGCCGATCGGCGGCCGCTGTGGGCCGGCGTCTGCATCGCACTGCTGTCGGTCAAGCCGCAGATGGCGATGCTGTTCCCGTTCGTGCTGGTCGCCGTGCGCGCATGGCGCACGATCACGTGGGCCGCGCTCGCGACCGGTGCATTCGTCGCGCTGAGCATCCTGATCTGCGGCGTCGAGTCGCTGCGCCTGTTCGCCGGCAGCATGGGCCTCGCGCGCTCGATCGTCCTCGAGCACGGCATCGTGTTCTGGCTCGCGTCGCCGGCGCCGTTCGCGACGTTCCGCCTCGCGGGCGTGCCGCTCGGCGCCGCGTATGTCGCGCATGCGGGGATCGCCGCGATCGCGATCGCGGCCGCTTGCGTCGTATGGATGCAATCGCGCGATACCCGCGTGCGCGCGGCCGTGCTGGCGGTCGCGACGCTCGTGGCGAATCCGTACGTGTGGCACTACGAGCTCGCGTGGCTCGCCATCGCAATCGCCTGCATGCTGTCGATCGGCTGGCACGACGGCTGGCTGCGCGGCGAACAGGCCGCGATCGCGCTGATGTGGGCGCTGCCGCTTGCCGAATACCTGAATCCGTGGCTGCAGCTGCCGCAGTTCGGCCCGGCCGTGACGCTCTTCGCGCTGCTGGTGCTGCTGCGCCGCGCGCGGCACGATGCCCGCAACCGTCACAACGCCAGCCGCGGCGGCACGTACACGCCGTAGTATGGCCCGACGCCCGTCGCGACGCCGGTCATCTTGACGCCGGCGACGAAGTGCCCCTGAATGTACTTGTAGGTGCCGCCCAGCGACACGTCGATGTGGAACGCCGCGAACGCGACGATCGGCACGTAGGTACTGCTCGACGTCTGCGTGACGACCGGCAGCACGACCGTCGCGCCGACCGGCACCGACGTATAAAGCGTCGCCTTCACGCCGGTCGCGAGATAGATGCTGTCGCCGATATTGAGCGTGGTCGGGTTGCCGCTCACCATCAGGCCGCTCATCGTCGTCGTGTCGGTCGCGGTCGACTGGAACGACGTCCATTGGCCGCCCATGCATAGCAAGCCATACGTCTGGCCGTTCGTGATCGAAAACTCGTACGGCAACCCCGTGAGCGGATTGATCAGCGGCTGGTTGGTCAGCGGGTTCCAGTACTGGTTGTACACGCACTGGTCGATCGCGATCGGAAAGAGCCCGCCCGCCGCGACGCCGCCCGGCGCGGCGAGCACCGCGATCGCGGTCGCGCCGCCGGATGCGCCGGGGATGCCCAGCAGCCCACCGAGCAGCAGCGGAATCGAGCCGCCGTTGACGCCCGGCGCGCGCGATACGGTCACCTGCACCGCAGGCACGTCGTAGGGGCCGGGCGTGATCGTGATCGGCTGCATCGACGCGGGCGTGCGCGTCACGTTCCAGTAGCCGGTCGTCACCGTGCCGCTCGCCAGCGGCGCGCCCGCCGCCGAATTCCGCGCGATCACGCCGTTCGCCGCCGGCGCGGCCTGCGACCAGTTCAGCGCCCCGCCGGTCGGCGACATCATCGCATCGGCCGCCGCGAGCGCGGCCGCATCCGCGGCATTCTGCAGCTGGTTGCGCACCGCGGCGACCCACGCGATGTCGATCGCCAGCGCACCGAACGACAACAGCGGAATCAGGAACATCAGGAAAAACAGCGCGACGGAGCCGCGTTCGCGCGCGGCGCCGATGCATCGCGTGCCGAGTGCGTCATTCATAGAGCATCACCGAGCTGGCCGAGATCGTCACCGGGCCGGTCAGCGCGCTGAACGCCGAACCGAGCACCAGCCCCGAATACGTGTAGGTCACCGTGACCGTCAGCGCGGTGCCCGACGTCGTGCCGTTCGCCTGCGTCACGGTCACGACCGGCGTGGTCGGCGTGCCGCCGGTGATCAGGCTGTTCTGCGTATAACTCAGCGCGACGTTGGCAATCTGCGTCGTGGTCAGCATCGGCACGCGCAGCACGACGCCGGCCCGCGCGGCTTCGCGACTCGCATTCGTGATCACGGCCTTGTCGCACAGAAGCAGGCTCGTGTCGATGATGCCGATCAGCACCATCAGCAGGAACGGCAGCATCAATACGAATTCGAGGGATACGACGCCGCGCGCGTGGCGCGCGCCCATCGCCCCGCGTGTCATTTTGCGGCCCCCTCGGCGGGCGGCGCGGTACGCGGCTCGAGCGCGGCGCCCCTCGACGGCCGCGACGCATCGGCGACCGGGCGCGACGCGAGCCGCGCACGCACCGCCTGGTACACGCGCAGATTGTCGGTCACCGCCGACGCAGGCAGATCCGCGGACAGCAGCTTCTTCGCCGAATCGGTGTTGCCGAGCACGCCATACGCGAACGCGAGGTTCTGGCGCGCCTGCCACGGCGCATCGGGCAGCCCGGCCACGTCGAGCAGCACGTTCACGCCCTCGCGCGGACGATTGCTCAGCACGAGCGACAGCCCGAGGTCGATGCGCAGCCCCTGCGCGTCCGGATGGGCGCGCAACGCGTCCTGGTACACGGCCTGTGCGTCCTCGTGGCGGCCCTGCAGATCGAGCACCGTGCCGAGCCCTTGCGCCGCAAGCGGCAGGTTCGGCTGAGCGGCGAGCAGGTCGCGATAGCGGCGGCCGGCCTCGTCGAGCCGCCGCTGCCGCAACGCGACGCGCGCGAGCCCGACCTGCGGCCCGAGTTCCGCGGGCGCTTGCTGCCGTGCCTGCTCGTAAAGGATGCGTGCGCGCTCCAGATCGCCGGCGCGATAGTTGACGTCGGCGAGCCCCAGTTGCGCCGCGAGCGAGTCGGGATGCCGCGCGAGCACCTTCCCGTACAGCGTCGACGCGAGATCGATGTTGCCGCCGGCAAGCGCGCTGTCGGCAATGCGCAATTCGGCCTGCGGGTCGTCGCTCCGGTGCGACAGCGCCGCCCTCGTCTGGATGCCCGGCGCGCAGCCGCCGGCGAGCAGCGGCAGCACGACCGCGAAAGCGAACGCGCGCATGACGGAGCCTGTCATTTGAACACCTCGAGCAAACGGATGGCCGCCGGGCCTGCCGCGATCAGGCCGACCGTCGGCAGGATGAACAGCATCATGGGCAGCGTGATCTTCGGCGCGAGCTTCGCGGCCTGCTCCTCGAGCGCGACGATCTGCTCGGTGCGCTCGCTGCGCGACAGGGTCCTCAGCGCCTGCGTGATCGGCGTGCCGAACCGCTGCGATTGCGTGAGCGTCGTGGCGAGCGAACGCGCCGACGCGAAGTCGACACGGAGCGCGAAATGCGTGAGCGCTTCGGACACGTTGCCGCTCAGCGTCAGCTCGTCCGCGCATACCGTCAGCTCGTCCGCGAGCGGCGGGCAGATGCGATCGAGTTCGCGCGCGACGCGCCGCACGCCCGATACGAGGCTGTTGCCGGCCATCGTGCAGATCACGAGCAGGTCGAGCGCATCCGGAAAGCACGCGGCGATGATCCGCCGGCGGCGCCGGATCATCGCGCCGAGCACGTATTCCGGCACGATCACGCCGACCACGAACGCGGCGACCATCGCGACGGCCCGGATCACGAAGTATTCGCCGAAGCGCGGAATATACGGACTGAACACGATCGCGACGCCGGCGAACAGCACGCCGCAGCTGAGCTTGATGCCGATCATCGACGACACCGCGCGTCGCTCGCGAAAGCCCGCGCGCGTCAGCTGCAGCCCGAGCTTCGCGCGCTGCATCGGATCGAGCACGGGCAGCCGCTCGCCGAGCTGCGCGAGCCGCCGCGTCAGATCCTGACGCATGTCGCCCGGCTGCAGGCGCCCCGCTCCCAGCGACGGCGGCCGTTGTCCCGCGGCCTGCTGCACGCGCGTGGCGATCCGCCGGCGCGTACCGCCGCCCGGCTTCGCGAGCGCCGCTGCGACGCACGCGATCAGCAGCAACAGTTCGAGGCCGCGGGCGGCCAGCATCGACATCGTCATCGCGCGGTATCCAGTTTCGAGATCTTGTGAATCGTCACCAGTCCGATCGTCAGCAGCACCGCGGCGATCGTCAGCATCACGCGTCCGGCATGCGTGTCGAACAGCAGCATCACGTACGTGCGGTTCACGAGGAACAGCGCACCGATCATCACGAACGGCACCGCCGAGATGATCTTCGTCGTGATCCGCCCTTCGGCGGTCAGCGCGCGTGTCTTCAGGCGGATGTCGCGGCGCGTGCGAATGATGCTCGACAACTCGTCGAGCGTCTCGCCGAGGCTGCCGCCCGTCTCGCGCTGCAGCAGCAGGTAGACGGTGAAGAACGAGAAGTCCGCGATCATCAGCCGGTCCGCCGCCTGCGTCAGCACGTCCTTCAGATCCGCGCCGACGCGCAGGCTGTCGCCCATCGTGCGGAAAGTCGAGCGCACCGGCTCGGCCGCGCTGTCGCCGACCGTGCTGATCGCCTGCGTGACCGGAATGCCCGCGCGCACCGCCCGCACGATCAGGTCGATCGCGTCGGGGAACGCCTCCAGAAAGCGCAGCCGGAAGCGCTCGACCAGCGCGCGGTAGCTCGTGCGCATCGCGATCAGCGGCAGTCCGACGTAAATCGCCGGATGCACCACGCGCGGCACCGTCACCAGCTTCACCGCGACGATCGCGGCGATCGCGCCGAGGATCGTGCTCGCGACGACGATCCGCAACCCGCGCTCGCCGCCGACCGCGCGCACGCGCGTCACGTAGCGCTGCACCCATGCCCGCACGCGGGTTTGCCGGCGCGGCAGGTTGAACAGCGCGACACCGGCCCCGGCGGCCGCACCGGCGTCCCGGCCCGCCAGCGATGGCGCAACGCGCTGCATCCGCGCGCGGATGCGCTGCTCCGGCGTCTGGCGCGCGCGGTCCAGCAACGCGGACAGCGCGAGTCCCACCGCGAGGATCACGGCGAATGCGCCGAGCGCGAACAGGTCCGCCGTCCTCATTGCCGGAATGCCTCGGAGAGCGCGTCCTCGACGCCGTAGTACGCGGCCCGCGGCGCGAAGGCCGGCCGCAGCGACGACGCCTCGAACACGCCCTTCACCGCGTCGCGCGTCGTGTCGCCTTCCTGGCGGAACGCGAACAGGTCCTGCGTGATCACGACTTCGCCTTCCATCCCGACGATCTCGGTGATCCGCGTCACGCGGCGCACGCCATCGCGCATCCGCTCGACCTGCACGAACAGATGCACGGCGCTCGCGATCTGGCGCCGGATCGACAGCAGCTGCAGATTCGCGTTCGCCATCATGACCATGCTTTCGAGCCGGCTGATCGCGTCGCGCGGCGAGTTCGCATGGATCGTCGTCATCGAGCCGTCGTGGCCCGTGTTCATCGCCTGCAGCACGTCGAACGCCTCCGCGCCGCGGATTTCGCCGAGGATGATGCGATCCGGCCGCATCCGCAGCGCGTTGCGCACGAGATCGCGCTGCGAGATGCCGCCGAGCCCTTCCGTGTTCTCGGGCCGGGTCTCGAGACTCACCACGTGCGGCTGCAGCAGTTGCAGCTCGGCCGCGTCCTCGATCGTCACGATCCGCTCGTGCTCCTCGATGTGCTGCGACAGCGCGTTGAGCAGCGTCGTCTTGCCCGAGCCAGTGCCGCCCGAGATCACGATGTTCAGCCGGCACGTGCATGCGATCTTCAGTACCTGCAGCATCCCGTGCGAGATATTGCCCTGATGCGCCATCCGCGCGAGCGTGATGTCTCGCTTCGCGAACTTGCGGATCGAGATCGACGCGCCGCGCATCGCGATCGGCGGCAGGACCACGTTCACGCGGCTGCCGTCGGCGAGGCGCGCATCGACCATCGGGCTGCTCTCGTCGACGCGGCGCCCGACCGCCGCCGCGATCCGCTGCGCGACGCTCGTCACGTGCGCGTTGTCGCGAAACTTCAGCGGCGTGAGTTCGAGCCGGCCCGCGCGCTCGACGTACACCTGGTCCGGGCCGTTGACGAGTATGTCGGATACGGTGTCGTCGGCGAGCAGCGGCTCGATCGGCCCGACGCCGAACATGTCGTTCAGGATCGCGTCGACGATCAGCACCTGCTCGCCCGCGGTGATCTTCAGGCGCTCGCGCTCGACCGTGTGCGCGGCCACCTGTTCGATGCCCGCCCGCACTTCGTCGCGCGTCTTCATCAGCGCGGCCGACATGTTCATCGACGCGAACACCGCGGTGCGGATCGCATCGAACTTGCCGGAGCGGATGAGGGCCTCCTGGGTATCGGCCGTCGCGGCCGCGCGCGCGGACGTGGACGCAGACACCGGCACCGGCGTCGGCACCGGGTTCGCGGCCGGACCCGGCGCGGGCGCGCCGTCGCGCGGCGCGACAGGAGAACCCGCCGGCACGGCGTCCGGCGTCGGCCGTTTGCGGGTACCGAACGTCACGATCCTTTCCTCCATTTGAAGAAGCGCGCATACCACGGCTCGGCGACGGCCATCGATTCGCCCGTGATGCCGTTCGCGAGCAGCCGGATCTCGTCCAGGAAGCCGCGCCGTTTCGAGCCTTCGATCGGCTCGCCCAGGTTCTCCGCGACCGCGAGCGCCTGCGCGTCGTGCGGCAGCTCGCGTAGCCGCACGCCGCCGAACGCGTCCTCGAAATCCGACTGCGGGACGCGCCCCTTGACCGGCTCGAGCGGATTGTTCAGCACCATCGACAGCATCCGCTCGCCCGGCATTTCCTTCACGAAGCGTGCAAGCCGCGCGGCTTCGTACGCGGCATGCACCGACCGGTCGGCGACGATGTAGACGAGATCGGACACCGCCAGCGCATCCTCGAACAGCTTGCCGGCACGATAGCCCACGTCGAACAACACGTAATGGAAGCGGTCCTTCAACATGTCGACGAGCTGCGCGATCGCGTCGTCGCGCAGCAGCGCGTCCTCGCCATACGCGAGTTCGGCCGAGAGCACGTGCAAGCGGTCGCCCTTGGTGACGAACATGCGGTCGAACAGCGCATCGTCGGGGCGCAGTTCCATGTTCAGCAATTCGATCAGCCCGTTGTTGCTCGACAGCCCGAGCATCGAGTTCGCGCCGCCGCCATGCAGGTTCAGATCGACGTAGGCCACGCGCCGCCGCTTCTCGCCCGCCAGGCAGCGCGCGAGGCTGACCGCGATCGTCGTCGTGCCGACGCCGCCGCGCGCGCCGACGAAGCTGACGATCTTGCCGGTGCGCACCTGCACGACCGCCTCCGTCGTGGTCAGCGTGCGCCGCATCAGCTCGACGGTCAGCGGCTTCACGATGTAGTCCTGCACGCCGATACCGAGCAGGTTGCGGAACAGGCCGACGTCGTTCTGCGTGCCGATCGCGACGACCCTCACCGACGGTTCGCACACGTCCGAGAGCCGCATCAGGTCCGACACCGGCAGCACCGAATCGGACACGTCGACGATCAGATGGCGCGGCGAGCGCTCGTGCTGCTGCAGCAACCGGATCGCGTCGTCGCAGTTGCCCGGCTGCACGTGGGCGCGCGTGATCGACAGATCTTGCGCGACGCGGCGGATCACGTCCTCGCTGCCGGCATCGGACACGACGGCGACGAGATCCGCCGCTCCGGCGGAAGCGGCGCGCTTGGCGTTCTGGCGGTCGAGGACGTTCATGGGCGGCATCGCGATCGCATCGGGAAGTGGGTCAATGACCGGGCGAGCCGGTCGTCGTCAATGTCTTGCCCGGCGCGGGCTGCTTCACGCGATCCTCGACGTAGCGGCGCACCGCGTCGGCCGCGACTTGCGCATCGGCGCCGCCGTACGGCACGGGCGCGACGAGGTCCTCCGGCCGTGCGAGCATCGTCGCGAGATTCGTGTACGTCGCGCAGCCGAACGGCACGCCGGGCCGCCCGAACCCTGCATCGACGAGATGCGACGGCTGCATCAGCTTCGCGCAGTCGGGCGGCACCGCACGCACGCCGTCGAAGCCGATCGCGCGTGCGTCGGGCAGGTTGATCGGCGGCGGCGTCGACAGGCAGGCCGCGAGCGCCAGCGGCAACGATGCGGTGAACAGGGTTCGAATTAGCATGCGCGCGCCTCCGGTCAGTACACGAAGCCCGCGGCGCCGACGAGACGCGGCGTGTCGCCCGACAGCATGTCGAGCCCGAGATTGCGCTGAATCGCGAACTCGAGATCGCTGCTCGGCCGCGCGACGGTGTCGAGCGCCTGCTCGAGCTGGCCGGGCCCGGTCGGCTGCACGATGTACGGCGTCACGATCACGACGACCTCGGTCTTGTTGTCCTGGAAGTTCTTCGACGAAAACAGCCGGCCGATGATCGGCAGCCGGCCGAGCCCCGGGATCTGCGACACGGTGTTGGCCGTCTGGCTCTGCAGCAGCCCGCCGATCGCGAAGCTCTGCCCGCTCGACAGCTCGACCGTCGTCTCCACGCGCCGCACGGAGAGCCCCGGCACCGTGACGCCGCCGGTCGTCACGCTGTTGCTCGGATCGACCTCGCTCACTTCGGGGCGCACCTTCAGGCTGATCCGGTTGTCGGCGAGCACGGTCGGCGTGAAGTCGAGCGACACGCCGAACGGCTTGAACTCGACCGTGATCGCGCCGGTCGTGGTGCCGGCCTGCGCGACCGGAATCGGGATCTCGCCGCCCGCGAGGAAGCTCGCGGTCTGGCCGGACATCGCGGTGAGATTCGGCTCCGCGAGCATCGTGATCAGCCCTTCCTGATCGAGCGCGTCGAGCACGACGTCGATCGACCAGCGCCCCGTATGGAAGCCGCCCAGCACCGAATATGCGCCGCTCGGCGCCAGGTTGAACAGCTTGTTCGTCGGATCGAACAGCGTGCGCCCGTTGAACAGCCCGCCGATGAAGTTGCCTGCCGCGCCGAGCGAACTCCAGTTGATGCCGAGCTGCTGCGTGATGTTGCGGCTCACTTCCGTCACGCGCACGCGCAGGTTTACCTGAATCGGGCGCGACAGCGTGAGCCGGTTGACGATCTTTTCCTTGTCGCTCACATAAGGCGCGAGCGATTGCATCACCGCGTCCGCGTCGGCCGCGCTCGGCACCTTGCCCGACACCATCAGCGAGCCCGGCGCGCCGGACACCGACAGCTTCAACTGCGGAAACCGGCTGTCGAGCACCGTCTGCAGCGATGCGGTGTCGACCTGCACGATCACGGTCCTGCGCAGGATCGGCCGATGATTCGCGCCGAGCGCGATCAGCGTGGTCGTGCCGGCCTTCTTGCCGAACACGAATACGGTGCGCGGCGACGGCACCTGAATGTCCGCGATGCTCGGGTCCGCGACGAACATCGCGGTCGCCGGTTCCGGCAGCGACAGCATCTCGCCCTTGCCGGTCGCGATCGACAACGCCGCGCCGGCATCCGCCGCCTGCGCGCGCTGCGCGAGCGCGGCGCCCGGCGCGACGACGCAGGCCAGGCACCAGAAAGCGATCCAACGAACCATGCGCACCATGCGTGTTCCCGTCAAATGCCGGCCGCCGGGCGGCCGGTTCCGAATCGACATCTCGTCATCGCGTCACTGCGCGGCCGCCGCCCTCGGCACTTGCGCCGTCGCGTCGGCGGCGGCATTGCCGGCCGCGGGCGCAGGCGGCATGCCCGGCCAGCCGGACGGCAGCGGCGGGATACCGGGCGTGCCGACACCGCCGCCGCCACTGCCGCGCGAGCCGTCGTCCACCGACGAACCGCGATAGATCACGACCGTGTTGCCCTGCGGGGCCGGCCGCGTGCCGGCGTCGGTCCGCGCGGACGGCGAGCGCGTCGCGTCGCGGAACGCGCGCGATACGTCGCCGGCCCATACCGGCGGCGTATCGGGCTCCTGTTCGTCGCCGCCCGCGGCCTCGCGGCGGTCGCTCGTTGCGAAGCTGCGCAGCGCGAGCGACAGCGAACCGAGGCGCGTCGCGACCAGCACGACCTGTGCAGTGCGCGGCGCGACCTCGAGCGTGACCGTCCGCGCGCGCACCGGCGCGTCGGGCGCGCTCGCAGCCATCTTCGCGCGCTGGAATTCCGAGCCGACCGCGAGCACGCGCGCGCGGCGCACCACCGTCTCCGCTTCGAAGGTGCCGGGTGTCGTCGCGGACCCGCCGATCTGCTGCGTGAGCACGACGTCGACGAAATCGCCCGGCTGGATCAGCCCTGCGTTGCCCGACACGTCGTCGACCGGTACCGAGATCGCGCGCATGCCCGGTTGCAGCGCAGCCGCGAGAAAGTCCGGCGCGCCGGCCGAAATCACGTTGTCCGCGCGAATCGGCGCACCGGCGTCGACCCGGTTGCGCAGCAGCGCGCCCTTGAGGTCCACGCCCGGCTGGGACTCGACGAATGCACCGGCCGGCACCTGCGCACGCGACATGCGCTTCCACGCGAGATCGTTGTCGCGCAGCAGCAGCCCTTCGGGCAGGTCGGCCGCCGCGACGCGCACGTTGACGTCGCTCGACGTGCCGGGCGCCGACGGCGTCGACGTGGAGACATACAGCTGGCGCAGGATGAACGCACCGACGGCGGCAGCGATGATCAGCACGGCCATTCTCAGAGGTTTGGGCATGGCGGCGTGCGTTCCCGCTAGGTGAGAGAAACCGTGTGGGGGAACGGCGTCCAGACGGCCAGTGCGCCGCCGAGCGCGAGCGCGACGCCGTACGGCACGCCGCGCATCTCGATCGCGCGCGCCGGCGCGATGCGACGACGCTGCCACGCAACGGCCGCGAGCACGGCAAGGCCGCATGCGGCGCCGCTCGCACCGACGATCGTCAACACCGGCAACGCGAACGCCGGGCCGGCCCACAGGAACACGGCCGCCGCCAGCTTCACGTCGCCGCCGCCGATCCAGCCGGCGTGACGCAGTCCGCCGAACAGCAGCAGCATCGCCACGGCGGTCGCCACGTGACCGGCGAGCTGCGCGAGCCCTTCGCGCGCGAGCGCGGCCGCGACGAAATACAGCATGGCGAACGCGAGCACCGTGCGGTTCGACAGGCGCCGCGTGCGCATGTCCTGCAGCACGAGCGACATCAGCACGAGCGTCGCCGCCGACTGTACGAGATAGAGCATCGGAGAGCCGTCCATCGGCGCGCCCCGGCTGGATACGTCGTACCGCGGCGGATCCTTATGTTCGTCGGCGGCGCGCGGGTTCAGGGGGATCAGATCAGCGCGGTGACCTTGTTGATCAGCGACGTGAATATGGCCGGCAGGCCGCCAGTATTGCTGCTCAGGATCACCCCGACCGCCGCCAGCGCGACGACGACGATGCCGGCGAGAACCGCGTATTCGAGCGAGCTGACGCCGCGTTCATCGCGCAGCAGGGATTTGACGTAGTGCAGCATGACAACCTCCGTGTGACGGGGTCGGTGATCGACCGTTGAATGTAAAGACGCGGCGTTGCTTCGATGGCGCGCACGGCGTTCGCCCATTCACGACTCATGCGGCAGCCCTGGCATCGGGCATTCGCATCCCCTCGAATCCGTTCGATCGCTGCAACGCGCGGCCGTCTGCAATGGAATCTGCCACCGCCGGCGCTCGCTTGTTGCGTAGCCGCATCGGCACGATGCGGATCAAGCCATTTCGTCTAGGGTATAGACAATTTTTTCGGTGTTTTCAAATAATTTAGCGTCGAAATGTATTTATGAAAATGCCTGTGAAAAAAATCAAATCCGGATCTCGGCACTCCGGAAATTAATGCCGCCCCAACTACGTGATCGTCATCCAAATTAACAACCTTACTGCTTCGCGCGGAATGATGTTCCGGACCGTGCACAATTCATGCATTTATTCAATTTTCGATTGCCGGGCGATCCCCCTGACCGCCCGGTTATCGAATGCCGGGTGGGCCTCCGGCGTCACGTCGAGCAACCCGGGCGCTGCCGCCGCTGCCGCATGCTCCCTATCGTACCGAGCGAGTGCCGCGGTTCGTTTTCCGTGCGCCGTGATGGTGATCGATTGACGATTTAGACCTCGACATTTTCCCGCCAGCCGAAATTCATTCAGCGCTCGCACGGCATCTTTGTGCAATCAATTCGGGCACGACGTGCCGCACGAGTTTTGCGCATCGATTGCGGCATCACGACAAGAAACTATCCGGACAGATGCATCGCTTTATCCAGCTGCCTATTCCGCGACAGAAGAATTGGCTCGTCAAACCACCTGAAAATCGGCTCCCGGCGAAATCGCGCCACGCGTCGAAACTCGCGCGCGGCGCATCCCGGCCGCCGCTCAACCGCGATCGCGCGGTTCCGGCGCGTCGAGAAACCGCAGCGGAGACGCGCGCGTGCCGAGGCGGGCCACGCCAAGGTCTGCCCCACTCAGCGACGTGTGCTCGAACCGCTGGAACGACTCGGCAATGTGCTTGCGCAGTAGCGCGACGTCCCATGGCTTGATCAGCAGCTTCTGAACGGATCCGTTGCCGGACGCATCGACGATCGACGCCCCATCGCCGTAGCTGGACAGCAGGATGCGCACGATGTCCGGGTACAGCGCCTTGACACGCTGCAGCAGGTCGACTCCCGATACGCTCGGCATCCGGAAGTCCGATACGATCACGCCGACGCGATGCTGGGCGAGCAGGTCGACCGCTTCGTCGGGATCGGTGGTGTCGAGAATCTCGTAGCCGTCGCGGCCGAGCGCCTGCCTGAGCATCTGCAGCACCGCACGGTCGTCGTCCACCAGCAGCAGCGTACGGTGCAGCAGTTCGCGCTGCCGGCAGTGCTCGGGGAGTTCCGAGCCGGCGGACAACATGTCGGCGATCGCGTCGCCGGTGACCGGATGGCTGAAGTAATAGCCCTGCATCGCATGACAGCGATGCCGGTTCAGGAACGACAGCTGTGCTTCCGTTTCCACTCCTTCGGCCACCGTCTCCATGTGCAGCGACTCCGCCATCGCGATGATCGAGCGCGTCAACGACGCGCCTTCCGCGCTGGTGGTGACGTCGCTGAGGAACGAACGGTCGATCTTGACGACGTCGATCGGCAGGTCCTTCAGGTAGGAAAGACTCGAATAGCCGGTGCCGAAGTCGTCCAGCGACAGCACGACGCCGAGCGTCTTCAGCTCGCGCAACGTCTGTGCGATCGCGTTGCAGTCCTGCATCAGCACGCTTTCGGTCAGCTCCAGTTCGAGCGAGTGCGGCTCGAGACCGGTTTCCGCGAGCGCCGTGCGCACCATCTCGGCCACGTCCTGCTGCCGGAACTGGCGTGCGGACAGATTGACGGCAATCCGAATCGGCGGATGCCCTTCCCGGCGCCACGCAACGGCCTGTGCGCACGCGGTACGCAACACCCATTCCCCGATCGGCAGAATCAGCCCGCTTTCTTCGGCGATCGGGATGAACCGGTCGGGCGGAATCACGCCGATTCCCGGACGTCGCCAGCGAATCAGCGCTTCGACGCCGCTGATCTGGCCGGTCTTGAGATCGACCTTCGGCTGGTAGTACAGCTCCAGTTCGCTGTTCGCGACCGCCTGATGCAGCGCGTTTTCGAGGATGGTCTGCTCTTCGACGCGGGCGCCCAGTTCGCGCGTATAGAAGCTGTAGCAGTTGCGCCCGTGTTCCTTCGCGCAGTACAGCGCGGCATCGGCCGTCTTCAGCAGCGTCTCCGCGTCGGTCCCGTCCGTCGGGAAGAGGCTGACGCCGACGCTGGTCGTCACGTGCAGGTCGTGCCCGTCGAGCACGAACGGCGCAATGAAGGTATCCAGGATCTTGCGGGCGATGACGTCCGCGTCCGCCGGTGTCGGCAGGTTGACCAGCATCACGACGAATTCGTCGCCGCCGAGCCGCGCGACCGTGTCGCCGTCGCGCACGGAGCTTTTCAGGCGCGCGGCGACGACCCGCAGCAATCCGTCGCCGACCGAGTGGCCGAAGCTGTCATTGACGTGCTTGAAGCGGTCCAGGTCGAGCACCATCACCGCGATCAGCTGCCCGGTGCGCCGCGCCTGCGACATCGCCTGTTCCATCCGGTCGCCGAGCAGGTTGCGATTCGGCAGGCCGGTCAGCGCGTCGTGATTGGCCAGGTATTCGATGCGCCCCTGCTGCATCTTGCGTTCGGTGATGTCCTGCACGATGCCGCGCAGGATGATCGCGTGGTTCGGGTCGCGGCCGGACTCCGCCTGGTGCAGCACGCAGCGCTCGGTGCCGTCCGCATGGATCAGCCGATGCTCGAGCGAGAACGCGACGCCTTCGGTGCGCAGGCTCGTGTAGGACTGCACGAGCATCGGCTGCTCGTCGGGCGGAACCGCCTGCACGAGTCGTTCGAACGTGGGCGGCGTGTGTGCGGCGTCGAGCCCGAGAATCCGGTACAGCTCCGGCGACCAGTAGCCGTCCGTCCGCCCGGCCTGGTATTCCCAGTTGCCGAGGTGCGCAAGCGCCTGCGCATGCGTGAGGCTGACCTCCGTCGTCGCGAGCTTTTCGACCGCCGCGGCCGCGCGCAGCAGATAGCGGATCCGGTAGCCGAGCAGTTTCCATCGCATCGGCTTGGACACGAAGTCGGTTGCGCCCGCATCGAACGCGCTGGCGATCGACGCGTCGTCGTCGTTGCCCGTGAGCATGACGATCGGCACGCGGCGGCCCTCGGGCAACGCACGCAACGCCCGGCAACAGTCGAAGCCGTCGCCGCCGGGCATTTCGACGTCGAGCAGCACGACGACCGGACGATGACGCAGGAACGCGTCGATGCCCTCCTGCGGCCCCGTCGCTTCCTCGACGCGAAAGCCTTCGGGTTCGAGCGTCTCCACGACCAGCATCCGCGTCATTGCGTCGTCATCGATGATCAGAATCGCCGGCACATCGGCATGTTCCTGGTTCACGACCGTCCTCCTGTTTTGCCGACGCGCGATCGCCGTGGCGATCGGCCGGCGTCCATTCAACCTTCGACGCGCTCCGCGATCAGCGCCGCGTGTGCGTGCCCGAATTCCGCGTCCGTACCGGCGACCAGTTCCGCCGCCGCGCGCACGTCGGCGGCGCGCGCCAGCCGCTCGATTTCGCGGCAACGCGCCGACAGCAGGTGCGCACCGACGTTCGCGCTGCTCGATTTCAGCGTATGGGCGGCCAGCTTCAGCGCGTCGGGATCGCCCGCTTCGACCGCCGCATGCATGTCGCGGATCAGCCGCGGCGCATCCGCCGTGAACTGGTCGATGATCCGCGTCAGGATATCCGGACGGCCCGGCCGCTGAAGCGCGCGCAATGCATCGAGCGCCTTGCGGTCGATCACGCTTGCGTCGTCGTCCGGATCGGCGGCGGCTTCGCCGCCCGCTTCCGGATTCGTTTCGACGCCGGCGCCCGTCGGTGCCGCATCGCTTCCGGATGCCGCCGCGCATGCCGCCCCGCCGACATGGCGCGCGAGCACCTGCAGCAGCGCATCGCGGCGGAACGGCTTGCCGAGATAGTCGTCCATGCCCGCGGCCAGGCAGCGCTCGCGATCGCCGCTGAGCGCATTGGCCGTCAACGCGATGACCGGCATACGCGGCGCACCGGCTTCGGCTTCGCGGCGGCGCAACTGCCGCGTCGCCTCGAAGCCGTCGAGCTTCGGCATCTGGCAGTCCATCAGAACGACGTCGAATACGTCGTCCGCCAGCAGTTTCAGTGCCTGCTCGCCGTCGTCGGCCACGGCGACCTGATAGGCGGTGTCCTCCAGCATCGCGAGCGCGATCTGCTGATTCACGACGTTGTCCTCCACCAGCAGCACACGCGCCGAGATCGCGCCGAGCGGTCGGCCCGGGTCCGCGCCGACGTCGTCGGATACCGGCTCGGCCGGCGTCAGCCGCGACGGCATCACGTGCATCGCCGACGCGATGGCCGTATAGAGGTCGGCGCCATGGAGCGGCTTCGTCAGCCGGGCGGCGATGCCGAGTTCGTGCGCGACCTGGATGCTGTCCATCATCTCGAACGCGGTCAGCGTGATGATCCTGAGCGCACGCAGCGACGGATCGTGACGGATATGCTGCACGAGCGAGATACCGTCCATCCCCGGCATCCGCACGTCGACGATCGCGAGATCGAACGGAGCGCCTTCGGCGACCGCCGCGCGCAACTGCGACAGCGCGTCGTCGCCGCCGATCGCCGTGGCGACGCACAGTTGCCATTCGATCGCATGTTCGAGCAGCACGCTGCGATCGGTTTCGCTGTCGTCCACGATCAGCACCTTCAGGCCGGCGAGCGACGGTCTTGCATCCGCTGCGATGCCGACCTCGCCGGAAGCCGGCTCGAACCGGGTCGTCACGGTAAATACCGAGCCCTTGCCGGGCGTCGATTCGAGCGTGAGCGTGCCGCCCATCATCTCAGCCAGCTGGCGGGAAATCACGAGACCGAGCCCGGTTCCGCCGTATTTGCGCGCGATCGAGTTGTCGGCCTGCTGGAACGGCCGGAACAACTGCGCGGCCACCTGCGGGGCGATGCCGATGCCGCTGTCGGCGATCGCGAACACGATGCGGCCGTCGTCCGAATACGAGGCGCTGAGCTCAACATGTCCGTGCTCGGTGAACTTGATGGCATTGCCCAGCAGGTTCGTGAGCACCTGGCGCAACCGCACCGGGTCGCCGCGCATCCATTCCGGAACGGTGTCGCCGCGCTTGTACACGAGCGCAAGCTCCTTGCGTCGCGCGTTGGGCTCCAGCAGCGCGACGACGTCGTCGAGCAACTGATGCAGATTGAAATCGATGCGCTCCAGCCTCAGCTTGCCCGCCTCGATCTTCGAGAAATCCAGAATGTCGTCGATGAGGACGAGCAGCGTCTCGCCGGATCGATACACGGTGTCGACGAACTTGCGCTGCTTCGACGTCAGCCGCGTGCGCTGCAGCAGTTCGGTCATGCCGAGCACGCCGTTCATCGGCGTGCGGATCTCGTGGCTCATCCGCGCGAGGAACTCCGATTTCGCCGAATTCGCGGCTTCGGCCGTGGCGATCGCCGCCTGCAGATCGACGTCGCGGCGCTCGATTTCGTCGAGCATCATGTTGAAGCCGGCGATCAGCGCCGCGACTTCGTCGCTGCCTTTGTGCGCCATGCGCAACGACAGGTCGCTGCCGCTGCGAATGCGGGCCATCGTGCGCGTCAGTTTCGACAGCGGCCCGGAGATCGACGCACCGAGCCGATGGCTGATCACTAGCCCGCCGATCGCGAGCAGGAACGATACCCCCACGATCATCACGATCGCGGTTGCCACGGCCCGATAGACGTCCGAGACGATGCCGCGCTGCTGAAGATCGACACGCACGGCCTCCTGCTCCGTGTAGGCCGCGAGGCGATTGGCCGTCGTGTCGACGTCAGCGACGATGCCCTGCATGGCCATGTCGTTCGCCAGCATGTCGGACTTCACCGCCAGGATGCGGCGCGCGGAACCCGCCAGCGCCGTGGTCAGCCCGATGACATCCTGTGCGCGCTTCGCGTTGCCCGGGCCGTCCGCGACGAGCGCATCGCGCAGCGCGCCGGCGGACGTGGTCAGCGCGCCGATGCTCCTTCGCAGCTCGTCGTCGGCGCGCTTCAGACGGTCGGCGCTGTCGCTTTGCGCGATCATGCGCAGGTCGAACGCCAATGCGTTGATGCCGCCGCTCACGACCGACGACAGCGACTCGACCCGCGCGGCGCGCCGCCGGAATTCGATCGCCTCGTCGAGGCGCTGTCGCGCCTTGACGATCTGCAACGCGAACGGATCCGCGACCTCCGCGAGCTTCGCGTCCAGCGCATCGAGCGACTGCAGCACCCAGTCCTCTTTCGCACGGTAGCGCGGTGCGACGGACGGCTCGGCGAACATGGCGCCGCGCAGCGCGACGAGGCCGTCGTGGCCGTCGAGGATGTCGGCCGACACGCGCCCGAGCGCGCTCGTCACGCCCTGCGCGGTCGCGGCATCGAGGTTCGGCGCCGCGATCGCGAGCGCATTGCGCGCGCCGTCGATCGACGCCTGCATGCGTTCGCGCAGCGGCGCGAGCCGGTAACGGTTCGGCGCGACGTCGACGCGGCCGGCGGCGGTGATGACGTCCTTGACGTTCATGCGTACCTGATCGAGCGCATGAATCGTCCGGTTGTATGCGGTGTTGGCCGCGAGCGCGCCGCTCACCGCCGCATCGGCGTCGTTGTCCAGCCGCCCGGTTTCCTTGCCGATCTCGGTCAGCAACGTGGCGCCCCGTGTCTGCACGCGTTCGATCAGCCGGCGTTCGGCGACGAGTTGCGCATCGCCGCGCAGGCGCTTGTCGACGCCTTCGTTCATCGACCCGAGCATCGTCCGCAGGTCGGTGGACGGTTCGTCGATGCCGTGCCCGTCGATCGCGCGCACGGCGGCCGTGATGCCGGAGATCCGCTGCAATTGCGTTTCGATCTCCGACGACGACTGCTGCCGCTCCGACGCATCCTGGGCGTGCTCGAGCCGGCCGAACTCCACCGCGAGTTCCGCATACGCGCGCTGGAGTTCGTTGCTGCGCACCTGCAGCGGCAGCGATTCCGTCGTCAGCGTGCGCACGCCGGACGCGATGCCGTGCACCGCGATCAGGCTGGTCACGGAAATCGCCACCGCGCCCAGCAGCATCAGGCTGGTGCTGGTGACGAGCTTCGCCTTGATGTCCATGCAGCTCTCCAGGATCGGGATGGCCCGGCGGCCATCCGGCCGCTCATTGCGCCGGCACGGCGAGCGGCGTGACGCGGCCGTGCGCGATTTCGGTGAGGAATACGTCGTTCAGCGCCTGGTGATCGTCGGTGCTCAGGTTGGCCACCAGGCCGCCAAGGTCGAGGTGCCGGATCGATTCGAGCGCCTGCTTCAGCGTCGCCCGGGTCGGTGCCGGCCCCGCACGGTCCAGCCCGATCAACGCGACCTTCGCGTCGAGGCAGCCCTCGATGTGCACCACGCCGATGTGCTCGTCCGGAAAGCGCTGCGCGATCAGCCGTGCGCAGTCCCGGACCACGGGACGCTCGCTTTGCGGCAGCGGCACGACCTGCGAAATCAGCATGCCGTTCCCTTCGTCGCCGATCAGGCGCAACAGGTCGTCGGTGCCGACGAACGACACCGCCGCGAGACGGGCCGCGAGGCCTTCGCGGTGCGCCGCACGAATGAATGCGGCGACCGGCGTATACGGGCCGACCATGATGACGACGTCCGGCCGCGCATCGAGTACGGCCGCGAGCCCCGTATTGACCGCCGTCGTGCCACGCCGGAACGTGCCGGTGGCGACGACGTCGAGGCCATGGCGGTGCAGCGCGAGCTGCGTGCCCGCCAGCACCGCGAGCCCGAAGCCGTCGTCCTGGTAGAACACCGCGAAGCGCTTCGCGCGGTCGTGCGCGATCAAGTAATCGACCAGCGCGCGCGTTTCGTCGTCATAGCTCGCCCGGATGTTGAAGACCTCCGGAATGACCGGCCTGCGCAGCGCCATCGCGCCGCTGAACGTACCGACGAGCGGAATGCCGGCGTCCCGGATCATCGGCAGCACCGCGGTGGTCGTCGGCGTGCCGACATAGCCGAACAGCGCAAGGACGTTGCCCCGCTCGATCATTTCCAGCGTGTTGTCCACCGTCCGGTCGGGTTCGTAGCGATCGTCGGCGACGACGAGGTCGATTTTTCGGCCGCGCACGCCGCCGTGAGCATTGGCGTCGTCGAATACGGCTTGCGCGCCGATCAGCAGCCCGTGTCCGAGGCCCGCGGAATTGCCCGATTGCGCGTTGACCATGCCCAGGCGGATCGTGTCGTCGGTCACGCCGGGTTCCGCCGCGAAGCCGGCGCCCTGGCCGCTCAGTGCGGCGCAGCACGCGATCAGCGCCAGCGCCTGCCTGGCGCGGGGACGCGTGAGTGCGTGCAGTACGTTCGAAAGCCAGGTGCCGGAACACATCCGTGTGGCTGACACACTCTCGTCCATGTTGGGCTCCCGTTCAGCCCCCGATTGTTCTGATTTGATGGCGCGCCCCCGCCGCATGCCGCACCGCTGCCGTGGTACGAGTCAATTAGTCATATATATAGGTGGCATACGTTGCGACTGCAAGCCGGAGGAGCGGAGCGGCGCAGTTTGGCGCGGGTTGTTCCGCTGCGGGGGCGGGATGCGGGCGGACGTGACCGCGCGGGATCGCCTTTCGGTGTTTCGGTATGGTTGTCAGTGTGGTGATTTGTTGCGGAAATCGATGTGCGAGGGCCGGACGCCTGCGGCCTGTTACGAACGCTCTGCGGGTTGCAACGGGGGCCGAGACCGCGCGCGACGACTTCGAACTCGCCTTCGGGGTGTCAGGAGTCTACGTGTCGGAGAAGTACCTTGGCTCATTGTCTTCAGAACTGAGCGGTCACCTGAAAACCGAGCGTCACACGTGCCGTCGGAAAACCTGACGGCTTGTAGACAGGCGTACCCGCGAAGAGATCGTACGCATAGGAGCCGAATCGCGTGCCGATATTCCCCTTCACGCCGATCACAGCACCCGCCAGTTGCGTGCCGACGAGTGCGATCGGCTGCGGCCCCCATACGCGGCCATAATCGAGCCCCGCATAGAGCGCCTGCCCCGTCTGCCCAATCGGCGCCTGTAGCTCGTTGCGCCAGTAGAATCCGCGTGCTGCGGCGAGCATCGTCTCGCCATCGAACCCGCGAACCGTATAGCGACTGCCAATCGTCAAGTCGTCAATGTAGTAAAGCGTGTTTCCGGTGTACTGACCGTGGAATGTGCCGACATAGCGGAATGGCTGCTTGCCGATCGCGAAGGGCACCGACAGGTTCGCGTCGAGCACCGCCATCTTGAAGCGATAGGTCGGCCCGCCTCCCGCCGCGAACGCATCGTCCTGAGCGCCCAACCCATCGACCCCTTGACGATATGCAAGCGAGCCGTCGAACTGCGCGCCGCCGAAATAGTGGCGGTCGGTCAGACCGAGCTCGATCATCGTGTTATTGCGGCGCTGCTGCGAAATCTCGGTATCCTCAATAAAGCTCTTACCAAAACGGCGGGATAGCCGGAAGTACGCGCCGAGCACGTCGCTCTTGCTGCGCGCCAGCACCCGAGCCAGCTTGAAGTCGACCGTCTTCGAGTTGCCGCTCGCGACGAACGTCTGATTCACGCCCGCGATCTGCTGGTAGTAGGTGTTCGTGTACGCCGATAGCGTGGCCGTCCAGTAACCCCACGGAATCGAATAGAAGCCATTCCAGCCGTGCGAGCCGAGCCGCTTGTCGCCGAACTCAAGGTCTTGGCTCACGCCGACGTTGAAGGTATCGTTCAGGCCGAGCGGGTTATCGATGCCGACCGACAGGTTGCCTTGCAGCTTGCCGGTGGCGCGCGTGCCGGAGTTGTCGATCGATGCGACGACGGTCCACGGCTTGCCGCGCTTCACGTCGAGCATGACGTCGCTTTCGCCGGGGAGGTCGCCTGGCACGATCTGCATCGAGACGTCCTGGCTCGACACGCGCTTCATCTGCTCCAGACCTTGCTCCAGGTCGCGCAGATTCAATACTTCACCATCGCCGGTCGGGAATGCAGTTTTCCATGTGCCGCGCAGCTTTTCAGCTGAGAAACGGATGCGCCGGATCGTGCCGGGAATCAGCGACAGTTTCAGCGTACCGGTCGACAGATCTTGTTCGGGGACGAGCACGCGCGTGGTGACGTAGCCGCGCGCCAGAATTGCCTGAGACAGCCCCTTGACCAGCACGTCAACGCCTTGCTTGCCGACGCATTGCCCGGCGTAGTGGTTCAGCCAGTCGCGCGCAAACGCGAAGCGATCCATTGGCAGCGCCGACGCACCTTGTGCCTTCACTGCGTCGGGCAACGACGCGGGCACATCGAGCGTGAAGCGATCAATACGAAAGCACGGCGTTTCCGTGGGAAGCGCCGGAAAGGCTTCGATCTTCGGCACGTCCGAGCGCATCGAAGGCGCGCGCACGGCCGCGTCACGTTGCTGCGCGTCGCGTTGTTGCTGCGCTTGTCGATCCTGCTCCGCGTTCGCCCTCGCCGCCGCCCCTTGGTCAGCAGGCGTGGGGACCTGCTGCGCCTGCACCCCGAGCGATACCAAGGCTATGACCGGCAAGGCTACTAACCGCTTTATCATATCCATCTAAATTTTTTTACAGTAATTATCGCGGCTTTCTATCCCAAACCGATCGAGTTTTCTTGAGGCTCACTTCCGTTAAATTCCGATGCGTGTAGAAATCCAGAAACATTTCCAGCGCCACCGATATATCGCGACACACCGTTCGATCATCCCACTCATGCCCCAAAAAGCTAGTGGTTCCTCGAAATGGTGCATCACCCGGCTCCCACCATTCGCGCCGTGCCGTTTTCTCAGTCGGCGGGGTTACAGGATCATAGACAAGCCGACATTCCCCAGGATGGGAATACATCGCCAGAGAATCTCCTAGCAAGAGTCTATCTACATCCTCGCGAACGGCGATCGTCAGCGTGACCGTTCCACCGAATTCAAATACACGTCGAATCCACTGCTGGACCTCCTCCCACGAGGCCTCCTCACTACTGAAGGAAGATAATTCTCCAGAATGTTTGCTTGCCGCTTTCAAACGAATAACATTTTTCAAAATTTCGCTCCTTGAGTTTCAACCAGCTTATTTCCGCTGCCTCTGACCCATTGCGAAATCGATCCATCGGCCCCGTTAACTACGGTGAGCTTACTTAGGCCAGCAGCGTCGGCCATCTTAACGAGATCAGATTGGCAATAGTCACACGGCGCCAACCCTCTAACTACAATCGTCATAGGTTGATCTTGCGTCAATCCCGCGTTATATGCTTGCTGAATGACACCGATCTCCGCGTGGGCCTCGCCGTAGATTCCGTTCGGGTCTCCAGGCGCTACCAACTTTGAAATAAGCGTAGGTTGACTCGGGTCAGAAAATCCAACTCCGCGTGCCGTCTGATTGACATCATAGAACGATCGCCCACCAATGCTTGCATCGGCCGTCACCTGAACCGGCGCGGATGCTCCGGGTAATGTCTTACCAATCAGAGGATCAATCGACTGAGCCTTCGCAAGATCGACCGCAAGAGGCTCAGCAGTGGCGGCATTCGCCGTTCCGCCCGATGTGACCGGCTTCGGTACATCCGCGATCGACTGCGAAACAACGTCCGACACCGCAGCCGCGACCCGCCCGGCAATCGCCTTAACAGCGCCGGTTGCTAATCCACCGCCCATCGTAGCAATAACGGCGTCCGCAACCGGATGGACTGATGCAATCGCATCGGGTGATGTCCCAGCTTGCTGAATCAAGTCATTCGCAAATCCAGCCACCTGTTGATTGGTCGGGCCGTTCGGATCAACGTAATATTGCGATCCGATCCCGGCCGTCTGTGGCGTTTGTCCCGGGGCGAGTGCATGTGCTGTTCCCCCCGGTGTACCAAACAACGTCGAGTCATTGAATTGAGCGCTGGTCGACTGGAACGTCTTGACAGTGCTGCCATCCGCAACGATTGGACCGGTCGTCCCCGAAATCGTATAGCCGGACATCTGACTGATCGCCTTCTGAGCAATCGCCAGATTCTGCATAAACGTATCGAGAGCTTGCGAGTTACCAGACGCCTTTGCCGCCTGCACCAACTGAATTTCGTACTGCGTGAGCTGTGTCTGTGCCTGCGCGTCTACCTTCGCGCCTGCCGCCAACGTCAGCATGTTGGTCCAGTAGTCCGCCAGCGTCGCTTGATCAGCCGGTGTCTTGCCGTTCGCCGTCGCGATCCCCTTCGCCACAGTGGAAATCATGGTGCGTTCTTGCGGGTGCAGTTGGCGATTGAACAGATCCGCGCTCAACGCACCATTTGCGCCGCTCATCGCACCAGCCGAGCCGCCCAGCAAACCGCCCGCCGCCGCACCAGCCAGCCCCGATGCCGCATTCGCCAACAACGTGCCGCCCAGTGTATCGCCGAGCGCGTTCCCAACGGCGTTGCCTGCCATGTCACCGGCTACCGTGCCAGCGACCGCCCCGGCCACATTTCCACCGCCCATCGCCGCACCGATTGCGGCTATACCGGCGTGTGATGCGATCCGGGCTGCGCCATCGTTACCCCACAAAGCTTCCTGCTGTTGCGCCGCCGTGAAATCGGCCTGCGCCTGTGCCATCCCGGCTGTATCTCCGGCGGCACTAGCATTGGCATATGCCAGTCGGGCCTTGGTTTCGTCTGCAATTGCCTTGTTCTGCAGCGCGTTCGCGACATCCCCCACCACCTGCATCCCAACTTGGCCGACCGATTGCTGGACCGCCATGTCGTTCTGCACGTTCTGCGCATTGAACGTGTTCTGTACCGCACCGTTCGCATTCGCCGTGTCGCGGCTCAGCCCAGCAGTGCTGTCGTGTCCGGTACCCGTGTCACCGCGTACCGTGATCTTCCCAGGACTGACAGCCGCATAGGTCGTCCCCGACGCGTCGCTGCTCGTGCCAGCTGCCGAGAATCCGCTCGGCCCCAGGCCCTGCGAATTCAGCGCTCCCGTTGTGTTGCTAGCACCCTGCTTGACAGGCGTATTGAGATTCACGCCGCCCGGCGTGCTGTTCCCGAATCCACCGCTCGCGCTGACGCCCACCGTATCGCCCGAGTAAGACGCGTGGTTCTCCAGATTCGAATAGCCAAGCGTCTGCGTCGACAAGCTGTTCTTATCCGGCGTCGCCGTGCTGGCGATCACGCCACCGTCGAGCTGCGTATGGTTCCCAACGTTCACGTTATACCCGCCGGTACCCGCATAGATGCCGCTTTGCTGGTTCACCGACTGATAGTTCGCGTTGATGTTCTGCTGGCTCGCGCTCGCGCTACCGCTCACCGTCTGACCGTAGCAGAACGGCGGCACGCAAATGCTTGCCTGGAACCCGGCGCTCGATTGCTTGCTGTCGTAGGTGCTGGTGTCCTGCTGGCTCTGAACGTTCAGGTCGCGCCCGACACTCGCGTTGATCGTATTGCCCGACACCTCGGCTCCACGCAAGTTCGTATCGCGTCCGCTCGTAATCGACAGCGTATCGCTCGCGGTAATCTGTGTATCGCGATTCGTGACGCTATTACCGTTCGCATTGCCGTGCGCCGTGCTTGCACCCAGTTCAAGCGTAAAGCCATTCTGCTGTCCACCGAGAGCAGCACCCACGCCGATACTGCCGCCGCTGCTGCTATTGCTGCTCGACTGCTGGCTCGTATCCTTCGCGCTCGTCAGGTTGATGTCGCGCGCCGCGCTCAGCTCAACGTGCTGCGCGCTAATCTGCGTCCCGCTGGCATTGATGTCACCGTCGGTCGCAAAGCCATTTGCATCCTTGGCTCCGCTCCCCGTTGCAATCAGCGTTGCCTTACCGCCAGCGTGCAGCGTGCTCCCGTCGTTGGCGACCGAGCTCGATTGCGCTTCGCTGTGGCTGGTACCGCCGCCAATGCTGACCGTCGCCTTGACCAGTGCCTGATTCGTTGGCTGCCCGTTACTCAATGCACTACCAACTTGATATGCGTTGTATGCGGCAAGTCCGGCCTGCGCCTTGTCGAGCGCCGCCAATCGCGAGTCGCCGCCACGCGCCGGCTGGCCAAACGCCTGGTTCGCCTGCGCGATTGCATTGCCCACTGCGCCGCCAAGCGCAACACTGACGCCGAACTGGCTCGAATCCTGACTCATGCGGCTCTGTGTCGCGTCCGTTCCCGGATCGAGATTCAAGTTCTTGCCGATCAGCGTCAAATCCTTACCCGCACTCAGGTCGGAGCCTGCCACCGTAATGTCCTGCTTCGCATCGAGCGTCACGTTGCCGTTGCCGCTCACAATCTGGCTGCGCATCGTGCTCTGCGTTTGCGACGACGTGTCCTGCACGCTATGGCTATTCGCCACACCGACCGAAAAACCGGTCGCCGTGCCGTTGCTACCGAGGCTGCCAACCTGGTGGCTACTCGATTCCTGGTGCGTCACGTTGGTTTCGAGCCCCGCCAGTACATTGATCGCGCCCTGCGTAGCGACGAGATCGACGCCCTGCGTTCCGCTGATGCCCGACCCGACGACGTTAATGTCGCCCGTCTTGCTCTTGATGACAACGCTATTGCCAGTGACCGACGACGCCGTTTGCTGGGTCATCGTCTGGCTGCCGTCCGAATTGCTCCGGCTCGCGTTGTACGGTGACGGACTGTTCCCGCCACTGTTGGCCGTGCCGCCGATCCAGCGAGCGACGTCTCCAAGGCTCGGCGTCGACAGTAGCGCGAGGCTCGTGCTGGAACTGCTCGACGACGTACTCTGCCGAAGTTGATCGGTCGACGCCTGCAACGTCACGTCGCGGTTGGCATCCAGCGTCGCCGTACCGCCAGCGCTGATCGCGGAGCCAATCACGGCAATATCGCCGTCCACGGTGTTCCCATTCGCATCTTTGTGCGCACCGCCGGTCGCTTTCACGGTCACGTTGCCGCCGCCACGCACCGTGCTTCCCGCATTCGTCAAACTCGACATGTCGGTCGTACTGCTGCTACGGCTCCGACCGTACGTCACCGAAATCGACGGCACATCGGCCGCACTTGCGCCGATTTCGGTCAGCACCGATTGGCCTCGCTGGAAACCGTTGCCCGAGGACGCATCCGCTTTCAGGTTGCGCATCGTATCAAACGGCGTACCAGTGACCGCCACCGTCAACCCGCTCGAACGCGCTTCTTGCTGATCATGCGATTGCGCACGGTCCTGTCCCGAGTCGATCGTGACGTTCTCGCCAGCAATGCTGATGTTACCCGTCGTGCCCTTGACGTCGTCCACCGCCTTGCCGGCGACCACATCGCTACCGCCGATATGAACGTCCTTGCCAGCCGACACCTTCACGTTGCCTTCGACGCTGCCGACGGAGCTGCGTGATTGGCTTTGCGTCGTCGAAGTTGCGTTATATCGATCGCTCTTTTCGCTCGATCCGATCGTGATACCCAGACCACCCGAGCCGGACAGGCCCGAATGCTTCTCTTGGTGATACTCGTTGTCCTGATACGTGTTGGTTGCTGCAGTGATGTTGACATTGTCCTTGGCCGACAGTGCCACATCGTGCGTCCCGACAATGGAGCTACCGGTGACGTTGATGTCTTTCCCGCTTACGACCGTTACGCCATCAGCCGAGATCGTGCTGCCATTGGCATACGTGGTGGTCTGATCAACCCGGTTTGTCGCGCTCGCATGACTTGCGACGCCACCGTGGTCGTGCGATTCGTCCATGTTCGACACATGGGTTTCGGTCACCGCGCCGACGTTCACGTTGCCGACTGCCATCAGGCCCACATTGCCCTGATCAAGCGAGATCGTGCTTCCGATGACGTTGATGTCCTTGCTCGAAGCAACGTTCACGGTATTGCCGCTATGCACCGTCGTGCCAACCACTGTCTGATCGGACGTGTGCAATGTTTCCGAATAGCTGCCGTGGTGGTCGCTACCCGAACTGTTGCTGTCGATCGTCGAGGTCGTGCTCGCCGCGCCAAGCGTGACATTCCCCTTGGCGGCGATCGTGCCCCCGTTGCCCAGGTTGATTTGCGCGCCGGCTGCGGTCAGATCGCCATTCACCCCGATCATCGACACGCCACCAATATTCACAGCGCTCCCAACCACACCGTTGATGTCGGTATTCGATACGCCATTCGCACGCTGCACGATCTTGTGTTCGCCGACTTGCTGCGTACCGAGGTCGTAGTTCCCGCCAACAAGCAGGCCGAGATTCCCGCCAACTGTCAGCGCACCCGCATGCTGTTCAAGGTTGCCGCCGGCGATGATCGCCGCGTCGCCCTTGACGTCGAGTTGAGCAATCGGCCCAAGCGTCGTCTTGACGCTCGTCGCACCGTCGCGGCTTACCTGGGTGTCGGTATTCACCGCGCTATTGAGAATGAGATCACCGCCTGCGTTCAGGTTCAAGCTACCCGCCTTGACCTTCGCCGATGTGAGATCGACGTTGCCATCCGTCTTCAGCGACATAAGGCCGCCGCTTTGCAGCGCACCGAACGCGTTGTCGATCTGCTTGCCTTGAATCGACAACGAATTGTCCGCCTTCAGCGTGCCGCTGTTCGCGAAGTTCTGCGCGTCCTTCAGATCGATGTCGGTGGCGGTGATCAGCGGACCATTGACGTTCTGCTGGTTCGCCTGTGCCAGATACACGACCGGCACGAGCACCGACTGACCGTCGACCACGCGCGTTTCCATCATGATCACGTTACCGGTCAGCTTTGATACCTGCTCGGGAGACAAGCTCGCGCCCAGCGGCAGATTAAGCGACTTCTCCAACGATGCACCCGCCGCCATAAGCTGCTGATACATCGTCTGAAGATCCGTGTACGGACCCAATACCGCGCGGCCAGTCAGCGCCGTCACCTGATTGCGTACAAGCTGCTGTTCATAGAAGCCGTCACCCAAGCGCTTCGGAATGTGGGTGAGGTCAACCCCGATCTGACCGAAAAAGTAGTCGCTCGAAATGAAGTTCTTCTGGTTCGTGAACGCCGGATTCGTCTCGATCACGTAGCTCGCATTCGGCGACGGATTCGGCCGGTACAAGCCACCCTGTGGAATCGTCAGGTTGTTCAGCACGTTCAACGCAGTCGCGCTTGCAATGATCCGATCGACCGGTGTTGAGGCGCCGCCATGCACCGGCGCCGCCGACTGGGCGCCCGCGCCCGCGATCGTTCCTCGAACGGCGCCACCAGTCGTTGCCGAAGCCGTTGCATTGCCATTGAGCGTGGCAGGCGTCACCGTCGCCCCCGAACCCGCCGCTGCGCCATTGAGCGAGACCGGCGTCAAACCCGTGACCGATTGACCGGGCAGCAGGCCAAGCGACGGAAGCGATGCGTTGCCTGCGGTATTGTTGATGCTCACGCCCGTGCCGGAAATCGTGCCATTCGAACCCAAGGTCGAATCGTAGGCCGGCAGACGGTAGGTCTTGACGTCTGCTGGCACGACTTGGGTATAGCCGCCCGGCCGGCCCGTCACGAACGGGGCGTTGCCAAACGGCAATTGCCAGTTATATTCGCTGCTGTCGTAGTTGTTGTAGTGGTACTGGCCCGAGTACGTCACCGTCACGGTCGGCGCCTGCTGGCCCGTTGCCGCCCAACCGTTGCCGTCATAGTTTTGCGGCAAGTTGAGGTTGCCAACGGCCGTGATGCTGCTCCAGTAGTTTTGCAGGGTACCGGTCGATGTTGCGTTAAGACTGCCGCCCGACACGATTTGCGCAGTCGGGCTCAATGCCGTGACCGTGTTCCCCACAGCCGTTCCAGTATAGGTCGTGTAGAAGTACCCGCTGTTCCACTGGCCGCCGTGCGGCGGGTCAATGTACATACCGCCCGGCTGGGCGATCAAGGCGGCTGTTATGGCCGGTGTGAGGTTGGAGGGCCCGAGACCGGCGATCATCTGTCCCCCTCCCGCGCAATTCACCGCGAAGTACGATGCGCAACCTGACAGGCTAATGCCGTATTGCGCGAGGGCCGCCGGATCAACGTTACTCGTGCTTCCCGAGGTGCTCATCACACGACGCGTGCTCGTCACCTTGTCGGCGTGCAGTTCCATATCACCGCCGGACTGAATCAGAGCGGATACGTTATTGATCAGCGACGCGTTCGTATAATTGCCGCTCGCGTCCTTGCCGCCCGCGAGCACGACCTTACCCATCCCGAAAATCGCCGTCGTTGGCATCGAATCGGTCGCCGTCGCGTCATCACGGTTTTCGATGTCGTGCGCGAGAATCTCAAGCTTGCCGTTGCTATCCGATGCGCCAATCAACGCCGTGGACCCAACGTTCGACACCGTGCCGGTTGCGTTGAGCGAGACGCTCCCTCCCACCAGCGAGCCGGTATTCGACAGATTGCTCGATTGCGTATGCAGCAGTCCACCGGCCGACAACGCGCCCGAATTGACGATATTGGCCGCGTTGATGTTCAGGCCATTGATGGTTTGGAAGCCCGCGTTGTTGGTGAACGTGCCGGGTAGCGCAAAGGTAAGATCGTTGCCGACGTTGAACTGCGTATCCGGCGTTGTCGTGTAATCGCCTTGCAGGTTCACGCGTACATCGTGCGCTGCGCTATACGCGCCGCCGCCTTGCAGTGTCGGAGCCGTGATCGTCAGGTCGTGCGTGGAGCTGATTTGCCCGTTCGTGTTCGTGATTGCGGCGCTCGCCGTCACGTCCACGTTGCCGCTCGAATTCGCAACGCTGCCGATTTGCCCGCCGCTGTTGTCCAAGGTCGCCCCTTGAACATGGAGGCTCGCGCCGCTCAACTGCCCGCCTTGCGTGTTCGAAATCGATGTCGCGCTGATCGTAACGTCGCCGTTACCGGTGATCGCGCCCATGCCCGACACGTTGCCCGCGCGGCTGTTCGTGATCTGGCTGCCGCCTCGCACGGTCATCGCGCCCGTGCCGAGGTCGGTAATGGCCCCGTCAGCGTTGTTGATCGAGCCGGAATGAACCGCGATCGTGCTCGTGTCGCCGGCCGTCGTCTGACCGGCCTGAACGTGCCCGGCCTGGTTCACCAGCGCGCCGCCATTCGTCAACGACAGAGACGCGCCCGCACGCACCAGCCCTTGTGCGTTGTTCACGTCGCCCGCAACCGTCGCCGTCACGCCGCCCTGTGCCGCGAGAATGCCGTTCGAGTTGTCCCAACTGCTCGCGTCGACAACCGCCTGCCCCTTGGTGACAATGGTCCCGCCTGCATTGTTCAGCCCCCTCGCGCCGTTACCCGGCGCGATGGTCAGCGTCCCGGTACCGGCATGCGTGATCGTGCCGCCTGCATTGTTCAATTGGCTAGCGGCCAGCGTCAGGTCCGTACTGTTCGTTTGAATCACGCCCGCTGCGGAGTTGTCGAGCGAGCCGCTGACGTTGACAGCCATGGCCGACAAGCCATATTGCGTGATCGTCCCGCCGTGGTTCGTCAAGTTCGGCGCGGTCAACGCAAGTTGGTTGGCTTCGAGCTTGCCCCTGCTGTTGTCGATCGTCGAATCGGCCGTCACGGACAGGTTGGACGCACTGACCGATCCGCTCTGGTTCGTCATCGAGCCCGTGTGGATCGACGCATTCGTGCTCGCGCCAATCTGACCGCCGTCGTTCGTCAGCGTGCTGCTGGAAATGCCAAGGTCCGCACGGGACTGCAACTTGCCGTTCGTATTGTTCAACGCGCTGCCGACCGTCGCCGTCAACCCGGATTTGCCGTTGATCAACCCCGATGTATTGTTCAGCGTGGCCGAATGCTCCACGACGCCACCGTTGCTTGCAATCGCTCCGCCAACGTTCGATACCGATCCCGTCGCGTTTCCAAGCGTCAGCGTGCCGCTGCCGGCATGCGTAATCGTGCCGCCATCGTTCACGAGTGATGCAGGCGAAAGCGTCAGGTCCGTACTGTTGGTTTGTAGCGTGCCGCCATTCGAATTGTCGAGCGTGCCGCTGACGTTGACAGCCATGGCCGACGACCCAAGTTGCGTGATCGTGCCGCCGTGGTTGGTGAGATTCGACGCGCTCAACGCGAGCTGATTCGCTTCGAGCGAACCGTCATTGTTGTCAAGCGTCGAGTCGGCCGTCACCGACAGGTTAGGCGCAACGATTGAACCGTTCAGGTTCGACATCGAGCCCGTGTGGATCGTCGCGCTCGCGCTTGCGCCGATTTGGCCACCGTCGTTCGTCAGTGTGCCGCTGGAAACAGCAAGGTCCGTACTGGACAATAGCTTGCCACGCGTGTTGTTCAATGCGCCGGCGATCGTCGCTGTCACCCCTGCCTGGCCATTGATCGCCCCCGACGTGTTGTTCAGCGAACCGCTTTGCGCGACGACTCGCCCGTTGCTCGCGATCGAGCCGCCGACGTTCGACATCGAACCAGTGCCGTTGCCAATCGTCAGCGTGCCGGTACCCGCATGCGTAATCGTGCCGCCATCGTTCACGAGCGAAGCCGGAGTCAGCGTAAGGTCGGTGCTGTTCGTCTGAATCACACCGGCTGCCGAGTTATCGAGCGTGCCGCTGACGTTGACAGCCATGGTCGACGAGCCATATTGCGTGATCGTGCCGCCATGGTTCGTCAGATTCGGTGTGGTCAACGCGAGCTGGTTGGCTTCGAGTTTGCCGCCGCTATTGTTAAGCGTCGAATCAGCCGTCACCGACACATTGGACGCGCTGACCGATCCACCCAGGTTCGTCATCGAACCCGTGTGGATCATCGCGTTCGTAGTCGCGCCGATCTTGCCGCCGTCGTTCGCGAGCGTGCCGCTAGCGATGCCAAGGTCCGTATTGGACAGCAGCTTGCCGTTCGTATTGTTCAGCACGCTACCGACCGTGGCCGACAGGCCAGCTTGGCCGCCGATCGAGCCGGACGTGTTGTTCAGCGTGGCCGATTGCGCCACCACGCGCCCGTTGCTCGCGATCGTACCGCCGACGTTCGACACTGATCCCGTGCCGTTGCCGAGCGTAAGCGTGCCGGTGCCCGCATGCGTGATCTTGCCGCCGTCATTGACCAGCGACGCGGGAGCGAGCGTCAGGTCGCTACTGTTGGTTTGCAGCGTGCCGCCGCCGGAGTTGTCGAGCGTGCCGGACACGTTCACGCCCATCGCGCCGGTGCCGATCTGCGTGATCGTGCCGCCGTGATTCACGAGGTCGGTCGCGTTCAACGATACCTTGTCGGCCTTCACAGCGCCCGCGCTATTGTCGAGGGCTGTGCCGCTCAGTGCCGCCGTCTGAGCGACAATCGAGCCGCCGCTATTGATCAGGCGCGCACCCGCATCGACCGCCACATTTTGCGTAGCCTGCAAAGCGCCACTGCTATTGTCGATCGATTGTCCCGAGACATGCAGATTCGTATTGGACGTCATCGTCCCGCGGTTGGCCACGTTGCCGCCGCGCACGGTGACGTCGCCGTTGCCACCGATCACGCCGCCCTGCGCGCCGTTTGCAGTCGTGCCCGCTGCGTTGGTCAACTGGCCGCTGGTCGTCACGGAGAGGCCGTCGCTGTTGAGCGACGTAATCCGACCCGCCGTGTTGTCCAGCGACACACCGGCCACCGTCATGCCAGCCGCGCTTTGAACGGTGCCCCGGTTGTTCGCGATGGCGCCGCCACGCACGTCTGCCGTGCTTTCGGATACCAGTTCGCCGGACTGGTTGGCGATCTGGCCTGCGACGTTGACCGACAGCTGCCCCTGCGACGACACCTTGCCGCCCTGGTTCGACAGGTTGCCGCCGGTCAGCGTCGTACTGTTGCCGCTCGACAGGCTGCCGTGATCGTTGATCATGGTGCCCAATGCATTCGCCTGAATGGCGCCTTGCGCGCTCGTCGTCGCGTTCGACAGATTCACGTCGGCGGCCGTCGCGTTCAGCGACAGACTGCCGTTCGCGGCGGTCTGGCTGCCGGCGAGATTCACACTGCCGCCGGTCAGCGATGCGTTACCGCCCGCCACATTCTGGCCGGTCGCGGACAGTTGGCCCGACGCACTCAGGTTCAAGTCACCGCTGTGCGCGACGGAACCGTCGTTGTTCACACCCGCGCCGAGCGTGCCAGTCGAGTTGACACTGCCGGCGTTGACCGTCGCATTCTGCTGGGCCGCGAGCGTCCCGCTGTTCGTCAGATCGGCCGCAGTGTTCGCCGACAACGATTGCTGCGCATACGTGGTGCCGCTATTCTGGATGCCGCCCGAGGCGGACATCGCGAGGTTGCCGCTTGCCGTGGTCTTGCCCGCGAGCACGAGCCGGCCGTCCGATTGCAACGTCAAATCGCCTGCCTGCGCCGCGATCGTCCCTGCGTTCGCGACACCAACGCCTGCGGAGTTGCCAACCAAAAACACCCTATTGGCATACATGCCGCCTAACTGAGCCACGTCAATCGCGACGGCAGGAGCGGGACCGTCACCGGCGATCTGCGTCGCGGCAAGCGTGTCGTGATTAACCTGGTTCGTACCGGCGATTACATTGAGGTTCTTCGCATAGATCGCGGCATTAGCCTGTACAGCACGGGCGATGATGTCGGTCTGATCCACCGTGGACGCATCGAGCCCCGCGCCTTGCACGGTCACGAGGCCGCGATTGACATTGAAGCCCGTCAACGACCCGTCCGCGCCAAATTGCGGCACGCCAGTTGTCAAGACCGCGCGCGAGGTATTGATGAACCCGCCACCGTCCACGACGATACCGGCAGGGTTGGCCAGCACGACCTCCGCACGGCTGCCCGCGATCTCCACATACCCCTTGATCTGACTAGCCGCGGTGCTGTTGACCTGGTTGACGATGATGCGCGCCGCCTGCCCCGCACTCAGGTTCGGGTTGCCGTTGATATAGCCGGCCTGCTGCGTGTTGACGATCGTCGACGCGTTGTTCAGGATCGCGCCGTTCTTCTGAACGTCGAACTGGTTATAGGTGTTCAGCGACACGCCGGCAGCGCTCGGCGTGTTGATGTTGACTTGCGGCAGGCCGTTGGGCGTCTGCACTACCGCGGGCGCGTGAGCCCCTCCGCCGACGATCTGCGCATTCGCCCAAATCGGATTCATGCCGGCCGCGACCAGTGCGCCGAATGCAGTCACCCGTAACGCGAACTTCGCTGCCGGATGCTCGCCGCCCCGCTTGGCAACGCGGCCAGCCTCGCCCGTATTTGTTTTCCCCGTCCTGCCGGCCGTCTCTTCGACTGCAACCAGCATACCGCGCACGCGGCTGTACACCAGCCGATATTGGTTCTTGTTCATTATTTTGGTCTACTCGCGATTTTTTGTTTCGATCCGCTCTCACGGCATCGAACATCGCTGGAATCTAACTGAAACGTAGAAAGTCAGCGTCAAAGAACGTCAATCGTTGCCCGGTTGAAACAGTTCGTTCGCGCCGAAGCTCCAACACGGGCGCTCGCCCCGCTACCCCGACCGTGGCAAGTTACATATTGCGTCGTCCGCAACTATGGGCGCCATTGTAATGGCAATCCGCGCGAATATTACCTCACCCATCACCTCAAAAATCCCTGACAGAATTGCGAGGGCGAATTGGCGCACAAACGATAATCAACTTTCTTTCAACCACATATCACCTTCCTGAGCCCGGCCAGCTATTGCCGCTCCGTCGATGCATTTCCGCGTCGGCGCACTTCGCTCAGGAGTTTCCGTGATCTCTGATCCCCCTACCTTTGTGCTGATCGGGCTGGACCTCGCGCTCGTCGCCATGTTCGCGGTGGGTTTCTATTGGCTCGCTATCAAGGACCGGCCGGCACGCCGACACGCACCTGTCGCTCCCTCGCCGTCTCACAGCGCAGCCGCCCCGCCTTCCGTCGACGTCGATGAATTTAACGAATGGGAAGCGTACGCGCCTTACCCCGATCACGTTGTCCACGCCGCACATGAAGCCAGCGCCGACTCGGTCGATAGCTATCCGCCGTTCGGCCGGCACGAAGATTCCGCCCTCGCATCCTCTGCGATCGATGCTCGCCATGACCTGCACGATGCGATCGATTCGTTGATGGGCGAGCCCGCCAAGCCCGATCCGGCGCCGGCCAAGGCCGCCGCGCCCATGCGGCATAAAAAACGCCAAGGCTGGGAAAGTCTTGGCATCTGCTGTTACATCGATAGGTATTAGTGATCAGCTGACTACCCCTCCGCGCCTCGATCTTGTCGTGTGACGGGTTCGGCATTGCAGCGTACGACACCATTAAAGTGAGCGTTTGTCAGTGAGGGTAGCCCGTCCACATGGATTGTCGGCAATCCAAGTTGACTACAAAAACCTACATGCCGCCTACATGAGCATGCCAACTGAGGACGAGGAATGTGAAAATATCAGCTCACGTACTGATTTTACTGGCCCGCCCTACACGATTCGAACGTGTGACCTACGGCTTAGAAGGCCGTTGCTCTATCCAACTGAGCTAAGGGCGGTCGGGGAGAAAAGACGCGGCCTGACACGAGCCGCATTCGGCATCGGGCTTTTGAGCAACGAGCGGCAGCCACACCGCCCACAACAACACAACTCAAACCCCCGAAACGAAACGGGCCCGGCATGGAGCCGAGCCCGAAATTATACCCGATCATCGCGCCGGATCACGCGAGACCGGTGCCCGCGGCATCAAACCGGCTGCGGATGCAGCATGAACCAGCCGAGGCAGAACACGCCGGCGATCACGCAATACACGCCGAACGAGGCAAGCCTCCCGCGCCCTTCGAAATAGCGCATCAGGAACCGCACGCTCAGGTATGCGGCGATCGCCGTCAGCACGCCGCCGAGCAGCGCGTCGGCGAGCTGGTCGCGCGCATGGAACAGTTTCGGCAGTTCGAGCACGCCCGCGGCAAAGATGATCGGCGTGCCGAGCAGGAACGAGAATTCCGCCGCCTTCTCCGCCGTCAGCCCGGCCGCGTTGCCGGCGATCATCGTCAACCCGCTGCGCGAGAAGCCGGGAATCAGCGCGCCGATCTGCGCAAGGCCCACGAAGAATGCCTGCTTGAACGTCATCTTCTCGGGCGGTCGATGCGCGCGGCTACGCTGAATGCGATCGCCCAGCCATAGCAACACGCCGTTGACGATCAGCGCGATCGCGACGATCCGCAGATCGTGAAACACGCGTTCGATGCGCTTCTCGAGCAGCAGCCCGACGATGCCGGTCGGGATCGTACCGATGATCAGCGCCCACATCAGGTGCCCGTCGTCGTTCTTGCGGCCGCCGAGCTGCGCGAAGAAACCGCCGATCAGCGCGACCCAGCGCGCGCGGAAGTACCACAGCAGCGCCAGCGCGGTGCCGAGGTGAAGCGCGACGAGGAAGGGCAACAGTTGCGGCGCGTGCTTGTCGATATGCATGCCGAACAGCGCCGGCACGAGTAGCGTATGGCCAAGGCTGCTGACGGGGAAGAGTTCGGTGACGCCCTGCAGGACGCTCAGGAATACCAGAAACCAGAGGCTCACGCGTCGGTCCTTTTAGTGAAGATTAAGCGGGAAGGAAGGCGGACGACGCGATGCGCGTCCTGAAAAACGCGCACCGATTATGCCGAGGCCGGATTACTGCGCCAAGGCATTTGGCAGGATATTGCGGCAATGCACACAAACGCTTGCAATTTGTAAGCATTCAGAAAGCAAAAAGCCCGCCATTTGCATGGCGGGCCTGTCGGCTTCGGCAGAAATTGCCGTCAGCGGCCGAGCTGATAGAAAAATAATACCGTGCTCCCGGTAAACATGCCGAACAGTGCGATTCCCATTGCCATTGCCAGATCCATGGCCCCCTCCGCGAAGTGTCATGACCCGGCAACATCACCGGTTTAGAGGCATTATCCAGACCGTCGACAGTGTTAAAAACTCGCAATTTCCCGAGAAGGGTTTTCCCCGACCGCTCGCGGCCCGATAATGGAACGCACGTTGCTCCCGTCACCCGCCCAACCCGATTCGCCATGCCGATCTTCCAGCAACACGACATTCACGAACTCCACGCCGGCCCGTCGCTCGTCCGGGTCGCCCCGCAATTCGGCGGCCGCCTGCTGTCCTGGCACGTCGATGGCGAACCGGTGATCTTCTGGCCGGAAACCGCCGACTGGAGCAATCTCGCCCGTGTGCGCGGCGGCAATCCGCTGCTGTTCCCGTTCCTCGGCCGTCACCGCGTCGACGGTGAAATCGGCCGTTGGCGCGACGCCGACGGCGTGGTTCGCGATCTGCCGATGCACGGTTTCGCGCGCGATCTGCCGTTCGACGCGCATCCGTCGGCCGACGGCGCCGCGCTGACGATGACGCTCGACGCGAACGACGCGCTGCGCGCGAGTTACCCGTTCGATTTCCGGTTCGAGACGACCTACCGGCTCGCCGACGCGCATACGCTGGAAGTCGCGCTGACGACGACCAATCGCGGCGACACGCCGCTGCCCTATTACGCCGGCCACCATTTCTACTTCGCGCTGCCGCACGGCGAGCGGGCCGATACGCTCCTCGAGTTGCCGCCGACGCATCGTTGCCAGCAGCGCGCGGACGGCTCGATCAGCCCGCTCGAACCGGGCGAAGCCCGTTACCGCCTCGACGATCCGGACATCCTCGACCGCTTCCACTGCCTCGACGGCGAGCCGTCCGCGCCGGTGCGCATCGTGATGCCTGGCCGCCGCCGCACGATCGAGATCGCGCTGGACGTGCCGGGCTCGATCCCGTGGTACGCGGTCACGACGTGGACCGAAAAGCCGGATTCGGACTTCTATTGCGTCGAGCCATGGCTCGGCCTGCCCGATGCGATCCACAACGGCCTCGGGCTGCGCACGCTCGCGCCGGGCGCGACCGAAACGGCCGCGCTGCGGATCCGCGTCGCCCCGCTCGCCGGCTGATTCGGCACGCATCGAACCGGGGTGCTGCGGCCCGCCAGCGCCCGAAACTGCGGTGCGCGGGTCGAACCCGTTAAAATCGGACGTTTTGTGTTGCCTGCCGCGTCACGCGCGGCGGGGTTTTGCGAGGTTCAATGTTCGGAACAACAACGAAGCGACTCTTCGCAGCCGCCTGCGCCGCCCTGCTCGTCGCGTGCGGCTCCGCGCCCGTCGGCCCCGGGTTCTACCGCGTCGAGCGTGGCGACACGCTCTACAAGATCGCGCGCGACAACCGCACGTCGGTACAGAGCATCGTGCGCTGGAACCAGATGACGAATCCCGATGCGATCGAAGTCGGACAGGTGCTGCGCGTCGCGCCGCCCCCCGGCACGGCCACCGCATCGACGCCATCGACCACCGGCACCGGCAGCGCGGGCCGCGCGCGCCCGGCCCCTTCCGCGCCGGTCGAATCGGCCGTGAAACCGGCCACGAGCATTGCGCTGATCTGGCCGGCGGCCGGCAACGTGGTGCGCACGTTCGACGGCTCGAAATCGAAGGGCATCGACATCGCGAATTCGCCAGGCACGCCGGTGGTCGCAGCCGCACCGGGTGTCGTGGTCTATGCCGGTAACGGGCTGCGCGGCTACGGCAACCTGATCATCCTGAAGCACAACGCCGATTACCTGACGGCCTACGCGCACAACCGCGCGCTGCTGGTGAAGGAAGGCCAGTCGGTCACGCAAGGGCAATCGATCGCGGAGATGGGCAACAGCGACAGCGATCGCGTCGCGCTGCATTTCGAGTTGCGCTATGGCGGCCGCTCGATCGATCCGTCACGCTACCTGCCGGCGCGCTGAGCGCACGACAGACGACACGCGACGCCGGCGCGCATCGCGTGCCGTCGCGGCGAAAACGGAAAAAATCGAGTCAGCGCTTGCGCAGACGTCCGGTGAAACGGCCGGACAACGGATCGACATGACGAGCAAACGCCACCAGCACACCGATTCCGATCAGGCTGAACCCCGCAGCTATCAGAAGCAAATCCATGGTCACACCACTGTTTTGTCTTGATCTTATGCGTCATTGTGGAATCGTGCACTGAGCCGAGGCGATTGGACGAGCCCGAACATTCCCTATCAGCAAACACCATTGTGGATTCGTCTGCGTGAAATCCTGATGTAAGCCGTTCACCCGACGCCACGCCGACACCCAGGAGACCATGCGATGCTGCCCGCCGCCGACCGCTACGATCACCTCCTCTCCCGCTTCCACTGGGACATTCCGGCGCGCTACAACATCGCCGTGGACGTATGCGACAAATGGGCAGACGGCAGCGGACGCCTCGCGCTGATCCACGAAACGGCGCAAGGCGACGTTTTCCGCATCACGTTCGACGACCTGAGGAATGCTTCTAACCGGCTCGCGAACAGCTTTGCGCGGGCCGGCTTGCGGCGTGGCGACCGGATCGGCATCTTTCTCGCGCAGGGCCCCGAAACGGCGATCGCCCATCTCGCCGCGTACAAGCTCGGCGCGATCGCAGTGCCGCTCTTCACGCTGTTCGGCGTCGATGCGCTCGAGTACCGGCTCGCGAACAGCGAGGCCGCCGCGCTCGTCACCGACGCGGCCGGCTACGCGAAGATCGCGCCGCTGCGGGCGCAACTGCCGGCGCTGCATACCGTCTACTGCATCGGCGACGATGCGCCCGACGCGCCGGGCGTGCTGCACTATGACGCGGCGCTTGCCGCCGAAACACCGGAGTTCGTGCCGGCCGATACGGCCGCCGACGATCCGGCCGTGATCATCTATACGTCCGGCACGACGGGCAAGCCGAAAGGCGCGCTCCACGCGCATCGCGTACTGCTCGGCCACCTGCCCGGCGTCGAGATGTCTCAGCAATGCTTCCCACGCGACGCACACCTGTTCTGGACGCCCGCCGACTGGGCATGGATCGGCGGGCTGCTCGACGTGCTGCTGCCGTCATGGCATCACGGCGTGCCGGTGCTCGCGCGCCGCTTCGAGAAATTCGACGGCGACGCGGCGTTCGCGCTGATGGCGCGGCACGGCGTCACCCATGCCTTCCTGCCGCCCACCGCACTGAAGCTGATGCGCGCCGTCGCGGCGCCGCGCGAACGCTACGCGCTGTCGCTGAAATCGGTCGCAAGCGGCGGCGAATCGCTCGGTACCGAACTGACGGCGTGGGGCCGCGACGCGCTCGGCGTGACGATCAACGAGTTCTACGGGCAAACCGAGTGCAACATGGTGCTGTCGTCGTGCGCGGCGTTGTTCGATGCGCAGCCCGGCGCGATCGGCAAGGCGGTGCCCGGCCATGCGGTCGCGATCGTCGACGCGGCGGGCGCGCCGCTGCCGCCCGGCGTCGAAGGCCGTATCGCGGTGCGCCGCCCCGATCCGGTGATGTTTCTCGAATACTGGCGCAACCCCGGCGCGACGCGCGACAAGTTCGCCGGCGACTACCTGCTCACCGGCGATACGGGCACGATCGACGCCGACGGTTTCGTGCGCTTCGTCGGCCGCGACGACGACGTGATCACGAGCGCCGGTTACCGGATCGGCCCGGGCCCGATCGAGGACTGCCTGCTCACGCATCCGGCGGTGCGGATGGCGGCCGTCGTCGGCGTGCCCGACACGACGCGCACCGAAATCGTCAAGGCGTTCGTCGTGCTGAATCCCGGCCACGTAGGCGACGCCGCGCTCGTCGGCGCGCTGCAGGAACACGTGCGCACGCGGCTCGCCGCGCACGAGTATCCGCGCGCGATCGCGTTCGTCGACAGTCTGCCGATGACCGCCACCGGCAAGATCGTGCGCCGCGCGCTGCGCGACGCGTGAGCGGCCCGCCCCCGCTCGGCCCGCCCGGCCGGATGGTTTATAGTGGCGCCACGCAGCTATTCCAAAAAACCGATGTCCTCTGATCAACACTCCGCCACGGGCGCGTCGCACAGCCCGCTCTACGCCAAACTCCTCGGCGAGACCGCCAAGATCGACTGGTGCGATCTCGAGCGCTTCTTCGCGCAGGGCAAGCTGCTGTCGGTTGCGCGCGACCTCGATCTCGTCAGCGTCGCGGAAGCGGTCGCCAGCGACGATGCCGAACAGGTCACGCGCTGGCTGTCATCCGGACTCGTCGCGCGCATGCCGGCCGAGACCGCCGCCGACTACGCGGCGCGCAACCCGGAGCTGTGGGCGGTCGTCGTCTCGCCGTGGGTCTGCGTGCAGGAACGCGCCTGACGCGTCCGCCATGTCCGAATCCGTCTTACCGCACGGAGCCGGCGCCGCCGCGGCCGCCGTCACGCATCGGCGCGTCCTCGCGCTCGCGTTCCCGATCGTCATCGCGAACCTGACCCAGCCGATCCTCGGCGCCGTCGACACGGCCGTCGCCGGCCACCTCGACGGAGCGCAATATCTCGGCGGCGTCGCGCTCGGCGGGCTGTTCTTCAATTTCGTGTTCTGGGGCTTCGGCTTCCTGCGGATGGGGACGACCGGCCTCGTCGCGCAAGCGCATGGCGCCGGCGACGCCGCCGGGATCCGCCTGAACCTGCTGCGTGCGCTGATCGTCGCGTTCGCGCTCGGCGCCGCGGTGCTCGCGCTGCAGGTGCCGCTGCTGTCGTTCGCGCTCTCCGTGCTCGGCGGCAGCGATGCCGTCCACGCGACGGCGCTCGCCTACAGCCACACCCGAATCTGGAGCGCGCCGTTCGCGCTCGCGAACTACGTGGTGCTCGGCTACCTGCTCGGCGTGCAGCGCGTTCGGCTCGCACTCGTCGCGCAAGTGTTCATCAATGCGGTGAACATCGGCGCCGTGCTGCTCTACGTGTACGGTTTCGGTTGGGGCATCGCCGGCATCGGCGCCGCGACCGCCACCGCGGACGCGTGCGGCTTCGCGCTCGGCGCGTGGATGCTGTGGCGGCTGCGGCCGCGCGGCCTTGCACCGCTCGCGGTACGCGCGCTTGCCGACCGCGTCGCGCTCAAGCGGCTGATCGTGCTCAATCGCGACATCTTCCTGCGCACGCTGTGCCTGCTCGGCGCGTTCGGGTGGTTCGCGCATCTCGGCGCGAAACAAGGCGACGCGACGCTCGCCGCGAATGCGCTGCTGCTGAATTTTCAGACCTTCATGGCGTATGGCCTCGACGGCTTCGCGCATGCGGCCGAGGCGCTCGTCGGCGCGGCGGCCGGCGCGCGCGATCGTCACGCATTCCGGCAGGCCGTGCGCGTCACGCTGTTCTGGTCCGCGCTCGGGGCGCTGCTGTTCGCGCTCGTTTACTGGGCGGCGGGCGGCTGGATCGTCGCGCGTCTGACCGACCAGGCCGAGATCCGCGCCGTCGCGCTGCGCTACCTACCGTGGGCCGCGATCTCGCCGATCGTGTCGGTCTGGGGCTTCCTGCTCGACGGCGTGTTCATCGGCGCGACGCAGACGCAATCGTTGATGCGCGCGATGGCCGTGTCGTTGTCGATCTTCATCGTGGCCACGCTCGCCGCCGTCGGCGCCTTCGGCAATCACGGCCTCTGGTTCGCGCTGGTGCTGTTCATGGCGGCGCGCGGCGCGACGCTCGCGCGCTACCTGCCGGCGCTGTTGCGGCGCATTGGCGCCGACCCGCAGACCGCGTCCGCGGCCCGTGCGTGACAGTGGGCCGCGCGAGCGTTACTGCACGGGTTTCGGCGACGGCGCATCGAGCATCGACGGCGGCGTCATGTCGGTCGGCACGCCGCGATAGTCGGCCGGATCCTCCGGCGGATGGCCGCGGCGCGTCTGGCGCGGATCGCTGCTGCAGGCGGCAAGAAGGGATGCGACCAGCACGGCCAGCATGAAACGGGTCATCAGGTAGGGCTCCGGAAAACGGCGCGCCCATCGCACGCCGGGACCGCGCCGAGTCTAGCGGAAATCCGGTTTCAGGGTTGCGCCGCGCATGTCCTACTATGTACGCATGGCGCTGTGCCGTTGAAAGGAGGCTGCCATGTCGTCTGAAGAAATTGCGGGCCTGATCGGCTTGTTCATCGGTGTGATGGTGCTGGTCGCGCTGTCGTACTTCGAGTCGCGCGAATACAAGCGCAGCCACGAAGGCGAAGGAATGATCCACCACTGGATGGCGGAACACCACCTGCTCGACTGGCGGCGCAAGCACTGAGTGCACCGGCTGCCGCGCGGCCCTCTTTCGGGCCGCCGCGAACGTGCCGCCCAGCGGCGCGGTGCTAGCTGCGTATCGCTGAAATTATCAGGGCCCGATACGCACACACAGACCGGATACACGAACGCCGTCGCGCGGCACCGGCCACGCGACGGCGTTCGCTTGCGCGCGCCGCGCCTCGGAAGGCGCGCCGCGATTCGGACCGCTCAACCCAGGAAGTGGCGGGCGTAGCGCGCGTTGATGTCCGACAGGCGGAACAGCGTCAGGAAATCCGCGCAGTTGAAGTCGGGATCCCAGGCCGGTGCACCGCAAATCTTCGCGCCGAGACGCAGGTAACCCTTGATCAGCGGCGGCGGCGCGACGACGGTGCCGGTCTGCAGTTCGTCGACCGGCAGCGCCGTGTGCGGGAACGCACGATACTCGGGCGCCGTCAGCGAACCTGCCGACAGCGACTGGTACAGGTTCGCCGCGTAGTGACCGCCATCGGCCATCGACACGCTCGCGCAGCCGAGCATCGTCTCGTAGCCGTTCTGCATCATGTACGCGCCGAGGCCGCCCCACAGCGCCATGATGACGGCGCCGCTGCGGTAGTCGCTGTGCACGCACGAGCGGCCGACCTCGACCATCTTGCCGCGCAGGTGCGTGAGGCGCGACAGGTCGAATTCGCCTTCGGCGTACAGGCGGCCGACACGCGCCGCCTGGTGCGGCGGCAGCACGCGGTACGTGCCGACGACTTTCAGCGTGTCGAGATCGCGGACCAGCAGGTGATCGCAATACGCGTCGAACGGATCGACGTCGAGACCGGAAGGGCCGCTGACCTGCGCGCCCATCTCTTCGGCGAACACGCTGTAGCGCAGGCGCTGGGCTTCGCGCAATTCGTCTTCCGTACGCGCCCATGCGGCGCGCAGGCGATACTCCGATGTGACGGTTTCACTGGCGCGCGGCAGGTGGCGCCGCGACGTGTCGAGGGGCAGCGAGGCAAAAGGGAGCGTAGGCGTCGGCAGTTCTCGCATTAGGCTTTCCTGATCGTAAGGAATAGGACGACATGCCCGCCAATGTAGTAATCGGCCGTGACCGTTATGTGGCACGACCGTGTCCTTTCAATGACGTGTCGCCGATTTGACTTTAGCAGAAAGCTTGCGAAACCGTATGATCAATCCCTTCAAACCAATTCAGACGGGCCTCACACCAGTTCGGGCGTCAGGAAGGCGCGCAGCACGGCCTGCCGGCTGCCGTCGCGCGTGCGGCTCGCCAGCCACACGATTCCGCCCTTCTTGACGCTCCAGCTGTCGTCGCCGCCGGCGATCAATTGCGCGGCGACGCTGCCGAGCGTCGGCTGGTGGCCGACGATCACGACCGTCGGCGCGATGCCTTCCGGCCAGCCGGCCGCCGCCAGCACGTCGTCGACGCTGCCGCCCGGCGCGAGTGCATCGACGGTGCGGTACTGGTCGGTCAGCGCCTCGACGGTCTGTACGGTGCGCGCCGCCGGGCTCGCGAGGATCACGGTATTCGTCTCGAGCCGGCCGCGCAGCCATTTGGCCATCGCTTGCGCGTCCTTGCGGCCGCGCACGGTCAGTTGGCGCGCGAGATCGCTCGTCGCGTAGTCTTCGGCCTCGGCATGGCGCCACAGAATCAGGTTCATCATGATGTTCTCCTTGCTCCGGCGAGCGGCCGCGCGCGCTTGCGTGCGGACCGGCCGATCATCACGAGAATTGTCGCAAATCGTGGCCGGTTCGCGGCCGCGGCATTTACCCGCATATCTTGATTGACCGAATCGGTCGTTCGACGTTATTATCTTTGGCTCGTCGGAGCGTAGCGCAGCCTGGTAGCGCATCTGATTTGGGATCAGAGGGTCGTAGGTTCGAATCCTATCGCTCCGACCAAGGAATCAAGGGGTTACGGTTGAACACCGTAGCCCCTTTTCCGTTTACGGGCACTTTTTACGGTCCTTGAATCGGCCGTCCATTTTCGGGGCTCGCGACGATGCGGCCCGGACACGGTTCAACTGCCAAGCCCGCGCACGGAACTTGCTGGAACACGCGATAATACGTGTGAACAACCCGCAAACCGCGCATGAAAAACAACGTTCTCAAGCCAATCCTCTGCGCGTCGCTACTCGTGCTCGCCACCGCCGGCACCGCGTCGGCGAAAGCGCTCGACGACGCGCTCGACTGCCATTCGACCGGCCACAAGTTCGTCGCGCCGCTGCTCGCCTCCGGCGACATCCAGTCGGAGCCGATGCACGTCGAATCGAACTCGGTCAATGCATTCCGCACGAACCGCCCGCTGACGGCCTACGGCTTCGGCGTCTACGTCGTGCTCGGCTACCAGGCGAACGACCCGATCTTCCGGCCGGGCGACGGCACGCCGATCGGCGACTGGGCCTACGGGGTCGTCGTGCGCGGCACGAAGAGTTCGGTCGAGGAAGCGGTGCGCAAGGCCGGCAGCGACGCAACCGTCAAGCAGGCGTTCCCGTTCCTGACGGCGATCGTCTGCTCGTCGGACTGAGCGGACCGCCAGCACGATCGCGCGGCCGCGCCTGACCGGGCGCCGCCGCGTATCGCCTCACCCGGAGCCCGAGCGCCTTGCGGGCCCGCTATCGGCCTGTCACGCGCCGGTATACACCACGCGATACGGGATACCGACCTTCTCCCACTCCGCCGCCTCCTGGCTGAGGCTGTAGTCGGTCAACGGGTTCTGCTCGACCCATGCGCCCGGCAGACGCACCTCATACCCGCCCTTCTTCATCCGCGAAACGGAAATGTCGGGTAGCCCCGCATCGGTCCGGCGCCGGCACAGCAGCGCCGCGAGCCGCAGGCAGAACAGCAGCGGCCATTCGACCTCGCGCGCCTGCGACAGTTTGCCGAGCTTGCCCGCATGGCCGAGCACGAGCGCGGCGAGCCGCGCCTGGTCGGTACGCGAAAAACCCGGCATGTCCGCGTTGCTCGCGATATAGGCCGAATGCTTGTGATACGCGCTGTGCGAGATCGACAGGCCGATCTCGTGCAACGCGGCCGCCCAGCCGAGGAACATCCGCCCTTCCTCGCGCGCTTCCTCGTCGTCTTCCTCGAGTTCGTCGTAGAAACGCCCCGCGAGCGCACCGATCCGCTCGGCCTGCGCACGATCGACGCCGTAGCGGCGCGTGAAGCCCTCGACGGTCACCGCACGCATGTCCTCGTGCTGCGTCCGGCCGAGCAGGTCGTACAGCACGCCGAGGCGCAGCGCGCCGTCGGTCGTATCGACGTAGTCGACGCCGAGTTCCTCGAACACCGCCAGCATGATCGCCAGGCCGCCCGCGAGCACCGGCACGCGGTCGGGCTTCAGCGCGATCAGCTTCAGCCGGTTGACGTTCTCCGACTTGATCAGCGCACGCTTGAGCCGCTCGAGGCCGCCGCGCGAAATGCCGTGGGTGATGCCCGGATCGTTGAAGCCGTTCGCCTCGACGAGCTCCGCGAGCGCGCGCGCGGTGCCGGACGAACCGATCGCCTGGTCCCAGCCGGCCTTCTTGTATTCGCTCGAAATGATCTGGATCTCGCGCTTGGCCGCGAGTTCGGCCTGCCGCATCGTGTATTCGTCGACGTTGCCGGCCGGAAAGAAGGTGCGGCTATGGCTCACGCAGCCGATATAGAGGCTCTCCATCACGATCGGCGTGTAGTGCGAGCCGATGATGAATTCGGTCGAGCCGCCGCCGATGTCGACGACGAGCCGCTTGCCGGCGCTCGCCGGCACCGAGTGCGCGGCGCCCGCATAGATGAGGCGCGCCTCTTCGCGGCCCGCGATCACTTCGATCGGGAACCCGAGCGCCGCCTCGGCCTCGCCGAGGAACTCGGCGGCGTTCTTCGCGACGCGCAGCGTGTTGGTCGCCACCGCGCGCACATGATCGGGATGGAAATCGCGCAGGCGCTCGCCGAACCGCTTGAGCGCCTCCCAGCCACGCTCCTGCGACGCGCGATCGAGCATCTTGTCGCTCGACAGGCCCGCGGCCAGCCGAACCGGCTCGCGCAGCGCATCGACGGGATAGATCTGGCTGCCCGCCGGCGTTTCCTCGACGCGCCCGACGATCAGCCGGAAGCTGTTCGAGCCGAGATCCACGGCAGCCAGCAAGTGGGGAGTTGTAACCATCAGAAGGGGGCTCCGTGCGCGTTCTTCCGCGGCAGCCGTTCCGGCAACCGCGGGGGATCAATCAAAGGCGACATTTTAAGCGTGGAACGCTTGCCGTTGCCACGCTTCACGGGCATGCACACTGCTCGATTCCATATAGCCGAAACATTTATGCGACGAAAGGGTTACGGCGTAGAATTTCCCGATATAAAACCATTACTGTCATCAGCACGTCATCGTACCGTGAGAGTTTCCGAGCGTCCTTTCGAATCATCGCCTGAATCATCCCCTACTCTGCCGATGTCCGTCCGTTACCCGCTTCTCAATCGTGAACTCGGCATCCTCGGTTTCAACGAGCGCGTGCTGGCCCAGGCGGCCGATCCGCAAGTCCCGTTGCTCGAGCGCCTGCGCTTCATCTGCATCACCAGCAGCAATCTCGACGAATTCTTCGAAGTCCGGATGGCCGGCCTGCAGGAACAAATCCGCGACAACCCCGGCGCGCTGACGCCCGACGGCATGTCGTTACAGCACGCTTACGATCTCGTCGTCGAACGCGCGCAGCGGCTCGTTCATCGACAGTACACGATGCTGCACGAAACCGTGCTGCCGGCGCTCGAACAGGAAGGCATCTACTTCCACGCGAGCGACTCGTGGAACGACGAGCAGCTCGAATGGGCGCGCCACTACTTCCTCGACGAACTGCTGCCCGTGCTGACGCCGATCGGCCTCGATCCCGCCCACCCGTTCCCGCGCGTGCTGAACAAGAGCCTGAACTTCGTCGTCGAGCTCGAAGGCCGCGACGCGTTCGGCCGCCAGGCCGTGATGGGCATCGTGCAGGCGCCGCGCGCGCTGCCGCGCGTGGTGCGCATGCCGCATGCGCTGTCGGGTTTCGAGCACGGCTTCGTGCTGTTGAGCTCGTTCATGCAGCGCTTCGTCGGCGAACTCTTCCCGCAACTCGTCGTGAAGAGCTGCAACCAGTTCCGCATCACGCGCAACAGCGAGCTGTTCGTCGACGAAGACGAAATCACGAACCTGCGTGTCGCGCTGCAGGGCGAACTGCCCGCGCGCCATCTCGGCAACGCGGTACGCCTCGAAGTGTCGGCCGACACGCCGCTGCACATCGTGCGACGCCTGCTCGAGGAAAGCGAACTCGGCGACAAGGACTGCTATCGCGTGGCCGGGTCCGTGAATCTCGTGCGCCTGATGCAGATTCCCGATCTCGTCGACCGCCCCGACCTGAAGTTCGCGCCGTTCACCGCCTCGACCCCTGCCGCCATCACCAACGCGCCGACGATGTTCGACGCGATCGACGCCGGCGACATCCTGCTGCATCACCCGTACGAGAGCTTCCAGCCCGTGCTCGAACTGCTGCAGCAGGCCGCGAAAGACCCGAGCGTCGTCGCGATCAAGCAGACGATCTACCGCACGGGCACCGTCTCGCCGCTGATGGACGCGCTGATGGAAGCCGCGCGCAACGGCAAGGAAGTGACCGTCGTCGTCGAGCTGCTCGCGCGCTTCGACGAGGAAACCAACATCAACTGGGCGTCGCAGCTCGAAGCCGTCGGCGCGCATGTCGTGTACGGCGTGGTCGGCCACAAGTGCCACGCGAAGATGATGCTGATCGTGCGACGCGTCGTGCAGGGCGGCAAGGCGACGCTGCGCCGCTACGTGCACCTCGGTACCGGCAACTACCATCCGCGCACCGCGCGCCTCTACACCGACTTCGGGTTGATGACGGCCGACCAGAAGATCTGCGAGGACGTTCATCACGTCTTCCAGCAACTGACCGGGATCGGCGGCGAACTGACGCTGCACGAGCTGTGGCAGTCGCCGTTCACGCTGCATCCGCGCATCATCGATTCGATCCGCGCGGAGATCGACAATGCGCAGGCCGGCAAGCGCGCGCGCATCGTCGCGAAAATGAACGCGCTGCTGGAGCCGTCGGTGATCGCTGCGCTGTACGAAGCGTCGCAGGCCGGCGTCAAGGTCGACCTGATCGTGCGCGGCGTGTGCGCGCTGAAGCCCGGCGTGCCGGGGCTGTCGGAAAACATCACGGTGCGCTCGATCGTCGGCCGCTTCCTCGAACACCACCGCATCTACTATTTCCACGCGGGCGGCGCCGAGGAAGTCTATCTGTCGAGCGCCGACTGGATGGACCGCAACCTGTTCCGGCGCGTCGAAGTCGCGTTCCCGGTCCGAGAGCGCAAGCTCAAGCGGCGCGTGATCGCCGAAGGGCTGTCGGTGTGCCTCGGCGACAACCAGTCGGCATGGCAGATGCACAGCGACGGCCACTATCGCCGCCGCCGCACCGGCAAGACGATCCGCAACGCGCAGCTCGGGCTGCTCGCGAAGTTCTGCACGTGAGCCGTCGGCGCGATGCGGGGCGAGCGCCGCCGCTTCACCAAAAAAAAGCAGCCCGCGGGCTGCTTTTTTAACGCCGGACCGCTACGCGATCATGCTTCGTAAGCGGCCGGCCGGATCGCGATGATGCGCGAGCCCGGGAACCGCGCGGTGAACGTACTGCCGCGCCCTTCCTCGCTCTGTACGTACAGATGCGCGTCGTGCCGCTGCAGCACGTGCTTGACGATCGCGAGCCCGAGGCCCGTGCCGCCCGTATCGCGCGAACGGCTGCGGTCGACGCGGTAGAAGCGCTCGGTGAGCCGCGGCAGATCCGCGGCCGGAATCCCGAAGCCGCTGTCGGTGACGGAAAACACGCCCTGCGCGCCCTCGCGCCGCCACGACACGACGATCTTGCCGCCGTCCGGCGTATAGCGGATCGCGTTCGTGACGAGATTCGCGAACGCGCTGAACAGCTCCGTCTGCGCCCCCGTGACGCCGAGCGTCTCGTCGATCGAGAACGCGATATCGTGATGCCCGCTCGACAGCGTCTGCGCATCTTCCTTCAGATGATCGAACACCGCGCGCATGTCGATCGCGTGATCGACCGGCGGCCTGCTCTCGCCTTCCAGCTTCGCGAGCACCAGCAGGTCGGTCACGATGTGCCGCATCCGCGACGCCTGCTGCTCCATCATGTCGAGATAGCGCGCGCGATCCTCCTCGTTCAGCGGCAGCTCGCGCATCGTCTCGAGGAAGCCCGACAGCACGGTGAGCGGCGTCTTCAACTCGTGCGACACGTTCGCGACGAAGTCGCGCCGCATCGCGTCGGTGCGCTCGAGCTCGGTGATGTCCTGGGTGAGCAGCAGCTTGCGGTTCTCGCCGTACGGAAACACCTGCACGGCCAGCACGTTCTGCCGCGAGTCGCCCATGCCGCGCATCAACAGCGTCTCCTCGTAATGCTGCGCATTCAGGTAGCGGACGAAATCGGGATGGCGCACCAGGTTCGTGATGTGCTGGCGCAGGTCGCGCTTCGCGTCGAGGCCGAAATGGACTTCGGCGATCGCGTTGCACCACTCGATCTGGTCGTGGTCGTCGAGCATCGCGACGCCGTTCGGCGATGCCTGGATCGCCTGGATGAAGCGCGAGTGCTGCTGTTCGACCTGGCGCACCTGCGCATGCCACTGCTTCGCGAGCTTGTGCAGCCGATAGTAGATCTCGCCCCAGATGCCCGGCGCGCTCGGCACTTCGCCGTAGACCGGCGCATCGAGCAGGCGCCACAGACGTTGCGTATGGAAGGTGCTGAAAAAGCCCTGCGCGACCAGCATCACGACCACGAACACGAGGCCCGCGGTCGGGCCGGCGAAGACGCCGACCAATACGCCGATCAGCACGAGCAGCACGAGCGACACCAGAAAGCGCGCCCAGATGATGTTCATGATTCAGCGTCCGAAAGAATGAACGGCACGCCGCGGCACACGGCATGCCCGAATACGTTACGCGTGCTTGGCGAGGCGGTAGCCGCTGCCGCGCACGGTTTCGATCATCGCATCGCAGCCGGCCGGTTTCAAGGCCGCGCGCAATCGTTTGATGTGCACGTCGACGGTGCGCTCCTCGACGAACACGTGGTCGCCCCACACCTGGTCGAGCAGCTGCGTGCGGCTGTGCACGCGCTCCGGATGCGTCATGAAGAAATGCAGCAGGCGGAACTCCGTCGGGCCGAGATCGAGCTTGATCTCGCTGCCGTCCCCGTGCGCGGCGACGCGATGCGTGGCCGGGTCGAGGCGCAGCCCGTTGATCGACACGACGTCCTCGGTCAGCTGCGGCGCGCGGCGGCGCAGCACGGCCTTGATGCGCGCCATCAATTCCTTCGGCGAGAACGGCTTCGTCACGTAGTCGTCCGCGCCGATCTCGAGGCCGAGCACCTTGTCCTGCTCGTCGCCGCGGGCGGTGAGCATGATGATCGGGATGTGTTTGGTCCGTTCGTTGTTGCGCAGGTCGCGCGCGAACGCGATACCGGACTTGCCCGGCAGCATCCAGTCGAGCAGCACGAGATCGGGCAGCACATCGCTGATCAGGTTCTGCGCCTGTTCGGCGTTGTACGCACGGATCGGGCAGTGACCGGCGTGCTGGAGATTCACCGAGATCAGTTCGGAAATCGCGGGCTCATCTTCAACGACGAGAATGTTGCTGGGCATCGGCACCTCTGTTCTTCCTATACGGAGTCGATTAACTGTTGGCTTCGCGATCGAGCGTGTCGCGCGGCTGGTGCCGCACGTCGGTGCCCTTCACGATGTAGATGATGAATTCGGCGATGTTCTTCGCGTGGTCGCCGATCCGTTCGATCGCCTTCGCGATGAACAGGTAGTCGAGGCCGACCGAGATCGTGCGCGGATCTTCCTGCATGTACGACACGAGCTTGCGCACGAACGCGCGGAATTCCATGTCGATTTCCTTGTCGTCCTTGACGATCTGCGCGGCGGCCACCGTATCGAGACGCGCAAACGCATCGAGCGCGCGGCGCAGGATCGACACGGCCATCTCGCCCGACACCTTGATCTCGGCGATGTTGACCGCACGCGCGGCCGGCTCGTCGACCAGGCGGCGCACGCGCTTCGCGATCTTCTCGGCCTCGTCGCCGGCGCGCTCGAGGTTCGTAATCGTTTTCGAAATCGACATCAAAAGGCGCAGGTCGCGCGCGGCAGGCTGCCTCCGCGCGATGATGTTGCCGCACTCCTGGTCGATGTCCACTTCCATCGCGTTCAGCGTTTCCTCGGCCGTGATCACCTTCTCGGCCGCATCGCGGTCGAATTCGTTCAGCGCGTGCATCGCACCGACGATCTGCGACTCCACGAGTCCGCCCATTTCCAGCACTTTCGACGACACGGCATTCAGGTCCGCATCGAACTGGCTCGACAGATGTTTATCCGACATGATTGTTGTTCTCCGTCATCAACCGAAGCGGCCGGTGATGTAGTCTTCCGTTTCCTTGCGCACCGGCTTGATGAAGATCTTTTCGGTCTCGCCGAACTCGATCAGCTCGCCCAGGTACATGTAGGCCGTGTAATCCGAGCAGCGTGCGGCCTGCTGCATGTTGTGCGTGACGATCACGACCGTGTAGTCGCTCTTCAGCTCCGCGATCAGCTCCTCGATGCGGCCCGTCGAGATCGGGTCGAGCGCCGAGCACGGTTCGTCGAGCAGCAGCACTTCCGGACGGATCGCGATGCCGCGCGCGATGCACAGACGCTGCTGCTGGCCGCCCGACAGCCCGTAACCGCTCTGGCCCAGCTTGTCCTTCACTTCGTTCCACAGCGCGGCCTTCGTGAGCGCCCATTCGACGCGGTCGTCCATTTCCGAACGCGTGAGCTTTTCGAACATCTTCACGCCGAACGCGATGTTGTCGTAGATCGACATCGGGAACGGGGTCGGCTTCTGGAACACCATGCCGATCCGCGCGCGCAGCAGCGAGATGTCGCGCTTCGTCGTCAGCAGGTTCTCGCCGTCCATCAGGATTTCGCCTTCGGCGCGCTGCTCCGGATAGAGCGCGAACATCTTGTTGAACGTGCGCAAGAGCGTCGACTTGCCGCAGCCCGACGGGCCGATGAACGCCGTCACCTTCCCTTCGGGAATGCGCAGGTTGATGTTCTTCAGCGCGTGGAACTTGTTGTAGAAGAAGTTGAGGTTGTTGACCTCGATCTTCGCGTTCAGCGGCGCGAGCGGACGGCCATTCGCCGCATCTTGCGTGCCGGCGGGCGCAGCGGTGCGCTCGACGGGATTCAGGTGGCTTTCTGCCATATTCATCGGATTGCTCCGCCGTTACTTTTTCGAGAAGATCGAGCGCGCCAGGACGTTCAGTCCGAGCACCCCGAGCGTAATCAGGAACACGCCCGCCCATGCGAGCGACTGCCATTCCGCGAACGGGCTCATCGCGAACTTGTAGATCGTGACCGGCAGGTTCGCCATCGGCTGGCTCATGTCCCACGAGAAGAACTGGTTCGACAGCGCGGTGAACAGCAGCGGCGCCGTTTCGCCGGCGATCCGCGCGATCGCGAGCAGCACGCCCGTCACGATCCCGCCGACCGACGCGCGCAGCGTGATCTTCAGCACCATGCGCCACTTCGGCGTGCCGAGCGCGACGGCCGCTTCGCGCAGCGCATTCGGCACGAGCTTCAGCATGTTCTCGGTCGTGCGGATCACGATCGGGATCTGCAGCAGCGCAAGTGCGATCACGCCGGCCCAACCCGAGAAGCGCCCCGACTTCGCGACGACGATCGCGTACACGAACAGGCCGATGACGATCGACGGCGCCGACAGCAGGATGTCGTTGATGAAGCGGATCGTGCTCGCGAGCAGGTTCTTCTGGCCGTATTCGGCGAGATAGACGCCCGCGAGGATGCCGATCGGCGTACCGACCAGCGTGCCGAAGCCGCACAACAACAGGCTGCCGACGATCGCGTTCGCGAGACCGCCGCCTTCCGTGTTCGGCGCCGGCGTCGATTCGGTGAACAGTTGCAGCGACAGGCCGCCGATGCCGAGGTGCACCGTCGTGTAGAGAATCCACACGAGCCACAGCAGGCCGAAGGCCATCGCGCCGAGCGACGCGGTGAGCGCGATCGCGTTGACGGCCTTGCGCTTGCGCTGCAGGCGGTTGCGCATCGCGTCGAGCGCGGCACCGGACGGCCCCGGGAAATTCATGATGGGCTCGCTCATTTCTTGCCCTCTCCCTTCTCGAGACGAAGCAGCAGCAGTTTGGAGATAGACAGCACGATGAACGTGATCACGAACAGGATCAGACCGAGTTCCATCAGCGCGGACGTATGCAGACCCGGCTGCGCTTCCGCGAATTCGTTCGCGAGCGCCGACGTGATGCTGTTGCCCGGCGCGAACAGCGACACGCTGTCGAGCAGGTTGGTGTTGCCGATCACGAAGGTCACGGCCATCGTTTCTCCGAGTGCGCGGCCGAGGCCGAGCATCACGCCGCCGATCACGCCGGTCTTCGTATAGGGCAGCACGACCTTCCACATCACTTCCCAGGTCGTGCAGCCGATTCCGTATGCCGATTCCTTCAGCAGCACCGGCGTGACCTCGAACACGTCGCGCATCACCGACGCGATGTACGGGATGATCATGATCGCGAGGATCACGCCGGCCGCGAGGATGCCGATGCCGATCGGCGCGCCGGACGTCAGCGGGCCGAGCACCCACACGTCCTTGAGCAGGCGGCCGAGCGGTTTCTGGAAGTATTCGGCGAAGATCGGCGCGAACACGAGCAGCCCCCACATGCCGTACACGATCGACGGAATCGCGGCGAGCAGCTCGATCGCGATGCCGAGCGGACGACGCAGCCACACGGGCGCGAGCTCGGTGAGGAACAGCGCGATGCCGAAACTGACCGGCACCGCGATGACGAGCGCGATGAGCGACGTCACGATCGTGCCGTAGATCGGCACGAGCGCGCCGTAGATGTCCGAGTTCGGATCCCACTCGGATTGCCACAGGAAGCCGAGGCCGAACTTCTGGATGGTCGGCAGCGACGCAATGATCAGGGAAACGATGATCCCGCCCAGCAGCAGCAGGGTCACGATCGCGGCGAGCCGTGCAAGGCCGCCGAACAGGACATCCCCGAGACGGCTCGGCGCGCGCTGCTGCGCACTGTCGGGCGATCGGGAGGACGTGTACGAAATATCAGACATGGGTGCCTGCTTTTGATTGCCGGGCGCCGTAACGCCCGGCTTTACCGCACACACTGCCCGACCGGCACGGCCGGGCAGCGAACCGCTGGATGGCTTACTCGGCGGCGACCGGCTTGCCCGAAGCGTCCGTCACCTTCGTCTTCCACTGCTTGCGGATTTCCGTCTCGACCGTCGCCGGCAGCGAGATGTAGTCGAGGCTGTCGGCAGCCTTCTCGCCGTTCTTGAACGCCCAGCTGAAGAACTTCAGCGTTTCCGCGCCCTGCTCCGGCTTGTCCTGCTTCGCGTGCAGCAGCACGAACGTCGCGCCGACGACCGGCCACGCTTCCTTGCCCGGCTGGTTCGTCAGGATCTGGTAGAACGACTTCGACCAGTTCGCGCCTGCTGCTGCTGCCTTGAACGTTTCCGTCTTCGGCTCGACCACCGTGCCCGTCGAATTCTTCAGCGCAGTGTAGGTCATGTTGTTCTTCTTCGCGTACGCCCACTCGACGTAGCCGATCGCGCCCGGCAGGCGCTGCACGAAGGCCGCGACGCCGTCGTTGCCCTTGCCGCCCGTGCCCGTCGGCCAGTTGACCGTCGTGCCTTCGCCGATCTTCGACTTCCACTCGTCGTTGACCTTCGACAGGTAGTTCGTCCAGATGAAGCTCGTGCCCGAACCGTCAGCGCGGCGGACCACGGCGATGTCCGTATCCGGCAGCTTGACCTTCGGGTTCAGCGCGGCGATCGCCGGGTCGTTCCACTTCTTGATCTTGCCGAGGTAGATGTCGCCGAGCACCGGGCCCGACAGCGTCAGTTCGCCGGCCTTCACGCCCGGCACGTTGACGACCGGCACCACGCCGCCGACCACCGTCGGGAACTGGAACAGGCCTTCCTTCGCGAGCTCTTCATCCTTCAGCGGCGCGTCCGAACCGGCAAAATCGACCGTCTTCGCGACGATCTGCTTCAGGCCGCCCGACGAGCCGATGCCCTGGTAGTTGACCTTCGAACCGCCGGACTGCTGATAGTCGGCAGCCCATTTCGTATAGATCGGCATCGCGAACGTGCTACCTGCGCCCGTGATGTCGGCAGCGTGGGCGGCGACGGCGAAAAGCGCGCCAGCCAGGCCGGCAATCGCGGTTTGCATCAATTTCATGAGACCTCCAGTGTGTGAGCGGATGACTACGGCACCGCGAAGGTTAGGGGCTGCTCATGACGGTAATGTGACAATCGATGAAACTGGCGTGACAGTAACATGACTGGTTGAAAGGGAATATCGGGCGGTGCGTCGGGGCGCGGGAACGGCGCCGGCGGCAAGAATTGCCGGGCTCGGAGGGGAAGGGATGAACGCCCTTTTCCAAGGGCGTGCTGGGTGCATCGTAGCGCAGCGTCAGCCGGCCGGGAAGCCCGGTGCGGCGGCGAGCATGATTTCGGGGTCGGATGCTCGATTCGAGCGGAACAGTGCGTTTGTCGAACGTCGCTTATATTAGGTAGGCAAACCTTTGCGTCTGACAAAACGACGGCGCCCGAGGGCGCCGCACGCACATTCGCCAGGGAGCCGGCGCGCGGCCGCTCGGACCGCCGCGCGCCACCTTGCCTAGATCAGGCTGTCGCCGCGCGCACCGCGTCGGCGATCGTCTCCGCATGGCGCACCGCATCGGCTGCCTGCTGCGCTTCGACCATCACGCGCAGCACGGGCTCCGTGCCCGATGCGCGGATCAGCACGCGGCCGCTGCCGGCGAGCTCGGCTTCGGCTGCATCGATCGCGGCGCGAATCGACGTGCTGCCCTTCCAGTCGGCGCCCGGCTTCATCCGCACGTTGATCAGTTTCTGCGGGAACAGCGTGACGCCGTCGAGCATTTGCGCGAGGGTGCGGCCGCTGCGCTTGAGCGCGGCCAGCACGAGCAGCGCCGACACGATGCCGTCGCCGGTCGAGTGACGGTCGAGCGACAGGATATGCCCCGACCCTTCCGCGCCGAGCTGCCAGCCATGCTCGCGCAACTGCTCGAGCACGTAGCGATCGCCGACCGCCGCACGCACGAATTTCACGCCCTCGCGCTGCAGCGCGACTTCGACGGCGAGGTTCGTCATCAGCGTGCCGACCGCGCCGTCAACCTTGCCGTCGGTCGCGATCCGGTCCTTCACGAGCACGTACAGCAACTCGTCGCCGTTGTACAGGCGGCCGGTCGCGTCCACGACCTGCAGGCGATCGGCGTCGCCGTCGAGCGCGATGCCGAGATCGGCGTGGTTCGCCCGCACCGCACGCACCAGCGCGTCCGGCGCGGTCGCGCCGACACCGTCGTTGATGTTGAAGCCGTTCGGCGCGACGCCGATGGGAATGACGTCCGCGCCGAGTTCGTGGAACACGTGCGGCGCAACCTGGTACGCGGCGCCGTGCGCGCAATCGATCACGAGCTTCAGCCCGCGCAGGTCGAACGCGGCCGGGAACGTGCTCTTGCAGAACTCGATGTAGCGGCCGCCTGCGTCGTCGAGGCGGCGCGCCTTGCCGAGCCCGTCCGACGGCGCGCATTCGAGCGGCTTGTCGAGCCACGCTTCGATCGCGGCCTCGGTATCGTCGGGCAGCTTGTTGCCGTCAGCCGAGAAAAACTTGATCCCGTTGTCGTGATACGGATTGTGCGACGCGCTGATCACGACACCGGCCGACAGACGCAGCGCACGCGTCAGATACGCGACGCCGGGCGTCGGCATCGGGCCGGCCAGCATCACGTCGACGCCGGCCGCCGAGAATCCGGCCTCGAGCGCGGCTTCGAGCATGTAGCCCGATACGCGTGTGTCCTTGCCGATCAGCACGGTCGGACGCGAGCCTGCCGTGACGTCGGCCGAGCCGGCCAGTACCTTGCCGGCCGCATAGCCGAGACGCAATACGAAATCCGGTGTGATGGGCGCGTCGCCCACCGTGCCGCGAATGCCGTCCGTGCCGAAATATCGACGTCCCATGGAATTCTTCCTCCTTCGTCTTTCTGACTTGCTTATCGTTGCCGCGCGGCTGCGCGCACGGCATTCCATACTTTCAGCGCATCGACCGTCGCCGCGACGTCGTGCACGCGCACGATCGCGGCGCCGCGCGTAACCGCGCACACCGCGGCCGCCACGCTCGCCGCGACACGCTCCATCGGCGGCTTGCCGCCGATCACCGCGCCGAGCATCGACTTGCGCGACATGCCCGCGAGAATCGGATAAGCGTGCCCGTCGGGTCGCGCGGGCGCCGTGTCCGGCAACGCGGCCAGCAGCGCATAGTTGTCGTCGACGACCGCCTTGCCGAACCCGAAGCCGGGATCGACGCAGATGCGCTCCGCCGCCACCCCCGCGTCGCGCAGCGCCTGGGCGCGGGCCGCGAGAAAATCGCGCACGTCGGTCACGACGTCGCCGTAGTCGGGCTCGCCGACCTGCATCGTCTGCGGCTCGCCGAGCATGTGCATCGCGCACAAGCCGCTATTGCCGTCGCGCACCGCATCGATCGCGCCCGGCTGGCGGAACCCCCAGATGTCGTTGATCAGGTCCGCGCCGGCGGCCAGCGCCGCGCGCATCACGGCCGGCTTGTAGGTATCGATCGACAGCGGCACGTTCAGCGGCCGCAGCGCCTCGACAAGCGGGATCACGCGCGCGAGCTCCTCGTCGAGCGGCACGGGCGGCGCGCCGGGGCGCGTCGATTCGCCGCCGATGTCGAGCAGGTCCGCACCGTCGGCAATCATCCGCTCGGCCTGGCGCAGCGCATCGTCGCGCGCGAGGAAGCGGCCGCCGTCGGAAAACGAATCGGGCGTAGCGTTGAGGATGCCCATCACGAGCGGGCGTTCGAACGTCAGTTCGAAGCGGCCGCACCGGAGCGGCGCGGGAATGAACGGGGACACTGCGGAATCGGACACGAGCAACGGACGTGGATGAATGCAAAACGGGCCGGTGTGAAGCCACACCAGCCCGTGAACGGCGCTAAAGCGGAGGTTATGCCGCCGGCGTAGCCGGCGCCGGCGCGCTGCCGGGCTTGACCTCGGCGCTGCCGCCGCCCGACGAATCGCCGCCGACAGCCGGCGAGCTCTTCGGCGAGCGCGGCGGACGGCCTTCCATGATGTCGTTGATCTGATCGGCGTCGATCGTCTCCCACTCCATCAGCGCGGCCGTCATCGCCTCGACCTTGTCGCGGTTATCTTCGAGCAGGCGGCGCGCGAGGTTGTACTGATCGTCCAGCACCCGGCGGATTTCCGAGTCGACCTTCTGCTGCGTCGCTTCCGAGATCGTGCGCGTGAAGCCGCGGCCGAACGGCGACGCATCGTTCTCGTCGTCGACGTAGACCATCGGCCCGAGTGCGTCGGTCATGCCGAAACGGGCAACCATCGCACGCGCCGTCTGCGTGGCCTTGTTGAAGTCGTCCGATGCGCCGGTGCTGACCAGATTCATGAACAGCTCTTCGGCCACCCGGCCACCGAACAGGATCGCGAGGCGGTCCAGCAGGTAATCCTTCGAATACGTCTCGTTGTCATGCTCCGGCAACTGCCAGGTGACGCCCAGTGCGCGACCGCGCGGGATGATCGTGACCTTGTGCACCGGGTCGGCCTTCGGCAGCAGCTTCGCGACCACCGCGTGGCCCGACTCGTGGTAGGCGGTCGCACGCTTCGCTTCCTCGCGGATCACGGCCGACTTGCGCTCCGGACCCATGAAGATCTTGTCCTTCGCATCCTCGAAATCCTGCATCTCGACGATGCGCTTGCCGCGACGTGCGGCGAACAGCGCCGCCTCGTTCACGAGGTTCGCAAGATCGGCGCCCGAGAAGCCCGGCGTGCCGCGTGCGATGACTGCCGCGTCGACGTCGTTCGCGATCGGCACCTTGCGCAGGTGCACGCGCATGATCTGCTCGCGACCGCGGATGTCCGGCAGGCCGACATAAACCTGGCGGTCGAAACGGCCCGGACGCAGCAGCGCCTTGTCGAGCACGTCGGAACGGTTGGTCGCGGCGATCACGATCACGCCCGAGTTCGCCTCGAAGCCATCCATCTCGACGAGCATCTGGTTCAGCGTCTGTTCGCGCTCGTCGTTGCCGCCGCCCATGCCGGCGCCGCGATGACGGCCGACCGCGTCGATTTCGTCGATGAACACGATGCACGGCGCGTGCTTCTTCGCCTGCTCGAACATGTCGCGCACACGGGCCGCGCCGACGCCGACGAACATTTCGACGAAGTCCGAACCCGAGATGCTGAAGAACGGCACCTTCGCTTCACCCGCGATCGCGCGGGCGAGCAGCGTCTTGCCGGTACCCGGAGGGCCGACCAACAGCACGCCGCGCGGAATGCGGCCGCCCAGTTTCTGGAATTTCTGCGGATCGCGCAGGAAGTCGACGAGCTCGGACACTTCTTCCTTCGCTTCGTCGCAGCCCGCGACGTCGGAGAAGTTCACCGCGTTGTTGTTCTCGTCGATCAGCCGCGCACGCGATTTCCCGAACGAGAATGCGCCGCCTTTGCCGCCCCCCTGCATCTGCCTCATCATGTAGAACCAGAACACGATGATCAGGATCGTCGGCCCGAGATAGTACAGCGCGGACATCAGCGCGTTCGGCTCGTCGTCGGCCTTGCCGCTGACCTGCACGCCGTACTTCATCAGATCGCCGACCATCCAGATGTCGCCGGGCGACACGATCTGGTATTTCTGGCCATCAGCCGGAGTGACGGTGAGGTTGCGCCCCTGAACGATGACGTTCTTGACCTTGCCGCTCTTGGCGTCGTCCATGAACTGCGAATAGGACACGCCTTCCTGAACGCGGGGCTTGTCGAACTGCTTGAACACCGTAAACAGCACCAGTGCGATCACCAGCCACACCGCTGCCTTCGAAAACATATTGTTGTTCAAAGCACCACTCCTTCACTCGTAGACGAGCGCCTACATTTTCCTTGCGGCGCCCCTCGGTCATTCTAATCCAGTCCGACCACCCTCGCCATAAGCATTGACAACCGCCGCGATAGCGCGTCGCTTGTCTGGCAAGGGCCGGAGCCCGTTTGCGGCTCCGCGCTGCGCATCAGCGCGGATGCTTCAGCTGCCGACCCAAAATGAACGTTTCGGACGATTTGTCGCGGGATGCCTTGGGCTTGCGCGGCGCGACAACCTTAAACTGCTGTTTGAATTTCTCGACGATCTGGCTGTAGCCGCTGCCGTGAAAGCACTTCACGAGCAGCGCACCATCCGGCTTCAGATGATTCTGCGCGAATTCGAGCGCCAGATCGCAGAGATGCTCGATGCGCGCCGCGTCCGCCGAGGCCACGCCAGAGAGGTTGGGGGCCATGTCCGAAATAACAAGGTCCACCGCGCGGCCTTCGAGCACTTCTTCGAGCTGGCGGAGGATGTCGTCCTCGCGGAAATCGCCCTGCAGGAAGTGGACGTCGGCGATCGGCTCCATCGGCAGGAGGTCGAGCGCAACGATCGTGCCGTCGATGCCGCCCTCGCGCTCCGCGTCGCGCTTCTTGCCCTGCGCGAGCTTGTTGCGGGCATACTGGCTCCAGCTGCCCGGCGTGGCGCCGAGATCGACGATCACCTGGCCCGGACGGATCAGCTTGTCCTGCTCGTCGATTTCCTTCAGCTTGTACGCGGCGCGCGCGCGATAGCCCTCCCGCTGCGCCATTTTGACGTACGGATCGTTGATGTGGTCGTGCAGCCAGTTCTGGTTAAAGCGGTTTTTTGCCATTCGAGAGAGAGATTGCTGCTATTTGCTTCGTGAAGCCGCGCTTTTAGCGGATAATACGCGTCTTCTTCGCGCGGCTGCGGCCCCTTTCAGGCCCAAGCCGCGATTTTACGTGGTTTCGGTGCACGGCTGACGCGGTAACGTTCCGCGATCGCTAACCAGCCAGCGCGCCCTTATTAAGATTTCGACATTTCCATGCCCGCCCTTTCGCTTTCTCCCGCCGAGCGCTCCGCGCTGCGCTCCCAGGCCCATGCGCTCAAGCCCGTCGTGCTGATCGGCGCCGAAGGGCTGACCGACGCCGTGCTGAAGGAAATCAAGGTGCACCTCGACGCGCACCAGTTGATCAAGATCCGCGTGTTCGGCGACGAACGCGACGCACGCGTCGCCATCTACGACGAGATCTGCGACCGCCTGAGCGCGGCGCCGATCCAGCACATCGGCAAGCTGCTGGTGATCTGGAAACCCGAGGCCGCGGTTGCCCCGACCCGCGGCCGTCGTGCCGGTGCGCTGCCGAGCGCGGCCGAAGTCGTCGACGACCGCAAGGGCCGTGCACCGCGCACCGTCAAGGTCGTCAAGGTGTCGCCGAACGCGAGCCCCGTGCGTCGCCCGAAGCCGACGAAGGTCGTCGTGCGCGGCAACGAGCGCGTGACCGCGGGCGGTACCGTGAAGCGTGCGAAAAAGCGCCAGGCCAGCACCAAGCGGCCGTTCCAGGACAAGTAAAACGCCCGTGCGGCACGGATTCCCGTGCCGTCTGCCCGGCGCGTCGCTCAGGCGTCGCGCGCCGGCAGACGCCAGATCAGCATCAGCCCCAGCACGCTCTCGACGAGATAGAACACGCTCGAGACGCCATGCAGCATCCCGAAGCGGCTCGCATACGGCGAATTCGCGATATCGGTGCCCGCATCCATCGCGGCCACCCGCAGCGCATTCATGAACGGCTGCAGCGCGAAATACCCGACCAGCACGCACACGACCATCGCGGCGACGATCCAGCGCACGCGGCGATATTCGTCGCTGCCGCGCCGCACCTGCTGGTTCGACAACGCGAGCAGCAGCACGCCGCACACGACGCCGAGGATCGCCTCGATACGGAACAGCTGGGCGGCGACCGAACCGGCCGTCATCCGCTCCAGCGTCTTGAACAATACGGGGGCGACCGCATACCCGATCGTCAGCAGGCTGCCGACCCATACGGCCGACAGCAGACGGAACACGCGATGCGGCATCACGTCGCCCCGCTTCAGACGTAGCTGACCGAGATGATTTCGTACTCGCGCACGCCGCTCGGCGCCTGCACGGCCGCGACGTCGCCTTCGGACTTGCCGATCAGCGCACGCGCGATCGGCGAGCTGACCGAGATCAGGCCGTGATCGATATCGGCTTCGTCGTCGCCGACGATTTGATACTTGACGGTATCGCCCGACTCGAGATCCTCGAGTTCGACCGTCGCGGCGAACACCACGCGGCCGTCGGCGTCGAGCACCGTGGGATCGATGATTTGCGCGGCGGACAGCTTGGATTCGAGCTCCGCGATACGACCCTCGATGAAGCCCTGTTTTTCCTTTGCGGCATCGTATTCGGCGTTTTCGGACAGGTCGCCCTGTGCGCGGGCCTCCGCGATCGCGTTGATCACGGCCGGCCGCTCGACGGACTTGAGGCGCTGCAATTCATCGCGCAGTTGCTCTGCGCCACGCTTTGTCAACGGAATGGTGCTCATAAACGGCTCAATCGCTAAAAACGGCTATAAAAAAAATCACCGCGATTAAGCGCGCTTCCGATGCACTGGAAACACCGCCTAATCGCGGCACGTGTTGCTTCGACAGGTAACTGAACGCTTAGTTTAGGCGAGCGTGAAGACCTTGTAAATCATAGACTTCCAGATCCTTCAGGTAGCGCAAGCCCTCGACGGCCGCGCGCGCGCCCGACATCGTCGTGTAGTACGTGACCTTGTGCGCCTGCGCGCTCATGCGGATCGAACGCGAATCGGCGATCGCCTGGCGCGTCTCGTCGACCGTCGTGAACACGAGTGCGATCTCGCCGTTCTTGATCATGTCGACGATGTGCGGACGGCCGTCCTTCACCTTGTTCACGACCTTCACCGGCACGCCGGCCGCTTCGATCGCGGCAGCCGTGCCCTTGGTGGCGACGATCGGGTAGCCGAGGTCGTGCAGCATGCGCGCGACTTCGACGGCCTTCGGCTTATCCGCGTCCATCACGGTCAGCAGCACCGTGCCCGACTCCGGCAGGCGCGAACCGGCCGCGAGCTGCGACTTGAACAGCGCTTCGCCGAACGTCTGGCCGACGCCCATCACTTCGCCGGTCGAACGCATTTCAGGCCCGAGGACCGGATCGACGGTCGGGAACTTGACGAACGGGAACACCGCTTCCTTCACGCTGAAGTACGGCGGCTCGACTTCCTTCGTCACGCCCTGCTGCGCGAGCTTCTGGCCGACCATCGCGCGCGCCGCGATCTTCGCGAGCGGCAGGCTGGTCGCCTTCGACACGTACGGCACCGTGCGCGACGCGCGCGGGTTCACTTCCAGCACGTAGATGACGTCCTGCTTCGAACCATCCGCCTGCGGTACCTGCTGGATCGCGAACTGCACGTTCATCAGGCCGACCACGTTCAGCGCCTTCGCCATCGCGCCCGTCTGGCGCTTCAGCTCGGCCACGGTTTCCTTCGACAGCGAATACGGCGGCAGCGAGCACGCCGAGTCGCCGGAGTGAACGCCCGCCTGCTCGATGTGCTCCATCACGCCGCCGATGAACACGGCTTCGCCGTCGCAGATGCAGTCGACGTCGCACTCGATCGCGTCGTTCAGGAAGCGGTCGAGCAGCACCGGCGAATCGTTCGACACCTTCACGGCCTCGCGCATGTAGCGCTCGAGGTCGCGCGGCTCGTGGACGATTTCCATCGCGCGGCCGCCGAGCACGTACGACGGACGCACGACCAGCGGATAGCCGATTTCGTCGGCCAGCGCGAGCGCTTCGTCCTCGGCGCGGGCGGTGCGGTTCGGCGGCTGGCGCAGGCCCAGGTCCTGCAGCAGCTTCTGGAAGCGTTCGCGGTCTTCGGCCGCGTCGATCATGTCCGGCGACGTACCGACGATCGGCACGCCGTGCGCCTCGAGGTCGAGCGCGAGCTTCAGCGGCGTCTGGCCGCCGTACTGGACGATCACGCCGACCGGCTTTTCCTTGTCGACGATTTCGAGCACGTCCTCGAGCGTCAGCGGCTCGAAGTACAGGCGATCGGACGTGTCGTAGTCGGTCGACACCGTTTCCGGGTTGCAGTTGACCATGATCGTTTCATAGCCGTCCTCGCGCATCGCGAGCGCCGCGTGCACGCAGCAGTAGTCGAACTCGATACCCTGGCCGATCCGGTTCGGGCCGCCGCCCAGCACCATGATCTTCTTGTTCGTGGTCGGCTGCGCCTCGCACTCTTCCTCGTAGGTCGAGTACATGTAGGCCGTTTTCGTCGCGAACTCGGCCGCGCACGTGTCGACGCGCTTGTAGACCGGGCGCACGTTCAGTTCCACGCGGCGCTTGCGGACGTCTTCCGGCGTCGCGCCGAGCAGCTTCGCGAGGCGGCGGTCGGAGAAGCCGCTCTGCTTCAGGTAGCGCAGCTCGTCGAACGTCAGCGACGCGAGCGTGCGGCCGCCGAGCGCCTTTTCCTTCAGGATGATCTGCTCGATCTGCTCGAGGAACCACGGGTCGATCGCGGTTTCCGCGAAGATTTCCTCGGCCGTCATGCCGATACGGAACGCATCGCCGACGTACCAGATGCGGTCCGGGCCCGGCTCGTGGATCTCGATCGCGATCTCGTCGCGGTTGGTCGACTTCTCGTCGAGGCCGTCGACTCCGACTTCGAGGCCGCGCAGCGCCTTCTGGAACGATTCCTGGAACGTGCGGCCGATCGCCATCACTTCGCCGACCGACTTCATCTGCGTGGTCAGGCGCGAATCGGCCTCGCGGAACTTCTCGAACGCGAAACGCGGGATCTTCGTGACGACGTAGTCGATCGTCGGCTCGAACGACGCCGGCGTCTGGCCGCCGGTGATTTCGTTCTTCAACTCGTCGAGCGTGTAGCCGACCGCCAGCTTCGCTGCGACCTTCGCGATCGGGAAGCCGGTGGCCTTCGACGCGAGCGCCGACGAACGCGACACGCGCGGGTTCATCTCGATGACGACCATGCGGCCGTCCTTCGGGTTGATCGAGAACTGCACGTTCGAGCCGCCCGTGTCGACGCCGATCTCGCGCAGCACCGCGAGCGATGCGTTACGCAGGATCTGATACTCCTTGTCGGTGAGCGTCTGCGCGGGCGCGACCGTGATCGAGTCGCCGGTGTGCACGCCCATCGGGTCGAGGTTTTCGATCGAGCAGACGATGATGCAGTTGTCGGCGCGGTCGCGCACGACTTCCATCTCGTATTCCTTCCAGCCGAGCAGCGACTCTTCGATCAGCAGCTCGCGCGTGGGCGACAGGTCGAGACCGCGCTTGCAGATTTCCTCGAACTCTTCGCGGTTGTACGCGATGCCGCCGCCCGAGCCGCCGAGCGTGAACGACGGGCGGATCACGATCGGGTAGCCGCTGCCGCCCGTCTCCGCCATGATTTCGGCGTGCACCTTGGTCGCTTCTTCCATCGAATGCGCGATGCCCGACTTCGCGGAGCCGAGACCGATCTTGGTCATCGCTTCCTTGAACTTCTGGCGGTCTTCGGCCTTGTCGATCGCTTCCGGCGACGCGCCGATCAGCTCGACGCCGAACTTCTCGAGCACGCCGTGGTGGTGCAGGTCGAGCGCGCAGTTCAACGCGGTCTGGCCGCCCATCGTCGGCAGGATCGCGTCCGGGCGCTCCTTCTCGATGATGCGCGCGACGACTTCCCACGTGATCGGCTCGATGTAGGTCACGTCGGCCGTGTTCGGGTCGGTCATGATCGTCGCCGGGTTGCTGTTGACGAGAACGACCTTGTAGCCCTCCTCACGCAACGCCTTGCAAGCCTGCGCGCCCGAATAGTCGAACTCGCACGCCTGGCCGATGATGATCGGGCCGGCGCCGATGATGAGGATGCTCTTGATGTCTGTGCGTTTTGGCATGGCTTGTGAATTCAATAAGTAATCGTTGTCGTGGGTCGGCCGGCGGCGCTCAGCTCATGGTCGCGAGCGCAAGCTTCACCGAGAAACCGATGAACAGGCCGCCCACGCTGCTCGCCGCGCCTGCCGCGAGCTTGCGGCGGCGGCGGAAATGCTCGGCGAGCCGCGCCCCCGCGAAGATCAGCGTGCTCAGGTACAGGAAGCTCGCGCATTGCGCGATCGCCCCGAGCACGACGAACGACAGCGCGGGATGCGGGAATGCCGGGTCGACGAACTGGATGAAGAACGAGATGAAGAACAGGATCGCCTTCGGATTCAGCAGGCTCACGATCAGCGCCTTGCGGAACGGCTTGTCGAAAGACTGCTCGCCGTCGACCGTACGCGGCGCGTCGGCCGGCGCATGGGCCGGCGTGCGCAGCTTTTGCCACGCGCTGCGCAGCATGCCGGCGCCGATGTAGAGCAGATACGCGGCGCCGCCGTACTTGACGACGGAGAACAGCAGCGGATTCGCCTTCAGCAGCGACGCGACGCCCGCGGCGGACAGCACCATCAGCACGGTATCGCCGACGAACACGCCGCAGGCCGCGCGATAGCCGGCCTTCACGCCGCGCTGCGCGGCGAGCGACAGCACGTACATCGAGTTCGGCCCCGGCAGCAGGATGATGAAGATCACGCCGAACACGTAGGTCCAGATATCCGTGATGCCGAGTGCGTGGCCGAACATGATGTGAATCTCCCGTCCTTCGGTTGCGTCGATGACGTTAAGCGTTGCGCTGCTTCGCCGCGTCCATCAGCGCGGTGAAACGGTCGAACAGGTAGCCGATGTCGTGCGGGCCGGGCGACGCTTCCGGGTGGCCCTGGAAGCAGAACGCCGGCTTGTCGGTCAGCTCGAAGCCCTGCAGCGTGCCGTCGAACAGCGATACGTGCGTCACGCGCGCGTTGGCCGGCAGCGAATCGGCATCGACCGCGAAGCCGTGGTTCTGCGACGTGATCACGACTCGGCCGTCGCCGAGATCCTTCACCGGATGGTTCGCGCCGTGGTGGCCCGTTTTCATCTTGAGCGTCTTCGCGCCGACCGCGAGGCCCATGATCTGGTGGCCGAGGCAGATGCCGAAGGTCGGCACGCCGCGCTCGATGAATTCCTTCGTGGCCGCGATCGCGTAATCGCACGGCTCCGGATCGCCGGGGCCGTTCGACAGGAAGACGCCGTCCGGATTCAGCGCGAGCGCATCGGCCGCGCTGGCCTGGGCGGGCAGCACCGTCACGTGGCAGCCGCGCTGCGCGAGCATGCGCAGGATGTTGTACTTGACGCCGAAGTCGTACGCGACGACGCGATACTTCGGCGATTCCTGCATGCCGTAGCCGCCTTCGAGACGCCATTCCGTCTGCTTCCATTCGAACGGCTTCGTGGTCGACACGACCTTCGCGAGATCCATGCCGGCGAGGCCCTCGAACGAGCGCGCGAGCTCGATCGCCTTCGCTTCGTCATCGGAGTCCGTCAGGATGCAGCCGCTCTGCGCGCCCTTGTCGCGCAGGATGCGGGTCAGCTTGCGGGTGTCGATGCCGGCGATCGCGACGACGCCTTCGTCGCGCAGGTAGTCGCCGAGCGTGCGGTCCATGCGGAAGTTCGATGCGAGCGTCGGCAGATCGCGGATGATCAGGCCGGCGGCATGGACTTTCGTGGCTTCGACGTCTTCGGCATTGACGCCGACGTTGCCGATATGCGGATAGGTGAGCGTGACGATCTGGCGCGAGTAGCTCGGATCAGTCAGGATTTCCTGATAGCCGGTGATCGCGGTATTGAACACGACTTCGCCGATCGTATGGCCTTCGGCCCCGATCGAATAACCACGAAAGACCGTGCCGTCGGCGAGTGCAAGCAAGGCGGGAGAAAAAGACGGCAACACGGGAGGCTCCTTGGGGAACACCCTGCTGCCGACCTGTTTACCCTGCCGCGCGAGCGCCGCGCTGCGTGGGCGCGCGTGGTCGCTAGCTGGACGCGGCCTGCGTTGTCGAGACGCGAGCCCGGCGCGTGGCGCACGAGGCTTCGCGGCATCGCCCGGCAGGCGGCGTGCGGCGGATGAACGGGATGAATGAGGTAGGCGCTAGGGTGCGAGGTTGATCAGCACAAACTTTCAAATTATAGCCTGAAAATGGGCCTATCTTCAATTGCCATGGCCGTCCGACCGTGCGCGCGCCGCGCCCGGCAGCGTAACGCGACGTGCTGCGGCCCCGTTTTCGCGGCCGCCCTACCCGCCAGCGTACCGCCGGATCAGTGCGCTTGGCCAGTGCCGCGCGCGGGCCACGCGTACCAGACCGCGCTCGCGAGCTGCAGCGCGAGCAGCACGCCCCAGGCGGTGAAGTGCGCGGCCGCCGGATAACGGCCGTCGACCGCCGGCCAGTGCGACAGCACGGCACCGACGCCGATCTGGAACGCGAAGATCAGCAGGAAGATCACGAGCGTGAGCGTCGTGTTCGCGCGGCCGATCAGGTGAGCGGGAAAATGGCCGGCCATCACCGCGTAGGTCAGGATGCCCACGCCGCCGAACATCCCGTAGGCAGCCCACAGCACGGCGGGCGGCAACGCCACGCGCGCGACGATCGCGAGCTGCGTCGCGACGAACAGCGCCATGCCGATACCGCACGTTGCGTAGACCGACAGGCCGCGCCGCTCGAGCACGCGCGCCGCCGCGCCGAAGCCGACGCAGCCGGCCATCATCGCGAAGCCGAGCACCGACACGAGACGCGCGGCATGCGGCGCGTCGAACCCGCCGACGTCGCGCAGATACGGGCCGACCCACAGCGACTGCATCGCATAGAACACGCCCTGCGTGACGACGGAAAACGACGAGATCTTCCAGAACGCGCGGCTGCTCAGGATGTGCCATGTACCCTTGAACTGGCTGACGAGCCCGCCCTGATGGCGTGCCTGCTGCGCGTCGGGCGCTCCGAAGCCGATCGATGCCGCCACGACCACCGTCAGCGCCGCAAGGCCGACACAGATCATGCGCCAGCTCGTCCAGCCGAGCAGCCAGGTCAGCGGCGAGCCGACCATCACGCCGCCGAGGCCGCCCACGGCCATCACGAGACCGTTGACGAGCGGCAGCCGGCCGACCGGGAAATGCTGCGCGAGCGCCTTGAACGCCGCGCCGAGACACACCGATACGCCGACGCCGATCAGCAGCCGGCCGACCATCATCGTGCCGATGCCGTGCGCCGCGCCGAACACGGCCGCGCCGGCCGCCGCGAACAGCAGCATGCCGGCCGTCACGCGGCGCGGGCCGAAGTGGTCGAGCATGACGCCGGCCGGAATCTGCGCCCCCGCGAAGCCGAGGAAATAGAGGCTGGTGAGCAGGCCGAGATCGGCGGCCGACAGCCCGAGCTCGTGCGTGACGAACGGCGCGAAGCCCAGATTGACGCCGCGAAACACGTACGACACGAAATACCCGACCGAAAACAGCGCGAGCACCCTCACCTGCACCGACGACATCGCTTCCCCTTGTCATGAAGACGCGCGACGCAGCGCCGCCGCGTCGCGCACAAACGAAAACGCCGTCACCTCGGTGACGGCGTTTCGCCGAATTCGTCGGATGATAGCGCAACCGTGCGGGCCTCACCGGCCGCCACGCCGCGCGGCAGCCGCGCTTACTTCTTCTTGCCCTTGTGCGCGGCGGTCTTGGCCGGCGCGGCTTTCGCGGGCGCGGCCTTCGCCGACTTCGCCGACGATTTGGCGGCGCCGCGCTTGCCGCCGTGCGACTTGCCGCCCACCGCCAGGCTCGCGCGCTCGATGTGCGCACCGCCCGCCGACGTCGCGATCCGCTCCGGACCGGGTTCCGCCGGCACCGCACGGCCGACCGGCACGTGCAGCACGAGCGCCTGGCCCGGCATCGCGAGATCGCGGTGCGTACGGTTCCACGCCTTCAACTGGCCGACCGACACGCCGTAGCGGCCGGCGATCGCCGCCATCGACTGCTTGCGGCGCACGCGGATCAGCATCTTGCGGGTATCGGGGACGTCCGGCTCCATCGCGAGCGCGCCGTTTTCGGCGACGTCGGCGCTGATGTCCTCGTCGTCGTCATCGCCGCGCGGCACGACGATCGTCGAGCCCGGCTTCAGGCGCATGCCGGCCGGAATCTTGTTGACCGACATCAGCGTATCGGCGTCGACGCCGATCTTCTCGGCGATCGCGGCCGGGCGCGCACGCTCGCTGACCGTGTAGGTGGTCCACGACGACAACTGGCCGTTGTAGGCTTTCAGGTTCTTCTCGAACGCGGACGCGTTGTCGAACGGCAGCAGGATCTGCGGCTCGGTCGCGCCGAGAATCACCGGTTTCGAGAACGACGGGTTCAGCGAGCGGAACTCGTCGAGCGGCAGGTTCGCGAGCTTCGCGGCCACCGCCACGTCGATGTCGCGCGACGTCGTGACCGTCACGAAATACGGGTGGTTCGGGATATCGGGCAGCGACAGGCCGTACTGCTGCGGGCTCGCGATGATGTTCTTCACCGCCTGCAGCTTCGGCACGTAGTTGCGCGTCTCGTTCGGCATGCGCAGGCTCTGGTAGTCGGTCGGCAGGCCGGCCGCCTGATTGCGCGCGATCGCACGCTGCACGTTGCCTTCGCCCCAGTTGTACGCGGCCAGCGCCAGATACCAGTCGCCGAACATGTCGTGCAGGCGGGACAGGTAGTCGAGCGCGGCGCTCGTCGACGCGAGCACGTCACGGCGCTCGTCCTGCCACATGTTGCGCTTCAGGTTGTACGTGCGGCCGGTGCCGGGCATGAACTGCCACATGCCGGCCGCTTTCGCGACCGACAGCGCCTGCGGGTTGTACGCGGACTCGATGAACGGCAGCAGCGCGAGCTCGGTCGGCATGTGACGCGCCTCGAGCTCCTCGACGATGTGATACAGGTACTTCTGCGAGCGCTCGGTCATGCGCTGCACGTAATCGGGCCGCTGCGTATACCAGGTCGTCTGCATGTCGACGAGATCGCTCTGCAGGTCGGGCATCTGGAAGCCGCGACGGATGCGCGCCCAGAGATCGGAGTCCGCACTGGTCAGGTCGCCGACGGATTGCTTGTCGACGTCGACAGTTTCTTTGGCGGTGGCTGATTTACGGAGGTAGTTGGACGTCGCCTGCGAATCGGCGGCGTTGTTGGCGACAGGGGGCTGGCTCGCACAAGCGGCGAGTAGCAGCACCACCATCGCACTCAATATAAGTCGCATGAAAATCTCGGCTTCCGACGGCTGGAAATTGCAGGCGATACTACGGAAGTGCGTGCTTCACGTCAATAAAAACACCGAAAACTCAGCGAAATCCTACATTTGGAGCAATTTTTACAGACACCGCTTGAGCTTTTGGAGTCCTCCGGAAAACGTCATCGAAACCGGTTTTTCCATTCGCGCATCAGCGTGAACGCCGCCAGACGATCCGTCACCGTTTCGTGCAGCTCGGCCTCGAGCGTCGCATGGATCGCCGCGCTGTCGGCCCGCATGAACGGGTTAACGGCACGCTCGTGGGCGATCGTAGTGGGCAGCGTCGGCACGCCGCGCGCACGCAGTGCCTGCGCGTCGTCGCGCCACGCGGCGAGCGCCGCATTGCCGGGCTCGCACGCGAGCGCGAAGCGGATGTTCGACAGCGTGTATTCGTGTGCACAATGCACGCGCGTGTCGCCCGGCAGTGCCGCGAGCGCGTCGAGCGACGCGAGCATCTGCGCGGGCGTGCCTTCGAACAGGCGGCCGCAACCGCACGAGAACAGCGTGTCGCCGCAGAATACGTGCGGCACCGCATTGCCCTGCCCGGCCTGCTGAAAATATGCAATGTGGCCACGCGTATGACCCGGCACGTCGAGCACGTCGAATGCGACGGCCGGCGCGTCGAGCACCACGCGATCGCCGCCCGAAAGCGGCTGCGTGACCACGTCGATCGATTCGGCCGCGGGGCCGTAAACGGTGAGCGGAGCATCGGCCGGTTGGCTATTTCGCAGCCCCTCGACACCGCCGACGTGGTCGGCGTGGTGGTGCGTGAGTAAAATAGCGGTCAACCGCCAGCCTCGTTCGGCAAGAACCCGGCGTACGGGCGCGGCTTCACCCGGATCGACGGCGATCGCATCGCGGCCGTCCGAGACGAGCCAGATATAGTTGTCTTCGAATGCCGGAACCGGCACGTATTCCAGCTCGTTCATGGGCGCGCAATCATCGTTATGTCTGACCGTCAAATTATAGACTGGCCTGCCTGGACCGACTCGCCGCCCGGCCGCTACGTGCTGGGCTGGGAACAGGCGCAGCTCGACCGGATCGTGTCCGACGTCTTCGGCTTCCACGCGCTGCAGCTCGGCCTGCCGCAGCTCGATGCGCTGCGCGAGAACCGCATGCCGTATCGCGGCCTGGTGCTCGACCCGGCGAGCGGCGCGAGCGCGCCGTATCAGTATCCGTGGGCGCGCAAAGCGCACACGGGGGCCCACGCGCCTGCCGATCGCAGCACGACCTGGTGCGACCTGCTCGACCTGCCGTTCGAGTCGCAGAGCGTCGACCTGATCGTGATGCCGCACACGCTCGAATTCACGTCCGACCCGCACCGCCTGCTGCGCGAGGCCGAGCGCGTGCTGATGCCGGAAGGCCAGCTCGTGATCACCGGCTTCAATTCGCTCAGCCTGTGGGGCATGCGGCAGTCGTTCGGGCGCATGGCGAACCGCCCGTTCGTGCCGGCCACGCGCGACCAGATCGCGTTCATCCGGCTCAAGGACTGGATCAAGCTGCTCGGCTTCGACCTCGAACGCGGCCGCTTCGGCTGCTACCGGCCGCCGCTCGCCACCGACCAGTGGCTGGCCCGCTACGGCTTCATGGAGGCCGCCGGCGACCGCTGGTGGCCGATCTTCGGCGCCGTCTACATGGTGACGGCCGTCAAGCGCGTGCGCGGCATGCGCCTCGTCGGCCAGATCAAGATGAAGAAGCCCGTGCTCGCACCGGGCCTGACGCCGGCGGCCTCCCCGACCACCCACCAAGAACGTTCATGACAACCGACACCATCGACATCTATACCGACGGCGCCTGCAAGGGCAACCCCGGCCCCGGCGGCTGGGGCGCACTGCTGCGCTACGGCGATCAGGAAAAGGAACTGTTCGGCGGCGAGCCGAACACGACCAACAACCGCATGGAGCTGATGGGCGTGATCGCCGCGCTCGAAGCGCTCAAGCGGCCGTGCCGGGTGATCGTGCATACCGACTCGCAATACGTGCAGAAAGGCATCAGCGAGTGGATCCACGGGTGGAAGAAGAAGGGCTGGGTCACCGCGGCGAAGACGCCCGTGAAGAACGCCGACCTGTGGAAGCGGCTCGACGCGCTCGTCGTGCAGCACGAGATCGAGTGGCGTTGGGTCAAGGGCCACGCGGGCCATCCCGAGAACGAGCGGGCCGACGCGCTCGCGAACCGCGGCGTCGAATCGCTGGCCGCCTGAACGCCGGCCGCCCTCTCCCGTTTTCCTTGCTTTTCCCGACATGCGCCAGATCATTCTCGATACCGAAACCACCGGCCTGAACGCCCGCACGGGCGACCGCCTCATCGAAATCGGCTGCGTCGAGCTGCTGAACCGGCGGCTCACCGGCAATAACCTGCATTTCTACGTGAACCCCGAGCGCGACAGCGATCCGGGCGCACTGGCGGTGCACGGCCTCACGACCGAATTCCTCAGCGACAAGCCGAAATTCGCGGAAGTCGCCGATCAGATCCGCGACTTCGTGAAGGGCGCCGAGCTGATCATCCACAACGCGCCCTTCGACCTTGGCTTCCTCGACGCCGAATTCGCGCGGCTCGGCCTGCCGCCGTTCAGCGAGCATTGCGGCGGCGTGATCGACACGCTGGTGCAGGCCAAGCAGATGTTCCCCGGCAAGCGCAATTCGCTCGACGCGCTGTGCGACCGTTTCGGCATCAGCAACGCGCACCGCACGCTGCACGGCGCACTGCTCGACTCGGAGCTGCTCGCGGAGGTGTATCTCGCGATGACGCGCGGTCAGGACAGCCTCGTGATCGACATGCTCGACGACGCGGGCGCCGACGGCGGCACCGCGAACGGCAAGCGCGTGTCGCTCGCCGCGCTCGATCTGGCCGTGGTGGCCGCGAGCGACGACGAGCTTGCCGCGCACCAGGCTCAGCTCGACGAGCTCGACAAGTCGGTCAAGGGCGCCTGCGTGTGGCGCCGGTCCGCCGATACGGACACCGCCGAAGCAGCCTGACGCATGCGGCCCGCGGCCCGCGCCGCGGCCGCGCTCACGCGCGCGGCTGCAGCGCGATGACGGCCATCCCGCCGAGCGCGAGCACCGCGCCGGCCACGTCCCAGCGGGTCAGCGCGACGCCGTCGACCACCCGCAGCCAGATCAGCGCCACCGCGATGTACACGCCGCCGTACGCGGCGTAAGTGCGCCCCGCCGCGCTCGGGTGGAGCGTCAGCAGCCACGCGAACAGCGCGAGCGACACCGCGGCCGGCACCAGCAGCCAGGCCGGGCGCCCGGCCTTCAGCACGAGCCACGGCAGATAGCAGCCGACGATTTCGGCCAGCGCGGTAGCGGCGAACAGCGCCGCGATCCTCATCAATTCGGTCATCCGGTTCCTCGCGAATTCAGCCCCGTCGCGGCGGGCGGAACGGCCGCGCCGCGCGCCGCCGATCATACCCGAGCGGGCCGGGCCGGATGCCCCGCCAGACGGGCGAGTCCGGGCAATTTGCACGATCATCCGTCATCGTGCTATCATGTCGCCTGTTTCAACATTCAATCTCTGTCTTTTCGATTTTGAGGGAAGTCCGTCCGCACGATGCTGGCCGGCGCCTCGATCGAAATGCATCCACAGGAAAGCCCGCCCGACAGGCCCGCTTTTCTCGTTTCGTTGCCCCTCCGGGGCGTTGCCGGAACGCCGGACCCTCGTCCGCACCGGCATCTGCCGCCTGCATCACGCGGCCCATTCTTCATGAGCGCACTGTCGCGACGGCCCATCGGGCCCGCGTCGAAGCAGCCCCTCGGCCCTTTGCTGCCCCTTGCGCAGTAAGTGCTTGATGGTCTGCCCCGACGCGCCGCACGCGACCCCGCGCTCGCCGGCAAACCGTGTCGGACGGCCTGCCCGTTCCGGCGCTGTCAAAGGAGTGCATGACCTTGACCGCAACACACGTCAGCCCGACCGCTGTCTCTTCCTCCGCTTCGTCGTCCGCCGAAGCCCCGCTCGCCGTGGACGACATCACCGTCGTCGACCAGAGTCTGCTCAAGCGCGCCGTCAGCGCGATGGCCATCGGCAATGCGATGGAATGGTTCGACTTCGGCGTCTACAGCTATATCGCCGTCACGCTCGGCAAGGTGTTCTTCCCGTCCAGCAGCCCGTCCGCGCAGTTGCTCGCCACCTTCGGCACGTTCGCGGCCGCATTCCTCGTGCGCCCGCTCGGCGGCATGGTGTTCGGCCCGCTCGGCGATCGCATCGGCCGCCAGCGCGTGCTCGCCGCCACGATGATCATGATGGCCGCCGGCACCTTCGCGATCGGCCTGATCCCGAGCTATGCGTCGATCGGCATCATGGCGCCCGTGCTGCTGCTCGTCGCCCGCCTCGTGCAGGGCTTCTCGACCGGCGGCGAATACGGCGGCGCGGCCACCTTCATCGCCGAGTTCTCGACCGACAAGCGCCGCGGCTTCATGGGCAGCTTCCTCGAATTCGGCACGCTGATCGGCTATGTGCTGGGCGCGGGCGTCGTCGCGCTGCTCACCGCGTCGCTGTCGCAGGAAGCGCTGCTGTCGTGGGGCTGGCGCGTGCCGTTCCTGATCGCCGGCCCGCTCGGCCTGATCGGTCTCTACATCCGGATGAAGCTCGAGGAAACGCCCGCGTTCAAGCGCCAGGCCGAAGAGCGCGAAGCGCAGGACAAGGCCGTGCCGAAGGCGCGCTTCCGTGAAACGCTGTTGCGCAACTGGCGTGCGCTGCTGCTGTGCGTCGGCCTCGTGCTGATCTTCAACGTGACCGACTACATGGTGCTGTCGTACCTGCCGAGCTTCATGTCGTCGACGCTGCATTTCGACGAATCGCACAGCCTCGTGCTCGTGCTGATCGTGATGGTGCTGATGATGCCGATGACGCTGTACGCCGGCCGCCTGTCGGACAAGGTCGGCCGCAAGCCGGTGATGCTCGCCGGCTGCGTCGGCCTGCTGGTGCTGTCGGTTCCGTCGCTGATGCTGATCCATGCGGGCACCACGGCGTCGGTGTTCGGCGGCCTGCTGATCCTCGGCGTGCTGCTGTCGTGCTTCACCGGCGTGATGCCGTCGGCGCTGCCCGCGCTGTTCCCGACCGAGATCCGTTACGGCGCCCTCGCGATCGGCTTCAACGTGTCGGTGTCGCTGTTCGGCGGCACGACGCCGCTCGTCACCGCGTGGCTCGTCGAGGTCACGCACAACCTGATGATGCCGGCGTACTACATGATGGGCGCCGCGTTGATCGGCGTCGTGTCGGTCGTCGCGCTCGCCGAAACCGCGCGCCAGCCGCTGAAGGGCTCGCCGCCGGCCGTCGCGACGCGCCGCGAAGCGCACCAGCTCGTGCGCCAATTGCGCGAAGACGACGACGAGTCGGAAATCTACGGCGTCGCGACTCCCGCACGCGCGTGAGCGTCGCCCAATGAAAAAGCCCCGGCCGAAGCCGGGGCCCGATCGAATCCGATCCGCCCGACCGGCTTGCGCCGGCCGGGCTTTTTTTCATCCGCGTGCCGCGAACGTGCTCATGCGTGCGCTTCGCAGTGACGGCAGAAGATCAGTGCGCGCGACCGCGACACGGCCGCCTGCGCACCGCGCGCCGCGACGATCAGCCCGACCTGGCCGAGATTGAAATCGCGCTCGACCATCAACTGCGTCAGCGCGGCAAGCGGCAACAACACGGACGGGTGGTACAGGCTCGATTCGATCAGGGCTTTCATCATCGGCTCCATCTGGCAATGCGTGATTCGATGGAGTGGATTCTAGGGATCGGTCGCCTCCGGATAAACAGCGCGAATGCGAAGTCACTTGTCAGCCGTCGAGAACAATCGGCAGCGGCTTGCCGGACAAGGGCGAGCGGCGTCCGACATCGATGTGCGACGGCCCGGCGGGCCGCCGCGAAGCCCAGGGCCCGTTCACGCTGATAACGGACGTGCGCTGGCCCTAGCCAAGCGGCGTTTCGGCGAAGGCCGGCAGCGCTTCCGCCCGCGCGGAATGCGCGGCGAGCGCCGGATAACGGGCCGGATCGATCCGGGCGAGCGCCGGGTAATCGGCGGCCATGAACTGCGTGAAGCGCCACGCCACCGCGACCGTCACGTCGGACTGCAGCAGCCGCGCGCCGCCGAACCAGCCGTTCGCGGCCGCGACCAGCGGCTCCAGTGCGCCGTATGCGGCTTCGAGCTGGCTCAGCACGCGGTCGACCCACGGTTCGTGCTGCTTGTCCGACGGCCGCAGCGCATGCTCGTAGACGACCTGCACGGTTTTCTCGGCAGCGGCCAGCGCGAATCCGATCGGCACCAGCGCGCGCAGCCGGGCATCGACGGCGGCGGGCAACAGGCGCCGCTCCGGCGCGGCCAGGTGGTCGAGATAGTCGACGATCAGCGACGAATCGATCAGGGTCGCGCCGCCGTCGGTCACGAGTGTCGGCGCCTTGACGACCGGGTTGACCGCCCTGAACCGCTCGACCTGACGAAACACCGAGATCGACTCGTGTTCGAACGGCAGGTCGAGCAGCTTCGCCGAAATGGCGACGCGGCGCACGAACGGGGAATCCAGCATGCCGATCAGTTTCATCGCAAACGCTCCGCTTCGAGGGAATGGGACCGACGACTGTAGCAGCGTCGCGCGGCAGCGCCTAGCGTGCCCGTGCGCCTGACGCGCATCGGCCAGCCGCGCATCGGGCTCGCACTGCCCGTCCACTGTGACCATAATGCAGATTCACGCTCGTTCCGCCCCAGGGTCCGCCATGTGGTATGCCGTCGTCGAGCAGCAGCGGGAATGGATGCGCGCATGGCGCGCGGCGACGCGATACGCGTTCGATGCGTGGCCCGCGGCGTCGCTGCCGCATGCCGCATCGTCGTGCTACGACGACCTGTTCGAACCGCTGCTCGGGCCGCAGACCGCGCCGCCGGGCTTCGACCTCGCGTGGCCGGGCGTCAGCGAGCAGGTCGTCACGCACACGCCGTTTTGCGACTTGCGGCGCTTCGCGCATGCCGACGCGCGCCGCACGGTGCTGCTGTGCGCGCCGCTCGTCGGGCATGCGGCCGTGATGATGCGGGAAACCGTCGAAACGCTGCTCGCCGATGGCGACGTCTGTGTGACCGACTGGTGCAATGCGCGCGACGTGCCGCTCGCGGCCGGCCGTTTCGGGCTCGACGAATACGTCGCGATGCTCGACGGCTTCGTCGACACCCTCCAGCGCGACGATCGGCCGCTGCACGTCGTCGCCGTGTGCCAGGCCACCGTACCGGCGCTCGGCGCACTCGCGCTGCGTGCCGCGCGCGGCCTCGCGCCGCCCGCGAGTATCACGCTGATCGGCGGCCCGCTCGACGCGCGGCTGAATCCGAGCGCACTCGGCACCGCGGCAGCCGCCCATTCGCTCGACTGGTGCCGGCGCCACCTGATCGACATCGTGCCGCCCGGCTTCGCGGGGCATGGCCGCCACGTGTTCCCGACCTATCTGCAACAGGGCGAGATCGCGCTCCTGTATCCGCAGCGCTTCCTGACGCTGGTCGAAACCTATGCGCTGGCCGCATCGCGCTTCGACATGACCGGGCTCGCCGACGCCCGGCGGGCACTGCGCGAATACACGGCGCTGCTCGACATGCCGGCCGACTATTTTCTCGACACGGTCGACGTCGTGTTCCAGCGCATGCTGCTCGCGACCGGCGCGTGGCACGTGCACGGCCGGCGCGTCGAACCCGCCGCGCTGCGCGACGTCGCGCTGCTGACCGTCGAAGGCGCCCGCGACACGGTCACGGGCGCCGGGCAGACCCATGCGGCGCTCGGCCTGTGCAGCGGGCTCGCGGCCGACGAGCGCCATCGCGTCGACATCGACGATTGCGATCACTACGGGTTGTTTACGGGGCCACGCTGGCACGGCAACGTCCATCCGGCGCTGCAGCGCGTGTTCGCGCTGGCGGAAGCCCGCCGACCGCGCTCGCGCCGGATCCGTCGGACGTGACGCCGCGTCACGAGCACGCCGCATCGAGCAGCGCACGCACTTCAGCATCGCTCGTCTGCTCGAAGCGCGCGTAGAACTGGCTGATCCCGAAGAACCGGGACGGCTGCGACACCGTGACGAACGCGTCCGCCAGGCCGTCGAACGCGTGCGCGGCGCCCGCCGGCGCGACCGGCACCGCCGCGACGATGCGCGCCGGGTGGCGCTCGCGCAGCGCCTGCAGCGCGACGCGCATCGACGCGCCGGTCGCGACACCGTCGTCGACGACGATCGCGATGCGTCCGTCCACCGCGCGCGGCGGCACCGCGCCGCGGTACAGCGCTTCGCGGCGTTGCAGTTCGGCCGTCTCGCGCGCGATCACGTCGGCGAGCTGCGCATCGGATACGTCCATCGCGCGGATCACCGAACGTTGCAGATGAATCACGCCGCCCGTCGCGATCGCGCCCATCGCGAGTTCGGGGTCGAACGGCACACCGAGCTTGCGCACGACCAGCACGTCGAGCGGCGCGCGCAGCGCGCACGCGACCGGATACGCGACGGGCACGCCGCCGCGCGGCAACGCGAGCACGACTACATCGCTTCGCCCCGCGTATTCGCGCAACGCGTCGGCCAGTTGGCGGCCGGCATCGGCGCGATCGGCAAAACTGCTTTCGGTCACGATCGGCTCCCTGCCGTTGCGCCGGGTGCGCAACCCGCGCCGGCGCCTGTCAACGAGGATGGTTCATCGTTCGCGCCGATGCAAGCAGGGTCACACCGGCGCGCACCGCGCCGTAGGAAGGGTCAGAGGCCGCCGGCCTGCCGGTACAGCCGCCAGAACGACTGCGCGTAGGACTGCGCGAGTTCGGGCGCGCGCCGGAACACGTTCATCGTGTCGGCCTGCTCGGCCGCGCCGTCGGACAGGGTCGTCAACGCGACGCTGTCGTCGACGATCGCGAAGCGCGACGCGGGGCCGCCGTGCCGGGAATCGATCGCGACGTCGATCCCCGCGGATTTCAGATAGCCGGCGCCGCTGTACCTGCCCGCACGCGGCGGGCGCACCAGCACGACGCGCACTTCGATCCCGCGCGCGCGGGCCGAGCGCAGCGCGCTCGCGACAGCCGGCGGCACCTGCGTATAGCCGGCCAGCAGCACGCGGCGCTGCGCCTGTTCGATCAGATCGACGGTCGCGTCGGCCGCTGCGTTGTCATACGAAAAGTACGTGCCGACCGAGGCGGCGTCGGACGGAATCTGGCTGGCGTGGACGCTCGTCGCGCAGCAGAACGCGGCGAGCAGGAAGGCGGCTGGTCTCATGGCGGGCGCCATTGTAGCGACGCCAATTCGCGTGGCAAGGGGCGGCTGCGACGCTGCTGCGCCGGCGCAACACCCGGTGCGAAACCGGTGCCCGGCGACCGTGTTTTCAGCCGAGTTTCAGCCCCGCCGATCAGCCGGCCGCGACGCGCGCGAGCCAGCTCGTCACGCCTTCGACGGAACGGAAATCCGCAAGGCTGCGCGCCGGCAGCGCGGGATACGCGCCAGCGGCCATCTCGGCCAGCGCGCGTCCGGGGCCGAGCTCGAGAAACGCGGTTGCGCCGGCCTCCACGCACGCGGCGAGACAGGCCGCCCACTCGACCGGCTCGGCGATCTGCCGCGCGAGCTTGTCGAGGCCCGTGTCGACATCGAGCACCGACGCGCCGTCGATCCCCGAAAACAGCCGCGTGCCGGGCAACGGCCGGCGCACGGGCGTCGCGGCCAACGTCGCGCGGAACGCCGGCACGGCCGCCGCGAGCCGGCGCGTGTGCGATGCGATCCGCACGCAGACGGGCGCGACACGCAGCGCGCCGGCGCGCGTCGCCTCATCCGCCACGGCATCGACATCGGCGTGCCGCCCCGCGACCACGAACGCATCGCCGGGGTTCGCGATCGCGATGGCCGCGTCGCGACCGTCGCACAGCTGCGCGAGCTGCGGGCGCGTCAGGCCGCGCACGAACACCATCCGCTCGTCGCCGCCGCTCGCGGCGTCCATCTCGCGTGCCCGCGCGGCGGCCAGATCGAGCGCATCGTGCGGGTCGATCATCCCCGCGACGCTCCACGAGCCGACCTCGCCGACGCTGTAGCCCGCGACGCAGCGCCGGCGCGGCCACACCGCATCGAGCAGCGCCGCCGCCGCGAGCGCCTGGACCGTGCAGAGGATCTGCGCGGCACGGTTTTCCTGCAGCGCGTCGGGCCCAGCCTGCCGGACCCACGCGCGCGGATCGTCGCCGAGCAGCCGGCCCGCATGCACGAACAGTGCGTCGGCCTGCGGCGCCGCCCCGGTCAGTTCGAACATGTCGGCGCGTTGCGCGCCCTGCCCCGAGCACAGGATGGCCAGCGTCATCGCGCGTCCCCTTCGGCTTCGAGCGCATCGACGAATACGCTCATCGCGAGCAGGTCGGCCGCGCCGCCCGGGCTCAGCCGGCGCGCGACGAACGCACGATGCGCGGCCGCCGCGCGCAGCCGCCAGTCGCGCGCCCGAACGCCGCCGCGCGCGACGAACGCGCGGGCCGTCGCGCGGGCGAAATCGAGGCCGTCCTGCCCGCCCCGATGCAGCAGATTCGTGTCGTCGAGCGCGGCGATCAGCGCGAAGCACGCGGCGACCCGCGCGGCTTCCGGATCGTCCGGCCGGTCGCGGCGGGCGCGGCGCAGCGCGGGCAGCCCGACCGCGTACACGGACGGGAAGCCGTCGGCCGCCTCGCGACGCGCCCCGCCGACACCGTAGCGGCGGCTGGCGCGCTCGCCGTGGCTGTCCGGCAAACGCGGGCCGCCGAGGATCTCGACGCCCCAGCGACCGGACACGAACGCACCGAGCGTGGTCCCGTCCGGCATCGCGCCCGGCAGCGCGCGCCGCCCGGCGGCCGCGCACAGCAGCCCGAGCCCGAAGATCGCGCCGCGATGCGTATTGACGCCGCCGGTCGCGGCGAGCATCGCGTGTTCGGCACGCAGGCCGATCTTGCGCAGCACGGCCATGTCGGCGTCGCGCGCGCCCGCGTCGGCGAGTTCCGCGAAGTACGGCCGCAGCACGGCGGCGCTGCGCGCGAACGTCGCGGCGTCCATGTCCGCGTGACTGCCGGTGTCGACGTGACTGACGAGGCCCGGCTTCGGATAGGTGTCGATCTCGAGCACGAGACTGCGCTCGGCCAGCGCGGCGATGCATTCGGCATCGGACGGCGCGGCGACGCGGCAGGCAGCCCGGGCGTTCATCGCGCGCCTCCGGTGAATGCGTCGGCGCGCATCAATTCGACGGTCATCGCGGTCTTCACCGCGACGTCGGGCGAGCGCGCGTGCAGTTCGCGCCAATTGACGCCCGCGCCGTCCTCGCGCAGCAGTTCGCCGTCGATGCGCATCGGCGCGCGCGCGTCGATCGCCGCGAGACCGTCGAGCAACGGCGCGAGCGATGCGGGATCGGGCAGCGGGAATACGATGTCGAGATCGGACGATGCGCTCAGGTAAGCCTCGCCGGTCAGCGCCTGCCACGCGAGGCTGCCGAACACGCGGCCCTGCACGCCGCAACGCGCGCCGAGCGCATCGAGCTCGTGCAGCGGCGCCTGCCATGCCGCCGGTGCGGCGGCGAGCACATCGGTCAATGTCGGCAGCGGACCGACCGTCGCGAGCGCGTCGGCGGCCGCGTTCAGCGCGATGCGCCGCTTGCCCGCCGACGGCGGCAGCGGCAGGCCGAGCGGCACGCGGCCGGCATCGGCTTCATCCGGCGACGCGCGACGCACGATCAGCGGCCAGCCGCGTCCGGCCCATGCGCGTACGAGCGGGTCGGCCGCGAGCGCGGGGTCGCGGGCGAATGCCGCGCCCCACCCGGCCGCCGTCAGCGTGACGAGCGTGTGGCGGCGCAGCGGCAGCTCAGCGTGCGGCACGCGCGAGCGCCTCGACGCGACCGGCGACGTCGGTCGCGACCGGCCGGCCGCGCGCCGCGCGCCCGTCGATGCGGTCGGCCGGCTTGCCGAGCCATTCGCCGACCTGTGCGTCGAGCGCGCGGGACGGATCGAGCACGGCGTCGACGGCGCCCATCTTCACGAGGTTGTCGAGCCCCGGCGCGAACACCGGTGTCGAACGCGCCATCTCCTTCAGCACGTCGATCGGGAGCTTGGTCACCCGCGACATCGACGGCAGGTCCATCACCTCCGGCTCGGCGCCCGGCACCGCGAGCAGCGTGCGCGTCGCGAGCGCGGTCGCGATGAATGCGCCAGCAGCCGTGTGGCCGTACAGCACGCCGATCGTCCGGTGCCCGGCGAGATCCGCGTGCATCAGGCACTTCGCGAGATGCGACAGCCCTTCGTTCAGGCCGAGCAATTCGTCGCGCTTGCTCATCCGCTGGCTGTCGCTGTCGACCAGCACGAGGATCGGCGTGTCGCCGCCGCGCGCGACCGTGTCGAGCACGCGCGACGCGAGCGTCAGCGCCTCGTCGATGCCGAACGGCAAGCGATCGGCAACGCCGATCACGTCGACGCGCGCGCCGGCCAGTTCCGCGTGGCCCGTCAGCAGCCCGCCATCACGCGCAATCGAATGGCCCGCGGGAAACAGCGAGTTCAGTACTTCATCGAGCGTCATGCTGGGACTCCTGCAGTTGATCGGCGAGCGTCGCGAATGCATCGTCGGACATGCCCGGAATCGCTTCCGGCGTGTCGGCCCCGAGCGTGCGCCACATGTCGAGCGCGTCCTTGCAGGCGCCGAACCGTTCGACCCGCGCTTCGAGGCGCGCCTGTTCGGCGCGCAGCATCGCCGCATCGAATGCCGGCGCGCGGCCGATCAGCTCGAGCGCGGCCGCGCGGAACGCGTCCGGCGTATCGGCCACGTAACGATCGGCGCCGCCGATCAGGCGTCGGTGCTTGCCGCCCATCGTGCGCCAGATCAGCGCGCGATCCTTCGAGTCGAATTCCTCGACGCCGCGATTGGTCTCGATCACTTCGGGGCCCGACACGCTGATGCGCCCCTGCTCCGACACCGCGAGCGCCGAACAGCACGCGGCGAGCAGGCCGCCGCCGCCGTAGCAGCCCGCGCGCCCGCCGATCAGCCCGATCACCGGCACGCCGGCCGCACGCGCTTCGACGAGTGCACGCATGATCTCGGCGATCGCGAGCTCGCCCGCGTTCGCTTCCTGCAGCCGCACGCCGCCCGTATCGAACAGGATCAGCACCGGCTTGCCGACTTCGCGCGCGGCGCGCAGCAACCCGGTGAGCTTCGCGCCGTGCACTTCGCCGAACGCACCGCCCATGAAGCGGCCCTCCTGCGCGGCGACCAGCACCGGCCGGCCGTCGAGCCGGCCGTGGCCGACCACCATCCCGTCGTCGAACTGCCGCGGCAGATCGAACAGCGGCAGGTGCGGGCTCGTCACGCGCTCGGCCGGCCCCAGGAATTCGCTGAAACTGCCCGCGTCGAGCAGCCCGTCGATGCGCTGCCGCGCCGATGCTTCATACCAGCTCGCCGCGTTCGCGACGAACGCCGGCGCGTCGTGGATCGCGTCGCTCATCATGCGTCTCCCTCGATCGCGCGCACGGCCTGGGCGAGCCGCAGCGACACCATGTCGGGGCGCGCGCCGCCGTCGTTGATCGACAGCCTCAGGCCGCCCGGCGTGCGCCGTTCGACGAAATCCGACACGACCGCCTGCCAGACCGCGCCGAAACCGACGGCCGCGGTGCGGACGTCGATCTCGCATTCGTTGCCCGGCAGCACGCGCTCGACCAGCACCTCGAGATTGCCGGACGCGACCACGCCGACGAGTGCCGCGGCCAGCTCGCCCTTCGCGCGTTCGCGCGCGGTGAAGCGATAGTTCAACTGTTCCATGCCGTCTTCCTCACCAGTTGCGGAACCGGGCCGGCGGCGCATAGAGCCCGCCCGACCAGTGCACGAGATCCTTGATCGAACGCGCGGCGAGCCAGCGGCGGTCGGCGTCGAGCGGATCGATGCCGAGATCCTCCGGCCGGCGGATCACGCCGCGCTCGCGCAGCCGCTCGACCATCTTCCGGTCCCGGCCGCGACCGACGTCCGTATAGCCGGCGACGCCGCGGATCGCGTGCTCGCGTTCGTCCTTGTCGCGGCACATCAGCAGGTTCGCGATTCCTTCCTCGGTGACGATGTGCGTGACGTCGTCGCCGTAGACCATGATCGGCGCGAGGTCGAGTTGCAGCTTGTCGGCGAGCTTCAGCGCGTCGAGCTTCTCGACGAACATCGGCACGTTCTTGTCGCCGAACGTCTCGCCGATCTGGACGACCAGCTTGCGGCCGCGCCGCAGCGCCGCCGGCGTGTCGGGGTCGGCTTGCGCGCCGGCCTTCAGCCACGGCTCGCTCGGATGGCGGCGGCCGCGCGCGTCGCTGCCCATGTTCGGCGCGCCGCCGAAGCCGGCGATCCGCTCGGCCGTGACCGTCGACGAATGGCCCGCCAGATCGATCTGCAACGTCGAGCCGATGAACATGTCGCACGCATAGAGGCCGGCCGTCTGACAGAACGCGCGGTTCGAGCGCAGCGAGCCGTCGGGGCCCGTGAACCACACGTCGGAGCGCGCGCGGATGTAGTCGTCCATCCCGACTTCGGAGCCGAAGCAATGGATCTGCTCGACCCAGCCCGATTCGATCGCGGGAATCAGCGTCGGGTGCGGATTGAGCGCCCAGTGCGTGCAGACCTTGCCCTTCAGCCCGAGCTTCTCGCCGTAGGTCGGCAGCAGCAGCTCGATCGCGGCCGTGTTGAAGCCGATCCCGTGGTTCAGGCGCTTGATCCCGTACGGCTCGTAGATGCCCTTGATCGCGAGCATCGCGGTCAGGATTTGCGTTTCGGTGATCGCGGCCGGATCGCGCGTGAACAGCGGCTCGACGTAGAACGGCCGGCCGGCCTCGACGACGAAATGCACGCGGTCGCCCGGGATGTCGACGCGCGGCACCTTGTCGACGATGCGGTCGACCTGAGCGATCACGACGCCGTCCTTGAACGCGGTGGCCTCGACGACGGTCGGCGTGTCCTCGGTGTTCGGACCCGTGTACAGGTTGCCGTCGCGATCGGCGCTCACGGCCGCGATCAGCGCGACCTGCGGCGTGAGGTCGATGAAGTAGCGGGCGAACAGTTCGAGATAGGTATGCACCGCGCCGAGCGCGATCTTGCCGCCGAACAGCAGCTTCGCGATCCGCTGCGACTGCGGGCCCGAATACGCGAAATCGAGACGCTTCGCGATCCCGCGCTCGAACACGTCGAGATGCTCGGGCAGCACGACACCCGACTGCACCATGTGCAGGTCGTGGATCCTCGCGCTGTCGACGTCGGCGAGCGCCGTCGCGAGCAGGTCGGCCTGCTTCTGGTTGTCGCCTTCGAGGCAGACGCGGTCGCCGGGCCGCAGCACGGCTTCGAGCAACGCGACGGTGTCGCGCGCATCGATCCGCTTGCCCTGCGCGTAAGCCGCGCCGGCCGCGAGGCGTGCATCGCGCGCCTGCCGCGCGTGATTCCATCCCGTCATGAATAGTTCTCCGCTTCGATGGTTCAGCGGCATTCTAAGCCTGGCGCCGCCGCCGATTGATGATGTTGCAGAATGCGACTCAGAGGACGCCGCGATGGATGCGGCCCGCGCGCGGGCCCCATCCATCGTCCTAGGGCCTGTTCACGCTAATAACGGGCTTGCGCTGGCCCCCAGAAGGGCCGAGCGCAAGGATTGCGACGAAGCGAATACTCGACGTATTCGCGAGGAGCATGACGCGGCGATCGGCCCTTCTGGGGGCCAGCCCCACGAACGAATTTTTTCCAAACAGGGGAACGTGCCTTTCCGCCCGCATGGCGGCGTCGTTCGTCGTTGCAATAGCGACGGCTATTGCGCCTCCTCTCTTGTTGCCCTGCGGGCGGAAAGGCACGTTCGCAAGCCCGTTATCAGCGTGAACAGGCCCTAGGCACCGACCAGCGCGCGCGTCGTGAAGAACAGCAGCGAGGGACCGAGCAGGCAGCCGACGCCGGTATGGAACGTCGCGACCAGCGCGCCGTACGGGACGAGCCGGCGGTCGGTCGCGGCGAGCCCCGCGCTCACGCCGCTGACGGTGCCGGCCAGCCCGCCGAAGATCATCGCGGAGCGCGGCGTCTTCAGGCCCATGAAGTTGGCCGCGACCGGCGTGCCGACCATCACGATGATCGCCTTGACGAGCCCCGTCGCGACGCTGAGCGCGATCACGTCGGAGCTCGCGCCGATCGCCGCACCCGTGACGGGCCCGACGATGTAGGTGACGGCGCCCGCGCCGATGGTCGTCATGCTGACCGCGTCGGTATAGCCGAACGCGCGCGCGATGCACGCACCGACGATGAACGGCAGCACGGTGCCGAGCAGCAGCGACACGACGCCGACGAGCCCGGCCTTGCGCGCCTCGGTGGGCTGCACTTCGAACGCGGTCGCGACGATCGCGAAATCGCGCAGCATCGCGCCGCCCATCAGGCCGATGCCGGCGAACAGCTTGACGTCGGCCAACCCCTTCTCGCCACCGGTGAATGCGCCGCCGACGTACGCGAGCACGAGACCGATGACGATCGCGATCGCCGAGCCGTGCACGCGGCCGAACGTGAGCTTGCGCGACGCGATCGACGACAGCCACATGATCAGGCCGACCAGCGCGAACGACGCGACGAGCCCGTTGTGGGCGACGGTTTTTTCGAGCATTTGCAGCATGGCGGCCTCCGTTATTGTTCTTCGAATTGCGGCACGCCCGCGAAGGCCGTGTCGTCGCGCCCCGTGCGAGCGAGTACCGCGATGCAGCATGCGCAGATCGCGACCGCGCCGACGGCGGCCAGCAGCGCGACCGGGCCGCCCTTCAGCGCGGCGACGACGTTCTGGTTCGCGGCCATCGCGACGACGACCGGGATGTACATCGCGCCCCAGAAACCGACGCCGGCCTCGGTCTCCTTCGGCAGCCAGCCGCGCCGGTGCAGCCACAGGCGCAGGCAGATCAGCAGCAGCATCGCGATGCCGACGCCGCCGACGTTGGTCTTCACGCCGATCGCACTGCCGAGCAGGTCGCCGAGAAACAGTCCGGCCAGGTGGCAGAACGCCAGCAGCGCGGTTCCGTAGATGATCATGAGTCGTCTCCAGTCTCTTCGTGACGGGCGCCTGACGCGTGCGGGAGCCAGGCCCGCACGCCGAACCCGGGCGGACTGCGTGTCTCCTGCGGCGGTGCGCCGCGGCCCGGCGGCTCGTCGTGCGAGCGCGTTCTCGGGGTCGATGGGATGATGCGGTTTCGGGCCGGACGCCGGATGGCTTAGACTGACCGATGCAACCGGCGGCGCGACACGGGCTACGCGTCCGGTGCCCCTCGTTCGCGGAGGCCGCACTGGCGCGTGATCCGATACTAGCGCCGCAAAATCCGGCCATTTATGAAGTTGTCGAAATCGATTCAGTGGATTTAGCAATGCGTCCGTTACCGCCCGAGTTGCTGCGCAGCTTCGTCGCCGTCGCCCAGTCCGGCAGCTTCACCGCCGCGTCCGAGCGCGTGAACCTGTCGCAGTCGACCGTCAGCCAGCATATCCGCCGCCTGGAGGAGCTGCTCGACCGGCCGCTGTTCGAGCGCGACACGCGCAACGTGCGCCTGTCGCAGCACGGCGACGCGCTGTTCCGCTACGCGGTGCGCATCCTCGAACTGATGGACGAGGCCGTCACGTCGGTATGCGGGCCGCCGCTGTCGGGCAAGGTGCGGCTCGCGATGTCGGAGGATTTCGCGTCGGCGCACCTGACGGCCGCGCTCGCGAGCTTCGTGCAGCGCAACCCGGACGTCGAACTCGCGATCTCGACCGGGCTGTCGGGCGATCTGTTCGATGCGCTGGACGAAGGCCGGCACGATCTCGTGTTCGCGAAACGCATTGCCGGCAGCCGGCGCGGCCGCGTGATCCGCAGCGAACCGCTGTACTGGTGCACCGGCCCCGATTCCCGGATCACCGGCCACGAAGCCGTGCTGCCCCTCGCGATGCATCCGGAACCGAGCGTGTCGCGCCGCCGCGTGCTCGAATCGCTGGAGGCCGTCGGACGCCCTTACCGGATCGCCGTCGTGAGCAGCAGCATCGCCGTGTTGCGTGCGGCCGCGAGCGCGGGGCTCGGCGTCAGCGCATTTGCCGGCTACGTGATCCCGGCCGGGCTCGCGCGGCTCGAGGCGGGGCTGCCGGAACTCGGCGAACTCGAATACGTGATCGATCGGCCGGCGGCCGCGTCGCGCTCGACGCTCGCGCTGGAAGCCACGCTGATCGCGGCGGCAGCCGAGTTGTAACGGCGTCGCGCGCAGTGCGCGCGGTCGCGCCCGTACCTGACGGCTTTGCCCGGCACGCGTCATCGTCCGCGCAGCACCCGCTCGCGACAATGGGACCCATCGGAACGCGCCGCGCATCGCCGCGCGCCTCCGGTACCCCGTCCCCTTGATCGGAGCCCGCCATGAAGAACGTCCTGCGATTCGCCGTCGCGACCGCTGCAGCCGTGCTGCTGTCCCCCGCCTTTGCCCAGACCGACGCGTCGGCCCCCGCACAGGGCCTGACACGCGCGGAAGTCGTCGACCAGCTCAGGCAGGCCTATCTCGACGGCGAACTGCCGACGAACGACGGCAACTACCCGCCGAACGCCGCGACCCGCGCGCGCAACCGCGAACTCGTGCAGGCCGTGAACCCCGCGTGGCTGGCCCATGTGCCGCCCGCCGGCCAGGCGACGTCGCAGCAGTGAGCGGCGCCGCCGCCGCGCGCGATCGGATCGGGATCAGGGCAGGAAACTGCGGCGCCGCGCGTCGATCAGTTCGACGAGCAACCGGTCGCGCTCCGCCGCAAGTTCCTGCATCGAGCGCTCGCCCTGGATCGCGCGCAACTCGTCGTTCAGCTTGCGATCGACTTCCGGATCGAACGACGGCGTGCCGAGGTCGTCCCACCAGCTCGTGATCGGCCCCGACAGGTGTTCGAGAAAGTGCGCGATCCCGCCCGCGCCGCCGCCGAGGTGATAGGTCAGGCACTGCCCCATCAGCCCCCAGCGCAAGCCGGGGCCCCACGCGACGGCCTTGTCCGCATCGGCGACGCTCACGACGCCTTCGCCGACGAGGTGATACACCTCGCGAAACAGCGCGGCCGCGAGCCGATTCGCGACGTGGCCGGTCATCTCCTTGTTCAGGACGATCGTCTGCTTGCCGAGCCCGTCGTAGAAATGCTTCACGCGCGCGATCACGTCCTGGTCGGTCGCGTCGCCGCCGACCAGTTCGACGAGCGGGATCAGGTGCGGCGGATTGAACGGATGCGCGATCAGGCAGCGCTCCGGATGCTTCGCGCACGCGGTCTGGATATCGGACATCTTCAGGCCCGACGAACTCGACGCGATCGGCACGTGCGCGGGCAACACGTCGTCCATCTGGCGATAGAGCGCGCGCTTCAGGTCGAGTCGCTCGGGGCCGTTCTCCTGCACGAAGTCGACGCCGTCCAGCGCGCGCACGAGATCGGCGTCGAACGACAGCCGCGCGGCAAGTTCGGCGGCCCGTTCGCCGAGAAACGCGGCGAGCGCGTCGCGCAGCCGCGCATCGGCCTGCGGGGCCGGGTCGGTGGCGACGACGTCGAAGCCCTGCGTCAGGTAGAAAGCGGCCCAGCTCGCGCCGATCACGCCGGCGCCGACGATCGCGATACGTCGAATGTCCATGGTTGTCCCGTGTGGTTGGTCTGCGGATATGCCGCGGCGATTGTCGCATCGAATCCCGCGCGCATGCGTCGATGCAGATTGCGCGATCCCTCTTGAAATGCGTGGCGGCGACCACTAATTAAGCGTCGTCGGGCAGTGACTCACGCAACACACCGCCCCCGTATCGACCCAGTGGAGCCACCCGTCGCGCCCGCCGCAGGCGTCGCGCCGTCACGTCTCCCGCGTTCCCTGTTCAGGAGGACCAACATGAGCGGTATCCATCACGGCTATGACCTGTTCGACGAATTCGCCCGCGTGCAACGGCAGGTGGCGAGCCTGCTCGGCGAACGCCCATCCGGCATCCGGGCGGGGCGCCCCGGCGCCTTTCCCGCACTCAACGTCGGCGCCACCGACGATGCGATCGAGATCGTCGCATTCGCGCCCGGCATGGCCGCGACCGACTTCGACGTATCGATCGACAAGGATCTGCTGACGATCAGCGGCGAGCGCAAACCGGCGCCGCGCGAAGGCGACGACGTGCGCACGTATGCGCAGGAGCGCTTTCACGGCGCGTTCCGCCGCGTGGTCGAATTGCCGCGCGATGCGGACCCCGATCAGGTCAGCGCCCGTTACGAAAACGGCTGCCTGCTGATTCGCGTCGGGCGGCGCGAAGCATCGAAGCCGCGTGCGATCACCATTCAGTAACCTTCAGGATACCGACATGAACACGAATCCGACCCTGGCCGAACGCCATCCGAGCACCGTTCACGCTGCCGCCGCCGAAGCCGCCCGCCGGCCGGCGATCACCCCGTCCGTCGACATCGTCGAGGACCGGAGCGGCGTCACGCTGCGCGCCGACCTGCCCGGCGTGCCGCGCGAGAACCTCGACGTGAAGGTGCACGACAATACGCTGACGATCGAAGCCGCGACGCACATCGACACGCCGGACGACCTGCGCATCCGGCACGCTGAAGTGCGCGCGACGCGCTATGCGCGATCCTTCGTGCTGAGCGCCGACCTCGACACGTCGCGGATCGACGCGAACCTGCGCGACGGCGTGCTGACGCTGACGATTCCGCGCCGCGAGGAAATGCGTCCGCGCCGCATCGACGTGACGGCCGGCAATGCGTAAATGTCGATGCGCGTCCTGACGCGACGCGCATGAAAAAGCCCCGCACCGGCGCGCTGCCGGGCGGGGCTTTCTTGCATCGGGCCGCGCGCATTCAGGCGCGCAGACTGCAGGTTCAATCGAAATCGAACAGGTCGAACACCGACTTCTTGCGACGCTGGCCGTCGTGCCGGTAACGCTCGTCGTGCGAGCGGCCGTCGCGCCCCCAACCGTCGTCGCGGCCGCGCGGCGCGGGCGCATCGCGTTGCGCCGGTGCGGGGTCGCGGCGAGCCGGCGCGTCGCCGGTTTCGCGGGCGATCAGTTTGTCGAGTTCGCCGCGATCGAGCCACACGCCGCGGCAGGTCGGACAGTAGTCGATCTCGATCGACTGGCGCTCGGCCATCAGCAGGTCGGGCGTCTTGCAGACAGGACATTTCATCGCATTGCTCCTTTCCGTTCGAATTTCATTCGGATTCCACATGAGGCGCGCGAGCCGGCCGCCGCTGCGGCCGGCGTCACGCGTGCCGCATCAGTCGCGTGCCACGTGCGCCGCTCGCTTCGCCTTCGCGCGCCGCGCCAGCATGTTCATGCCCTCGACGAACGCCGAGAACGCCATCGCCGCATAGATGTAACCCTTCGGCACGTGCGAACCGAACCCTTCGGCGATCAGCGTCATGCCGATCACGACCAGGAACGACAGCGCGAGCATCACGATCGTCGGGTTGCGGTCGATGAAGCGTGCGAGCGGCTGCGCGGCGAACAGCATCACGGTCACGGCGACGATCACGGCGACGAACATGATCGGGATGTGTTCGGTCATGCCGATCGCGGTCACGATGCTGTCGATCGAGAACACGATGTCGAGCATCACGATCTGGCCGATCGCGGCCCACACCGTCAGGCCGGCCGCGCCGGCGGCCCCGCCCGCGCCGTCGCCGTCGTGCGCCACGTGGTGATGGATCTCGGTGGTCGCCTTCCACACGAGGAACAGGCCGCCCGCCAGCAGGATCATGTCGCGCCACGAGAATGCATGGTCGAACAGCGTGAACACGGGTTCGGTCAGGCTCGCGATCCACGCGACGCTTCCGAGCAACGCGAGGCGCATCACCAGCGCGAGCGCGATGCCGAGGCGCTGGGTACGCGCGCGCTGCGCTTCGGGCAGCTTGTTGCTGAGGATCGAGATGAAGATCAGGTTGTCGATGCCGAGCACGACTTCCATCACGACGAGCGTCAGAAGCGCGGCCCAGACGGCAGGGTCGGCGGCAAGCGTCAGCAGGTAGTCCATGGGATGGGCCGATACGAAAGTGGAAAGCCAGATGATATGCCGCCCCATACTTCGAAAAAATCAGAGAGAATCTGACTTTAGGTTCGGTTTTTACGATATATCCCACTCCGATGCTGAATTTTCGACATCTGTACTATTTCTGGGTCGTCGTGAAGGAAGGCGGTTTCGCGCGGGCGGCCGGCCGGCTCGACATGGCCGTGCAGACGATCAGCGCCCAGGTGCGCGAGCTCGAGAAATCGCTCGGGCACCAGTTGCTGCGACCGGCCGGACGCGGCGTGACGATGACCGACGCCGGGCAGGCCGCCTTCGCACGCGCGGAAGTCATCTTCGAGATGGGCCGGCTGATCCCCGACGACGTGCGCGCGGCGGCCAGCCGGCCGACCGTGCGGCTCGCGGTCGGCCTCGCGGACGGCATCTCCAAACTCGCCGCGCACGCGATCCTGGCCCCGGTGCTCGACACGCCCACGCTGCGGCTGCTGTGCCACGAGGGCGAGCACGACGCGCTGCTCGCGGAACTCGCGCTGCATCATCTGGATCTCGTGCTGGCCGGCCAAGGCGCGCCGTCCGGGTCGAACCTGCGCGTGACGAGCGAGCGCCTCGTCGCGTCGCCGGTCGACTGGTACGGGCCCGCGGCGCTCGTCACGCCGGCCGCGCGGCAGCGCTTTCCGCAGTGCCTGGCCGACCTGCCGGTGCTGCTGCCGACCGCGCATTCGGCCTTGCGCGCGCGCCTCGACGTGTGGCTGGAAAGCGAACGGATCGTGCCGCGCGTGGCCGGCGAGTTCGAGGACAGCGCGCTGATGGCCGTGTTCGCGGCGCGCGGCCTCGGCGTGTTTCCGCTGAGCGAACTCGGCGCGAACGATGCGTCGCTGCTGCGCGGGCTCAGGCGGCTCGGGCGCGCGGGCGACGTGACCGAGGAGATCCACGCGATCCGCTCGCGGCGCGGCGAACATCATCCGCTGACGTCGCGATTGCTGGCCGCGGCGCGCGGCGCGCCGGCCGTCTGAAGCGAGCGCGACATCAAACGAAACTATAATGACGCCCCGGCCATACGAGATGCGCGCGCGCCGATCCTGGCACCGCCCTTGCGCCGCCTCTCGCCGAGCCTTCTGAAAGACGCCATGCACAACCGATTTCGCCTGTTTTCCGTTTCGTGCGCGCTCGCGGCCGCGGCCGTGCTGACGGCATGCTCGTCGCCGCCCAAGCCGATCTACCAGCAGGAACAGTTCGACGCGACCAGCAGCCCGTATGCGCATACGTTCCACTCGAAAGCCGACGCAGCCTGCGAGGCCGCGCGGCGCGCCTTGCTGAGCCAGGGCTACGTGGTGTCGTCGTCGCGCAACGACGCGGTCGACGGCAGCAAGAATTTCCAGCCGAGCAACGACATGCACGTCGTGATCGAGTTTCACGTCGTGTGCGCGGATGCGAATGCGGACGGCTCGTCGAGCATCGCGTACGTGAACGCGGTGCAGGATCGCTATACGCTGAAGAAATCGAATACGTCGGCCAGCGTCGGCCTCAGCGTGTTCGGCTCGCTGTCGCTGCCGATCGGGTCGAGCGACGATGCGCTCGTCAAGACCGCGAGCGAGACGATTCCCGCCGGCGTGTTCTATGAGCGCTTCTTCAATCTCGTCGACCATTTCCTGAAGATCGACCCGGCGCGCCGCGACCGCGCGACCGTGAAGGCCGCCGAGAAGGAGCACGTCGCGCCGCTGCCCGAGCCCGCGCCGACGCCGCAGGGCGAACCACTGAAGATGACGACGCCGGTCGTGCCGACGCCGCCCGCGGCGCCGGTGCCGCTTTCGGCGCCGGGTGTCGCGCCGGGGTCGGGCGCGAATGCCGTGCCTGCTGCGGCGGCGTCGGCCGTCGCGGCACCGGCCGCGATGCGCGCTGCCGCGCCGGCGGGGGCGTCCGGGTCGGGGTCGGCTTCGGGTGCGGCGCCCGCGGCTGCGTCCGCACCTACGCCGGCTTCGGCGGCCGGTCCGGCACCCGCGTCGGCGCCCGCTCCCGCGTCGGCGCCCGTGCCGGCACCTTCGTCGACCTCCGGTTCGACGGCAGCGCCGGTCTCCGCGCCCGCGTCTGCTTCGGGTCCGGCAGCAGCGCCGACCACCGCCGCTCCGTCATCGACCGTCCCCGCGCCTTCGTCAGCGGCATCGGCACCCGCGTCGGCATCGGCGCCGTCAAGCGCATCGCCTGCGCCGGCGGCTGCCGCCGCCCCGGTCGCATCGTCCGCGTCGTCCGCGTCGTCCGCGTCGTCCACCGCGAGCGCACCAGCCGCGCACTGATTGCGCAACCGTATGCGTCGCGCGCGGCCGAATGCGCCGCAACGCGACGGTACGCCCCCCTTCCGCGTCATTCCCGGAAGCCGTTCACGCCCATGCGGCTGTACGCCGGCCGCGCGTCGCCGCGCGAGATTGACCGAAAGGCTGACGGAAAGGCAACGTCGACGCGTCGCGATTGGCCACACGCGACCCAAGCCCGCAGTCACCACACGCGACAATCGCGGGCGCCCTGCCATCTCGCGACTGCGCTGCCTGCCGGCGCCCTCGCCTACCGCAACGTCGCGTGCAGCGTCTGCAGATGCTCGACGGTGGTGGTCACGCCACCGCAGACGATCACCGCGATGTCCGCTGCCGACGCGAGCACCGGCACCGGCCGCTCCAGCGCGGCCAGCGCAGCGCCGCACGCAGGCTCGACGACGATCCTGTGTTCGTCGAGAAACCGCAGCGACGCAGCCACCGCGTCGGCATCGGACACGACGACCGGATGAATCGCGTGGCGTGTCGCCCATTCGACTGCCGCGTCGCACGGCCGCTTCGCGCCGAGCGTCGTCGCGATGCTCGCGATTGCCGCCAGTTCGACCGGACGCCCCTGCGCGAGCGAGCGCGCATAGCAGTCGGCGCCCTCCGTCTCGGCCGCGACGACCGGCACGTCGTGCCAGCCGTTGCGCGCGAGCCCTTCGAGCACGCCGCACAGCAGACCGCCGCCGCCGACCGCAAGCACGATCGCATCGGGCTTCGGGCCCACCGTCGCCATCTCGTCGATCATCGTCGCGTGGCCCTGCCACAGCGCGTGGTCGTCGAACGGATGCACGAACGCGTCGTGCTCGCCGAGCGCCGACTGCGCGAACGCATTCGCCTCCGCCCAGCTCGCGCCGTGCACCACGAGTTCCGCACCTTCGACGCGAATCAGCTCGCGCGCCCGGGCCGAGGTGCTTTCCGGCACGACGACGCGCACCGGCACGCCAAGCTCGCGGCCGCAGTACGCGACCGCGATGCCCGCGTTGCCGCCCGACGACGACACGAACCGCCGGGCCCCCGCCGCATGGCGTGCTTCGCAGACGGCGCCGATGCCGCGCAGCTTGAACGAGCCGGACGGCTGCAGCGCTTCGAGCTTCAGCCGGATGGTCCTGCCGAGCCGACGGGACGCGATCGGCGAGTGGATATAAGGGGTCGGGATATGCAGCGGCATGGGACGGAACGCAAGGAGGACGGAGGAAACGCACGCGACTCGCGACGACGCGCATGCGGCAATGACGGTCATCGTACGGCAGGCCCGTCATGCTTTCCAATACCATCGAATGGCGTTTGCTATGCTTCGCAGGCATACCCATCTACCGGACCGGACACCGCATGCGCCAGATCGAACTGCGTCACCTGCGCTACTTCGTCGCCGTCGCACAGGCCGGCAGCGTGATGGCCGGCGCCCGCGCGGCCGGCATCGTGCAGCCCGCGCTGTCGCGGCAGATCCGCGAGCTCGAGGACGCGATCGGCACGCCACTGCTGATCCGTCGCGCGACGGGCGTCACGCTCACGGCGGCCGGCACGAGCTTCCTGCACGATGCGACCGGCCTGCTCGCCATGCTGCAGGACAGCCGCGAGCGCGCGTTGCGCAGCGCGGCCGGCCAGCTCGGCGAACTGCGGCTCGGCGCGCTGCCGAACTGCCTGCCGTTGCCGGTCGTCGCGAACGTCCTCAAGGCGTTTCGCGATGCGTGCCCGGACGTAAAACTGTCGATCGCGCCGATGTTGTCGGCCGAACAGGCGAGCGCGCTGATGCGCGGCCAGCTCGACGCCGGGATCATGGCGTGGCGTCGCGAGGAAGCGCCGCACCTGACGGGCGTACGGCTGTTGAGCGACCGTTTCGTGCTGGCGATGCCCGCGCCGCCGGGCGGCCGCTTCGTCGCGCCGCGCACGCTGGCCGAAGTCGGGAACGAGCCGTTCGTCTGGTTCGATGCGCAGCGCTCGGCCGCGCACCACCGGTTCCTGATGACGCAGTGCCAGCAGGCCGGCTTCACGCCGCGCATCGCGCAGGTCGGCAGCGACATCCCGACGCTGATCGGTCTCGTCGCGGCCGGGATGGGCTGCGCGTTCGTGCCGGAAAGCGCGTCGCCGACCTGCCCGCGCACGGTCCGGCTCGTCGCGCTCGACGAACTCGCGAGCCGCTTCGACATCGAGTTCGTGTTCGACGGCGAGGCGGCGGCACCGTCGCCCGTCGTCGCGCGGTTTCTCGCGGCGGTCCGCGATGCGGCGGGCGAATCGGGCTGAACGGATGCGGACGCATCGGCGCGGTCGGACGATGCGACTTGCAGCGCCGGCTGTCGGACGGGATTCCCGTTTCCGTCATCCCGGCGTTTCCGCGGTTGTTGCGCACTAAACGACACCGTCGTGCCACCGAAAAATCTTTCAGAACGCCGACGGACGGCACCACGACATCGCAATTTTCAAATTGACACCAAAAACGGCCGTTTAACGCCGATTCGAATCGTCATGGCCCGAAATATACTGCGCCCGCATCCAACCCCTCGTGCCAAAGAGAGGATGCGTTTCCGCCCCGGCCACGGTCCCCCTGTGGTCGGGGCTTTTTTGCTGTCGGGCCTTGCAGAGAAAGGCTTTCCAGCCATTGCGCGACGCCGGCCGCAGGCGCTCGCCCATCGCCGGCCGATGCGCCCTGACAGGCCACTCGCGTGTCGTCTCACGGCCGCCGGACGAATTTGCGAGCGTCGCGCAGGACGACCACGCATCGGCCGCGAAGCGTCAGTGAGCCGCGACTATCTGCCCGAAAGCCGCGATTTCACTCATGACGGAAAGCTTTCGAACCCTCCCCGTCGTTCGCCTGTCCCGCCGAAGCACTGCTCATGGGTCGCGCCACACGTCGCCCGCGCGCTGCATTGTTGACATGAAATCAAGATAATTTCGTCCGGATGCGGCTTTTTCCGCAAAAGTAATGCAGGCACACTTCGCGCTGTCCTCAACGGCTTCGTGCCGTTGTCCCCGATTACAGGAGCTCACCGCGTGACCCCCCCGACTTCCTCCCCGTCCCGCGGCGGCGCCGCGCTGCCGCTGCTCGCGCTCGCCGCCGGCGCATTCGGCATCGGCACGACCGAGTTCTCGCCGATGGGTCTGCTGCCCGTGATCGCCGACGGCGTGCACGTGTCGATCCCGCAAGCCGGCATGCTGATCAGCGCGTATGCGATTGGCGTGATGGTCGGCGCGCCGCTGATGACACTGCTGCTCGCGCGCTGGTCGCGCCGCTCCGCGCTGATCGCGCTGATGTCGATCTTCACGATCGGCAATCTGCTCTCGGCCGTGGCACCGGACTACACGACGCTGCTGCTCGCGCGTCTCGTGACGAGTCTGAACCACGGCGCGTTCTTCGGGCTCGGCTCGGTGGTCGCGGCAAGCCTCGTGCCGCGCGAAAAGCAGGCCAGCGCGGTCGCGACGATGTTCATGGGCCTGACGATCGCGAACGTCGGCGGCGTGCCGGCCGCGACCTGGCTCGGCCACATCATCGGCTGGCGCATGTCGTTCGCGGCGACCGCGGGCCTCGGCCTGATCGCGATCGCCGGCCTGTTCGCCGCGCTGCCGAAGGGGGAAGCCGGCACGATGCCCGACCTGCGTGCCGAACTCTCCGTGCTGACGCGGCCCGTCGTGCTCGGCGCGCTCGGGACGACGGTGCTCGGCGCCGGCGCGATGTTCACGCTCTATACGTACGTCGCACCGACGCTCGAACACCTGACGGGCGCAACGCCCGGCTTCGTGACCGCGATGCTCGTGCTGATCGGCGTCGGCTTCTCGATCGGCAACATCGCGGGCGGCCGGCTGGCCGACCGCTCGCTCGACGGCACGCTGATCGGCTTCCTGTTGCTGCTGATCGCGACGATGGCCGCGTTCCCGCTGCTCGCCGCCACGCATGCGGGGGCCGGCGTCACGCTGCTGGTCTGGGGGATCGCGACGTTCGCGGTCGTGCCGCCGCTGCAGATGCGGGTGATGCGCGCGGCCCATGAGGCGCCGGGCCTCGCGTCGGCCGTCAACATCGGCGCGTTCAACCTCGGCAACGCGGTGGGCGCCGCCGCCGGCGGCGCGGCGATCTCGGCCGGGTTCGGCTACGCGGCGGTGCCGATCGTCGGCGCGCTGATCGCCGCTGCCGGACTCGCGCTCGTCATGCTGCAGGTCACGCAGCGCCGCCGCACGCCGGCCGCCGCGAATTCGTGAGCGCGGACGAGCCCGGACTGCCCGGGCTCGTTGCGCATGCATTTTTACGGCCGCGCAATGCGGCCGCTTTCTTTTTCGACCGACTATCAGAATCCCCTTTCCCAGTCAGGGAAAATCCGGAATATCCCGCTCTCCGTACGCCATTCAAATCGAATCGATTCTATCCATCCAAATGATTCACTCCATCGTTTGTAATTTAACTACGCGCATTCATTCTCCATTCTGTCTGCATTCGTCGCTGTATTCCGTGCGGATCGGAAAATCATGCCACCAGAGCCGATTAGCGTAGCTATTTCTGCATTCCCCGGAAAATATTTCATTCGGAAATTGATAATAAAATTAAACCCCGCAATATTTTCCGGCCTTATTCACCAAACCACCCGACCCATCTGTAACAAAATGAAACAGTTCCAGCTTCAAGATTGAAAGACTCAGCAATTCGGATCAGCATTTACCAGCCGTGGCATATGTATGGAGCACGGCATTAAATCCAATGAAAAACCGATCGTTGAGGAATCAGTGTGAAAGTCGCCATCGCATCCACGACATTAGCGCTCGCGCTGTCAATCGGCCTGGCAACGCCTGCTGCCGACGCCGCCACCTATTCGAACGGTACCGCGACCGCCACCTTCAACGTCACGCTGACACTCCAGCCGAACTGCACGATCGCCGCGAACCCGCTGGCCTTCGGCACCAACGGCGTGCTGGCCACCGCGATCAACCAGCAGACGACCGTCAGCGTCACCTGCACCAATACGACGCCGTACAACGTCGGCCTCGATGCCGGTTCGGTCACGGGGTCGAGCGTCGCGAGCCGCCTGATGGCCGGCACGTCGACCGGCAACACGACGACGACCGTCGGCTTCCAGCTGTACCAGGATGCCGGGCGCACGACGATCTGGGGCAATACGCAAGGCACGAACACGGTGGCCGGCACCGGCACCGGCGCCGCGCAGGCACTGACCGTCTACGGCCAGGTGCCCGCGCAGGCGACGCCGAAGCCGGACACCTATCAGACGACCGTCACCGCCACCGTCTACTTCTGACCGGCACCGCCACGCATGACCGCATTACGTCGAACGCTCGCCGCGCTGCTGTGCGCGGCCGGCGCCGCGCACGCCGCGTCGCTGCAGATTTCCCCCGTCACGATCGAATTCGGCACCGACGACACGGCCACCGGCATCACGCTGCGCAATCCGGGCGAACGCCCCGTGTACGGCCAGGTCCGCGTGTTCCGCTGGGACCAGGCCGACGGGCAAGACACGCTGACGCCCACGCAGGATCTCGTTGCGAGCCCGCCGCTAATCCAGGTCGGCACGCAGTCGGAGCAGCTGATTCGCGTCGTGCGCGCATCGCGCACGCCATCCGGCATCGAGCAGAGCTACCGGCTGCTGATCGACGAACTGCCGCAGCCCGGCGAAGCGCCGACCAACGGCGTGTCGATCCGGCTGCGCTATTCGATTCCGGTGTTCGTCGAACCGCCGACCCAGGGCGCACCGCACCTCGACTGGGCGCTCATGCGCGGCGACGGCGGCTGGGTGCTGCGCGTGCGCAACGGCGGCGCGCGCCGCGCGCAACTGGCGTCGGTCGAGCTCGTGACCGGCGACGGCCGCGCGTACCCGCTCACGCACGGGCTACTCGGCTATGCACTCGCGGGGCGCACCGGCCAGTGGAGTGTGCCGCTGCCGGCCGGCGTCACGCTCGGCGGCAAGGTCACGGTGCGGGCAGCCGTCAATTCGCAGCCGGCCAGCGCGGTCGTCGCGGTGGAGCCGCCGGGCTAGGTCGCCGGTGCACCGTCGCCCGGCCCCTTCTCCTTCGCCACGCGCCGGCACGTTCCCGCCCGACGGACGCAGAACGTCGCGACGCGCACGGCGCCTCGTGCTCGCGGCCGTCGTGGCCGGCGGCCTGCTCGTGCGCGGCGGCGCACGCGCGGACGAACCGGCGGCGCTCGTGATGACCGACCGCACGCACGACGTGATCCTCGAAGTCAGCGTCAACGGCGAAAGCACGACGCTGCTCGTGCCTTTCCGCGAACGCGGCGGCCACCTGTCGGCGAGCGGCGCCGATCTGCGCACGGTCGGCGTCGCGACCGACCGGCTCGGCATCGCCGACGCGGCGACGGTCGAGCTCGACACGATCGCCCGCCTGCGTTACCGCTACGACGCGGCCCGCCAGAGCGTCGACCTGGAGATGACCGACGCGCTGCGCCGCCCGCATACGATCGACAGCCGCGCGTTGCCGGCGACGGAAGCGGCCACCGCGTCGCGCGGGATCGCGATCAACTACGAGGCCTACGCGCAGACGATCGGCGACCGGCAGTTCTCGCTCTACACCGACGTGCGCTACTTCGATCCGAACGGCGTGTTCAACACCACCGGCACCGCGTATTTCTACAACGGCCAGCGGCGCTACACGCGCTTCGATACGTCGTGGAGCCGGTCGGACCCGGCGCGGCCGAGCACGACGCAGATCGGCGACGCGATCTCGGGATCGCTCGCATGGACGCGCTCGGTACGCCTCGGCGGCTTCCAGTGGCGCAGCAACTTCGCACTGCGGCCCGACCTCGTGACGTTCCCGATCCCGTCGCTCGCGGGCTCCGCGGCGGTGCCGTCGGCGGTCGACCTGTACATCAACAACGTACGCCAGTACACCGGCAACGTGCCGAGCGGGCCGTTCATCATCCACGACGTGCCGGGCATCACGGGCGCCGGCCAGGCGACGGTCATCACGCGCGACGCGCTCGGGCGCACCGTCGCGACCTCCGTGCCGCTCTACGTCGACACCCGCATGCTGTCGGCCGGGCTGTCGAGCTACTCGTTCGAGGCCGGCTTCCTGCGCCGCAACTACGCGCTGCAGTCGTTCGACTACGACGCGCGACCGGCCGTCAGCGGCTCGATGCGGCGCGGCGTCAGCGATACGCTGACCGTCGAAGGGCATGCCGAAGCGACCGCCGGCGTACTCAACGCCGGCGTCGGCGCGCTGATGCGGCTCGGCTGCGCGGGCGTCGTGAGCGGCGCGGTCGCGGGCAGCGTCGGCCGCTATCCGGGCACGCAGGTGAGCGTCGGCTACCAGTTGATCGAACCGCGCTTCTCGATCAACGCGCAGACGATCCGCGCGTTCGGCCGCTACGGCGACCTCGCGTCGCGCGACGGTGCGCCGGTGCCGGCGGCGACCGACCAGGCGACGCTCGCGTTGCCGTTCATGCACCGCCAGACGGTGTCGCTCAGCTATATCGGCTTCCGGCTGCCGCAGGGCCCGAGCGCGCGGATCGGCACCGTGTCGTACACGCTGAGCTTCGGCGATCTCGCGTCGCTGAGCGTGAGCGCCTACCGCGATTTCGCGCAGCAGGGCGCGAACGGCGCGTTCGTGTCGCTGAACATCGGGCTCGGCCGCAACACGTCGATCAACACGACCGTCGGCCGCCAGCGCGGCCAGTCGAACTACACGGTCGACGCGAGCCGCCCGCCCGACTACGACGGCGGTTGGGGCTGGGGCGTGCAGACGGGCGGCACGGGCGCGGTGCCCTACCGGCAGGCGCAGTTGCGCTACCTCGGCCACGCGGGCGAAGTCATCGCCGGCGCGCAGAGCATCGATCGACAGACCGGCGCATCGCTCGACGTCAGCGGCGCACTCGTGTTCATGGACCGCAGCCTGCAGTTGTCGCGCCGCATCGACGACGGCTTCGCACTGGTGTCGACCGATGGCGTCGCCGGCATCCCGGTACTGCACGAGAACCGCGTGATCGGCACGACCGACCGCGCGGGACACCTGCTCGTGCCCGACCTGAACGCGTACCAGAACAACCAGGTCGCGATCGACTCGATGAAGCTGCCCGCCGACGCGCGGATCGCCCGCACGTCGATGACGGTCGTGCCGCGGGCGCAATCGGGCGTCGTCGCGCATTTCGGCGTGTCGCGCTATCGCGCGGCGTCGGTGATCCTGCACGATGCCGCCGGCAAGCCGCTGCCGGCCGGCGCGCGCGTGCATCACGCCGAAAGCGGCGCGGACACGATCGTCGGCTACGACGGGCTCACGTTCGTCGACGGGCTGAAGGACGACAACCATCTCGCGATCGATTACGGCACGCAGCATTGCGTCGCGGAATTTGCGTTCACCGCGCCCGCCAACGGCACGCTGCCGACCGTCGGCCCGCTCGCCTGCAAGGCGGCGCCATGAGGATCGTGCTGCTGCTCGTCGTCGCGTGCGTCGCATGGTGCGGCATGCCGCGTCACGCTCAGGCCGAAACGTGCACGGCCACCGCGTCGACCGTCAACTTCGGCTCGGTCAGCCCGATCTCGCGCGCATCGGTCGCCGCGACCGGCACCGTCAGCATCACGTGCACGTGGTCGGCCATCACGCTGACGCCGAACGTGCTCGTGTGCCTGAGTCTCGGCGGCACGAGTCCGCGCAGCCTCGTCAACGGCACCAACGCAATGCAGTACGACCTCTACCTCGATGCCGCGCACTCCGTCGCGTGGGGTTCGATCTATTCCGGCACGACGCCCGCCTCCGTCACGCTCGTCAAACCCGCCCTCGGCACCAGCGCGAGCGCCACGGTCACGATCTACGGACAGATCACCGCGAACCAGCCGACCGTTCCGACGACCGGCAACAGCACGACCGCCTACTCGCAGACGTTCGGCGGCAACACGACATCGATCAACGTGGGGTTCTACCTGCTCGGCGCGCCGACCTGCGCGTCGTTGACCACGTCGAACGGAACCTTCCCGTTCAGCGCGACGGCGAACGTGATCAACAACTGCAACATCAGCGCGACCAACGTCAACTTCGGCACCGCGAGCGTGCTGTCGGGCGCGCTCGCCGCAACCGGCTCGATCACCGCGCAATGCACCAACGGCGATGCGTGGAAGATCGCGCTGAACGGCGGCGGCAGCGGCAACGTGACGGCGCGCCAGATGCAGCGCAGCGGCGGCGGCGGGACGATCAACTACGGGCTGTACACGGACGCGGCGCGCTCGATCGCGTGGGGCGACGGCACGGGCGGCAGCGCGACGGTCACGGGCGTCGGCACCGGCACGTCGCAGGTCGTGACGGTGTACGGCGCGGTGCCGGCGCAAACCACGCCCGCGCCGGGCAACTACAGCGACACGATCACCGCGACGATCAGTTTCTAGCGGAAACGACGGGACGACGGAGCGCGCGCCGCTCAGAACGTGACGGTCCACGCGGGCGCCGGACTCGCGCCGACGCTGCGCGGCATCGATCGCCGGTCGGGCAGCGGCGCACGGCTCAGCACGAACGGCGTGCCGAGCGCGCAATTGACGCTCGGCATGTCGGCATCGACGGCCTGTCGAACGGCGGGGCCGATCGTGCAGGTTTCCGGAATGGTGAGACTGACGCGCAGCGGAATCGACGGTTCCGCGCCGCCCGCGAGCGGCCCTGCGCCGAGCATCGCGAGCGCGATCGTCGTGCGGGTGATTTGGCCGGGTGTCATCGTGCGGCCCTCCTTCGTGCATCCATCCAGCATATGCGCGAATTATCGGCGTGCACGCGGAAAACTTGAACCGCGCGCACCCCGATCCGGCCCCGCCGCGTCAGTCAGCGCCCCGCGGCAAACCCGCCGAAAAACGCGCGCGCGTTCGCATCGAGACTCTCGAGGTGATAGCCGCCCTCCTGCACGATCACCGTCGGCAATCCGAGCGCGCCGATCGCGCCGCCCAGCCGGCCGAACCCGTCGGTCGTGACCGCGACCTGCGATTGCGGATCGTCCTTGTAGATGTCGAAGCCGAGCGCGAGCACGAGCGCATCGGGCTGGAACCGCGCGAGCGCGCGCAGCGCGTCGTCGAGCCGCTCGAAGAACGCCGACTCCGGCGCGCCGTGCGGCATCGGCAGGTTGAGGTTGAAGCCGTCGCCGGCGCCCGCCCCCGTCTCTTCCTCGTAACCTGCAACGACCGGGTAGAAGTTGGTCGGGTCGCCGTGAATCGACACGTACAGCACATCGTCGCGGCCGTAGAAAATCTCCTGCACGCCCTGACCATGATGCATGTCGGTATCGAGGATCGCGACGCGGCGATGGCGACCCAGCAGCGCCTGCGCGGCAATCGCCGCGTTGTTCAGGTAGCAGAAGCCGCCGGCCGCATCGCGACGCGCGTGATGGCCGGGCGGCCGGCACAGCGCGTAGGCTTCGCGTGCGCCGTCGTTGACGTCGGCCGCCGCGGCCAGCGCGCCCTGCGCGGACCAGTACGCCGCGCGCCACGTGTTCGCCCCCACCGGGCAACTGCCGTCGGCGAGATAGCGCGCGGCTTTCGCGAGCACGCCGCGCAGCGGGTTCGGATCGCGCACGAACACGTTCGACATCACTTCGTCGCCCCAGTCGTCGGGCATCCGCTTCCAGTCGCGGTGCGCCTCCTCGAGAAAGCGCAGGTAGTTCATGTCGTGCACGGCCGCGATCGGCGCGGTGCCGCGGTCGGCCGGCTCGCGCACGTCGAAGTCGAGCGACCGGACGGCCCGGACGAGCCGCGCCGCGCGTTCGGGCACTTCCTGCGGCTCGCGCATCTGGCCGCGCGACAGATAGCTGCGCGGATGGTGCAGCAGTTGTTCGGGATGGAAATAGGTTTTCATGGTGGTCCTCGTCGATTCGCCGTATCAGGCGCCGTGCGTCGCAGCCGGCGCTTCGACGCGCGTCGCGATGCCCGCGCGCGCCAGCACCGCATGGAGCAGCACGTTCGTGCCGCGCGTCACGTCGTCGGGCAATGCATCCTCGGCTTCGTTGTGCGACAGGCCGTCGACGCACGGAATGAACACCATCGCGGTCGGGAAGCGGCGTGCGAGCAGGATCGCGTCGTGGCCGGCGCCGCTCACGATCCGCTCGTGCGTGTAGCCGAATGCGGCAGCCGCCTGCGCGACCAGCCCGACGCAATCGCGGTCGAACGGCGTCGCCGGGCTGCGCCAGCAGGTATCGATCGCCACCTGCACGCCGCGCGCGGCGGCAACGCGGGCGCATGCGTCGCGCAGGTCGCGCTCCATCGCATCGACTTCGGCATCGTCGTGATGACGCAGGTCGACCGTAAACGTCAGGTCGCCGGCAATCGTGTTGCGCGATGCGTTGCGAATCCCGACCTGCCCGATCGTCGCGAGCCCGCGTGGCGCGTAGCCGGCGACGATCCGTTCGAGTTCGAGCGCGATCTGCGCGCTCGCGAAATACGCGTCCTTGCGATACGGCATCGGCGTCGTGCCCGCGTGCGCGGCCACGCCTGTGACCGTCACGTCGAGCCAGCGGATCGCCTGCCCGCCCGTGACGATGCCGATCGTCGTGCCGTTCGCCTCGAGCACCGGCCCCTGTTCGATGTGCGCCTCGAAATACGCGTCGACCGCGCCGCCCGTTGCGCGCGTGCCGCGATAGCCGCATGCGTCGAGCGCCGCGCCGAGCGTGACGCCGTCGGCGTCCTGCTTCGCGAGCGCGTCGTCGAGCGGCAACGCGCCCGTGAATACGGCCGAACCGAGCATCGCCGGCGCGAAGCGCGCGCCTTCCTCGTTGGTCCACGACACGATCTCGAGCGGCTTGTCGGTCGCGATGCCCGCGTCGTTCAGCGTGCGCACGAGTTCGAGCGCGGCGAGCACGCCGTAGACGCCGTCGAAGCGGCCGCCTTCGGGCTGCGTGTCGAGATGGCTGCCGATCAGCACCGGCGCGGCGCGCGCATCGGCGCCGTCGCGCCGGGCGAACAGGTTGCCGACTGCGTCGACGCTCACCGTCAGCCCCGCGTCGCGGCACCATTGCGCGAACAGGTCGCGCCCGCGCCGGTCGTCATCGGTAAGCGCGAGGCGCCGCACGCCGCCGCGCGGGGTTGCGCCGACGCGCGCCATGTCGGCCAGGCTCTGCCACAGTCGGGCGCCGTCGATTTCCAGCAGGTCGTTCATATGCATTCCAGATCGATTCGTTCGTTGAGGTTCAATGCGAGCCGAGCGCTTCGGCGGCGGCCGGCTGCGCGGCGCGGCGCGCATCGAGCGCGACGATGCAGAGCAGCGAAATACCGGCGAGACACGTATAGAACACCGCGAGCGGCCACCACTGCCCCGTGAAGCGATGCGCGAGCCACGTGCCGACGAGCGGCGTCAGGCCGCCCGCGAGGGCGCCGCAAATCTGGTAAGCGAGCGAGATCGCCGAATAACGCACGTGTGCGGGAAACACGTCGCTGACGAAGCCCGCGATCACCGAATAGAAGCCGGCCATGCAGACGACGGCGAGCGCGATGCCGGCGATCAGCGACGCGGACGTGCCGCCCTGCACGAGCATGAACATCGGATACGGCGACATCATTGCGAGCAGCGCCGCGAGTTTCAGGAAGCGCGCCCCGCCGATGCGCTCGGCGATCCAGGCGGCGAGCGGCTGCGCGAAGAACTGGATGATCGCCACCGCGAACAGGCTGTCGAGGATCAGCGAGCGCGATACGCCGACGTACTGCGTCGTGTACGCGATCATGAACGTGTTCGTGAAATAGACGCCCGCGATGCCGATCGTGTTCGCGCCGATGCAGAGCAGCACGAGCCCCGACGCGGAACGGAACACTTCCGCGACCGGCAGCTTCACCGTGCGGTTGGCTTCCTTGACCCGCGCGAATTCCGGCGACTCGTTCACGCCGAGCCGGATCAGGATGCCGACCACGAGCAACACCGAACTCGCGAGAAACGGCAGGCGCCAGCCCCAGGCGAGGAAGTCGGCCTTGTCCATCGACGTGACCGCGCGGAACGCGATCAGCGACAGGATCAGCCCGGCCGGGCTGCCGAGTTGCGCGAACGACGCGAAGAACGTGCGGCGCCCCTGCGGCGCATGCTCGCCCGCCATCAGCACCGCGCCGCCCCATTCGCCGCCGACCGCGATCCCCTGCACGACGCGCAGCGCAACGAGCAGCACCGGCGCGAGGATGCCGACCTTCGAATAATCGGGCAGCAGCCCGACGCAGACGGTCGCGACGCCCATCATCATCAGCGTCGTCATCAGCGCCTTCTTGCGGCCGATGCGGTCGCCGAGATGGCCGAAGATCACGCCGCCGAGCGGGCGCGCGAAGAAGCCGACCGCGAACGTCGCGAACGACGCCATCGTGCTGACGAACGGGTCGTGCGACGGGAAATAGAGTTCGCCGAATACGAGCGCGGCAGCGGTCGCGTAGATGTAGAAGTCGTACCACTCGATCATCGTGCCGATGAACGCGGCTGTCGCGGCACGTGCCGGCTGGCGGGCGGAAGGAAGGGACTGGGTCATGCGGGCTCCTGACGCGCGCCGCGGCAGGGCGACGCGCAATATCGTGGACGGCCGTCTGTCGCGGCCTCGCGCCGCACGCTGCGGCGCCCCTCCTTTATCGGCGACCGCAAATCATTAGTCAAATTTCAAGTTATTATTCGCCGTATAAATTCAACTAATGTCTAGTCTGACGCCTCGCCCGGAGACCCGATGCGCCCCGACCTCGCCCCCTTCCTGAACGACCGCCTCGACTGGAACCTGCTGCGCACCTATCTGGTGATCATGCAGGAGCGCAGCGTGAGCCGCGCGGCTGCCCGCCTGCACGTCACACAGCCGGCCGTCAGCCAGGCGCTGCGGCGGCTCGAGGAGACGCTCGAGCGCCGGCTGATCGAGCGGCGCGGCGCGCACTTCGCGCCGACGCCGGCCGGCGAAGCCGTGTACCGGATCGCGAGCGACATCTACGGCGGCATTTCGCGCCTCGAGACCGAAATCGACGACAGCACGGCCGATCTGACCGGCTCGATCCGGTTGCTGACGGTGAGCCGTATCGAATCGCCCGTCTACGACGAGTTCCTCGCGGATTTCCATCGTGCGTATCCGCGTATCGATCTGCAGATCGAAGTGATGCGCTCGTCGGACATTCTCTCTTCACTGCTGCAGAAGACGGCCACCGCCGGGCTCGGCCTGTGCCGCACGCCGCACGACAAGCTGGAGATGCGCTGCTTCCTCCGCCAGCGTTATGCGATCTACTGCGGCCGCCATCACCGGCTGTTCGGGCAGACGCAATTGCGGATGGACGACCTGCTCGCGGAGAATTTCGTGTCGTTTACGAGCGACCAGATCGGCGACAGCCTGTCGCCGCTCACCGTGTTCCGCGACCAGAAGGGTTTCACGGGGCGCATCGTCGCGTCGTCGCCGAGCCTCGAGGAAGTGCGGCGGCTGATCTTCGCGGGCTACGGGATCGGCTGCCTGCCGGAGCACATCGTGCGCGACGACATCGCGCAACAACGGCTGTGGCGCTTACCGCCCGACGACGGGCTCGTCGATGTCGACGTGTTCCTGCTGTGGCATCGCGATCGCAAGATGAATGCGGCCGAGCACGCGTTTCTCGACGCGATGGAGCGTTGCATGCAGCGCTACTCGCTCGCGGAACGGCTCGGGAAATGACGGCGCGTGTGCGGCGGGCGCATGCACCGGGCACACGCGGCCCGACGCATCGCGTGCGTCAGAAGCGATGCACGATGCCGAGTTGCACGCCGCGCGCATTGGCGCCCGGGTACGCGAGCGGCAGGCCGGGGTTCGCCGCACCGGCGAGCGTGTAGCCGGCCTGGTTGCGATTGCGCAGGTACGACAGCGCGCCGTAGAAGCTCGTGCGCTTCGACAGGTCGTATTCGTACATCAGCCCGAGCTGGTCCGCATTGTTGCCTTGCGACGACTGGTCGTGCAGGTACGCGTAACCGAGCGCGACGGTGTTCGCAGGATTGAACTGGTATTTGACCGACAAGCCGTACACGCGCGAATCGATCCCGAGGTCGGCCCACTTCACCGCGGAAAAACCGCCATACACGGTGGCCTTGCCGATCGCGTACGACGCGCCGGCCATGATCGTGCGATCGGTCGTGGTCGCCGCGGCGTTCTTCAACCACTGGCCCGCGACGAATGCGCCGAACGGGCCATGCTCGTAGGTCAGGTCGAACTGCTGGCTGGAGCCGGCCGAGCGTACGCCGCCCGCATCGCCGAAGCCGAAGTACAGTCCGCCCTGGAAACCGGCGATCTCGGGGGTCTGGTATGACAGCGTGTTGCTCGTGCGGAATGCGAATACGGTCAGGTTGTCCATGCCGGACGCCTGCGTGACGCCGCCGAACGCGTCCTGTCCGCCCTGGTCGTTGAACAGCGGCGAATTCTGCCGGCCCGCGCGGACCTTGCCCCACTGCCCCGCCACGCCGACCCACGCCTGCCGGTTGAACAACGTGCCGGCACTCGCGAGCGAGCCGTCGTTCGGGTTGAAGCCGTTTTCCAGCGCGAACTCGATCTTCTGCCCGCCGCCGATATCCTCGCCGCCCTTCAGCCCGAACCGGCTGCCCCACTGGCCGCCCGAATTGATCGCCGCCGTATAGCCGTTGCCTGTATTCACGTACTGCGCGAATTCGTCGATCACGCCGTACAGCGTGACGCCGTCCTGCGCGAGCGCGGTGCCCGACGCGGCGAGGCATGCGGCCGCCACCGTCATGCGAAGACCGGCATGCAGCGGCCGCGCCCGGGAATCGCCATCGCGGGTTTTCATTTCGTTAGTCATACTATTCAATGGTTAGAGAATGAAGCGATACCGGGCGCAGCAGTCGCTACCGCACCGGTATCGCATGAAAGGGAATGTGGGGGAGCCCGGCGCAGGCGGCGCCCGGCTCGACGCGACGCTCAGGCCGGCGACCTGCCGGCCCGATGCGCGAGACGTGTCGTCAGTGGTGCACTTCGCCGCGTTCGAGCGGCAGGATCAGGCGCTCGGGAATGCTGCGTCGCGACGCGCGGGCGCCGATGTAATACAGCACGGCCGGCACGACGAGGCCGAGAATCCACGAGATGTCGGTGCCGCCGAGCGCATCGACGAGCGGCCCCGTGTAGATGTGCGTCGACATGAACGGCAGTTGCACCAGGATGCCGACCACGTAGATCGTGATGGCCATCACGTTCCAGCGGCCGTAGCGGCCATCCGGATCGGACAGCGCCGGCACGTCGTAGCGCGAGCGCGTGAAGCAGTAGTAGTCGACCAGGTTGATCGCGCTCCACGGCGTGAAGAACGCGAGCAGGAACAGGATGAACGCGGTGAATTCCTTCAGGAACGAATGACGGCCCGCGAGCGCGATCAGCGTCGACACACAGATCATCCCGAAGATGTATACGAGGCGGCTCTTCGACGATACCGCGCCCTTGCCGCGAAAACCGCTGACGATCGTCGCCATCGACATGAAGCTGCCGTACGCGTTGAGCGCCGTCACCGTCACCTTGCCGAACGCGATGCTGAAATACAGCAACGCGGCCACGGCGCCCGTCGAGCCCAGGCCGACGATGTACGACACTTCATGGTGCGCGAACTGGCTGCCGGCGAGCGCGGCCGCGAACACGCCGAACACCATCGCCGCCTGGGCGCCGAGCACCGAACCGAGGCCGACCGCGAGAAACGTCGCGACCGACGACGTCGAGCGCGGCAAGTAGCGCGAATAGTCGGCCACGTACGGGCCGAACGCGATTTGCCACGATGCGGACAGCGACATCGACAGCAGGAAGCTCGCGAGCGAGAAATGCTTGTTCGCGAGCAGTGCACCGATGTCGTGGTTCGCGAACAATTGCGTGAACATATAGACGAACGCGACGATGCCGACCACGCTCGCGATCCGGCCGACGAAGTGGATCGCGCGATAGCCGAACACGGTCAGCACGACGATCACGGCCGCGAACAGCAGGATGCCGGCCGCGTCGTCGACGTGCAGCAGTTGCGCGACGGCCTGCCCGGCCAGCACCGAGCCGCTTGCGGAAAAGCCGATGTACATCAGGCACACGAGCACGATCGGAATCATCGCGCCGTACACGCCGAACTGCACGCGGCTCGAGATCATCTGCGGCAGCCCGAGCTGCGGCCCCTGCGCGCCATGCAGCGCCATCACAGCGCCGCCGACGAGCTGGCCGAGCAGCAGCGCGACCAGCGACCAGAACACGTCGCCGCCGAGCACGACCGCGAGCGCGCCCGTGACGATGGCCGTGATCTGCATGTTGGCCGACAACCACAACGTGAACTGGCTCAGCAGGCCGCCGTGGCGCTCGGCGTCGGGAATGAAGTCGATCGAGCGAACCTCGATCAGTCCGCCGGCTTTTCCACTGGAATTCGTTGACACGGGTCAATCTCCAAAATACTCAGGACCACACATGGTTTGAACGGGACAGGAAGCTGCGAGCCGCCCTTTCGGCTCTAAGGATGCGGGGCGCCGTGGATCGCCGGCATGCGCCACGCACGCACGGTCTGCACGCTGGCGCGCAACAGGCACCACGTGTGCCGACGTTGCCAGCGGATGATCTTGTATATACAACTTGCGAGATATCGGTGATTACCCGGTATCGATCGACTCTCGAAATCGCCCGCACAATCGGGATGTGTTCGATCGGTTTCACTGCAAGCAAACTGTTGGGATGGTGAAAGATCAGCGTAGGCGGGCGATGCCGGATCGCGGGCAGTCATCGTCGCTTTCTTCGCGCCGCCGGATGCCGGCGAGACAACACGGTCGGCAACCGGCGGCGACGATGCAAACGATGTCTTCATCGCAAGTCGGCGCGGGTGGAAGTCCTGCCATTGCTCTGCATGACGAAGCAGCCTTGCGAATCTGACGCGCACCGGCATCCGGCCCACGCACGCCGCCATGCACGCTGCACGCCCCTTCGTCCTCGGGCAGGATCGCGAGCACGACGCTTTCGCCCGCATCGGCGTCGCCGAAGCAGTAACCGACCATGCGTTCGCTCGCGCGACAGATCACCGAACAGTTCGACGGGCTTGACGGCTTCGCAAGCCAATAGCCGGCGCATGCCGCGTGGCGGCGCAGCGCCATCCAAGCCACCCGGTGCCCCCGGTTCAAACGAGCCGCTCCGATGCGACGACCTGCACACCCGGCCGCGCGTCGATCGCGGCGTCGAGCAATGCGCGCGCAATCCGCGGCGCGGGATTCACGCGCCACTTCGCCGGCAGCACCGGCCCGGCGGCGCTCAGCGCGAACACGAACAGCCGTTCGCCGAACCTGAACTCGTCACGACTGCCGCCGATCAGGCCCGGTCGCACGTACGTGAGCGAATCGAACCCGACGCCGGCGAGCGCCTGTTCGACCTCGCCCTTCACGCGGTTGTAGAAGATGCGCGACGCGGCATCCGCGCCGAGTGCGGAATTCAGCACGTAGGTGGGCGTGCCGTGCCGGTGCGCGAGCCGCGCGACCGCGAGCGGATAATCACGATCGACGCGCCGGAACGCCGCCTGTGAACCAGCGGCCCGCATCGTGGTGCCGAGCGTGCAGATCACCGCATCCGCGCGCCACCAGTCGGCCGCGTCGGGCAAATGGTCGAAATCGACTTCCAGCGCGCGCATCTTCGGGTGCGGCGACAACGGCCGGCGCGCAAGGACGATCACCTGATCGACCCGCGCATCGGCCAGCGCGACTTCGAGAACATGGCGCCCGACGAGTCCGGTCGCGCCGACGAGCAGCAGTTTCATGTCCGGTTCTTCCGTGTGGAGCCTGCGTTGGCGGGCCCGAGGCGGCCCGGTTTCCGGCTATCGACATGATCGTCGGTCGACGCGGCGGCGGCAACCCTTCGCACATCTCGCAAAATTACGGCCTCGTCGGGCGCCGTGCCGGGCGTTCGATGCCCGGCACGGCTACGCCATTGCATCGTGCCCGCTCGACGAACGTCCGCGCCGTTCTTCGTCGTAGAGGGAACGGGATCGGGTTGCCGGTGCACCGGCACGCAACGGTAAATTGAGCAACGCTTCGGAAGACGGTGTGCGATGACGATGCCACGCGCACGATCGCAGGCCGCATGTGATTTCGGTGTGACCTCGACGGAACCGGGGAGCAAGCGGCGTCGGCTTGCCGAATCGGATCGGACGAAACGCAATGCAATCGGGACAACTGGATAAGCACGCGGAATGTCGGCATCACGTCATTACGGATACCGAATGAAACCCCGTGAATGACGCCGGATGCCGCAAGCGCCACCGATGCATGCGTCACGCACCGGCGGCACCCTGTCAGGCTTGCACGTCAGATATGCAGCGCGTGTCCGAGCGCACGCAGCGCGGCCTCCTGAAGCGCTTCGCCGAGCGTCGGGTGCGCGTGGATCGTGCCGCCGATGTCTTCCAGCCGCGCCCCCATCTCCAGCGACTGCGAGAACGCCGCGGCCAGCTCCGATACGCCGCGCCCGACCGCCTGCCAGCCGACGATCAGGTGATTGTCGCGCCGCGCGACGACGCGCACGAACCCGTCGGTTGCCTGCAACGTCATCGCACGCCCGTTCGCGGCGAACGGGAACGATGCGCTCAGACAATCGACGCCGGCCGCGTGTGCATCGTCCGGCGACCAGCCGGCCGTCACGATCTCGGGATCGGTGAAGCACACGGCAGGAATCGACGCGGGCGTGAACCGGCGACGCCGGCCGGCGATCAGCTCGGCCACCATCTCGCCTTGCGCCATCGCGCGATGCGCGAGCATCGGTTCGCCGGCGACGTCGCCGATCGCCCACACGTTGCGCATCGAGGTCCGGCATTCGTCGTCGATCCGCAGCGCGCGGCCGTTGCGATCCAGCAGCAACGACTCGAGCCCGAAACCGTCGACGCGCGGCCGGCGGCCGACGGCAACCAGCACGCGATCGGCCGGCAGCGTCTGCTCGGCGCCGTCGGCCGCCTGCACGCGCACCGCGCCGTGCTCGTCCAGTCCGAGCACCTTGTGGCCGAGCCACAGCCGCACGCCGAGGCGCGCGAGCGAATCGGCAACCGGCCGCACGAGTTCGGCATCGTACGCAGGCAGCACGCGCTCGGCCGCTTCGACGACGCTGACGTCGACACCGAGCTTGCGATAGACGATCCCGAGTTCGAGCCCGATGTAGCCGGCCCCGACGACGACCAGCCGCTTCGGCAGCGTTGCGGGCGACAGCGCGTCGGTGGACGACACGACATGCCCGCCGAACGGCATCGACGGCAGTTCGACCGGTTCGGAACCGGTCGCGAGCAACAGGTGTTCGCAACCGATCCGCACCGCATGGCCACCGCTGACGACTTCGACGGTCTTGCCGTCGATCACGCGCGCTTCGCCGTGCAGCACGCGCACGCCGTTCTTCTTGAGCAGCGCGCCGACGCCGCGCGTCAGCCGGTCGACGATGCCGTCCTTCCACGCGACGCTTTTCGCGATGTCGATCTCCGGCGTGCGCACGCGGATCCCGAGCGCGCCTTCACCGGCATGACCGCAGGCCTGTTCGAACGCGTCGGCCACGTGGATCAACGCCTTCGACGGAATGCAGCCGATGTTCAGGCACGTCCCGCCGAGCCGGTCGCGTTCGACCAGCACGGTCGGAATGCCGAGCTGGCCGGCGCGGATCGCGGCGACGTAGCCGCCCGGGCCGCCGCCGATGACGAGCAGTGTGGTGTGTTCGTTCTTCATCGGCTCACTCCACGAACAGCAGTGCCGGGCGTTCGAGCACCGCGCGCACGGCCTGGATGAATTCGGCCGCGTCCGCGCCGTCGACGACGCGATGGTCGAACGACGACGACAGGTTCATCATCTTGCGCGCGACGACCGCGCCGTCGCGAATCATCGGCCGCTCGACGATCCGGTTCACGCCGACGATGCCGACTTCCGGATGATTGATCACCGGCGTCGAGACGATGCCGCCGAGCGCGCCGAGGCTCGAGATCGTGATCGTCGATCCGCTCAACTCGTCGCGCTGCGCACGATTCGCACGCACCGCGTCGGCGAGCCGTGCGATTTCCGTCGAGATCGACCACACGTCGCGCGCTTCCGCATGGCGCAGCACGGGCACCGTGAGGCCGTTGTCCGTCTGCGTCGCGACGCCCATGTGCACCGCGCCGTAGCGCGTGACGACGCCCGCTTCGTCGTCGAAACGCGCGTTGATCTGCGGGAAGTCGCGCAGCGCGATCACCATCGCGCGGATCAGCAGCGGCAGCGGCGTGAGCTTGCCGCGCGTGTCGCCGTGGCGGCGGTTCAGTTCCGTGCGCAACGATTCGAGCTCGGTGACGTCGATCTCCTCGACGTAGCTGAAATGCGGGATGCGGCGCTTCGCTTCCTGCATCTTGCGCGCGATCGCGCGCCGCAAACCGATCACCGGCACGTCGGTTTCGTCGTGGCGTTCGTCGTAGCCGCGCGGTTGCGACCCGTGCGCGGTGCCGCCGCCGGTGCGCGCATACGCATCGAGATCCGCATGCAGGATCCGCCCGGCTTCACCGGTGCCGCGCACGTAGCGCAGCTCGATGCCCATGTCCCACGCGCGCTGACGCACGGCCGGCGACGCGAGCGGCCGCTCGCCTGGTGCGAGCGCCGCGCGCGGTGGCGTGGCCGGTTCGTCGCGGCGCGGTTTCGCCGGTGCGCGAGGCGCCGCGGGCTGCGCAGGCAACTCGGCCGGTTCGGCCGGCGCGTCGGCCGCCGGCTTCGACGGCGCCGTCGCGACCGGTGCGGTTGCTACCTTCGTTTCTCGCACCGGTGCCGCGGCCTTCAGGTTGCCGTCGCCTTCGACTTCCAGCCGAATCAGCTCGCTGCCGACCGCCATCATCTCGCCGATCCGGCCGCCCAGTTCCATCACCTTGCCCGTCACCGGCGACGGGATCTCGACCGCCGCCTTGTCGGTCATCACGTCGGCGAGCGGCTGGTCTTCCTTGATCGTCTGCCCGACTTCCACATGCCAGGCCACCAGCTCGACCTCGGCGATCCCTTCGCCGATATCCGGCATCTTGATGACATGAATCCCCATCTCACGCCTCCAGCACGCGTCGCAACGCTTCACCGACCCGGGTCGGGCCCGGAAAGTACGCCCATTCCTGCGCATGCGGATACGGCGTGTCCCAGCCCGTCGTCCGCTCGACCGGCGCCTCGAGGTGGTAGAAGCAGTGTTCCTGGACCAGCGACACGAGCTCCGCGCCATAGCCGCAGGTGCGCGTCGCCTCGTGCACGACGACGCAGCGCCCGGTCTTGCGCACCGACGCGACGATTGTGTCGAGATCGAGCGGCCACAGCGTGCGCAGGTCGAGCACTTCCGCGTCGATGCCCGTCTCCTCGGCGGCGGCCAGCGACACGTGCACCGTCGTGCCGTACGTCAGCACCGTCACGTCGTTGCCGGGCCGCACGACGGCGGCCGTATCGAGCGGCACCGTGTAGTAGCCTTCGGGCACCGCGCTCGCGGGATGCTTGAGCCACGACGTGACGGGCCGTTCGTGATGACCGTCGAACGGCCCGTTGTACAACCGTTTCGGTTCGAGGAAGATCACCGGATCGTCGTTCTCGATCGACGCGATCAACAATCCTTTCGCGTCGTACGGATTCGATGGCATCACCGTGCGCAGCCCGCACACCTGCGTGAACATCGCCTCCGGGCTCTGACTGTGCGTCTGCCCGCCGTAGATCCCGCCGCCGCACGGCATCCGGATCGTCATCGGCGCGGTGAACTGGCCGGCCGAGCGGTAGCGCAGCCGCGCGCCTTCCGACACGATCTGGTCGGACGCCGGATAGAAATAGTCGGCGAACTGGATCTCGCAGACGGGGCGCAATCCGTACGCGCCCATCCCGACCGCCACGCCGACGATCCCGCCTTCCGAGATCGGCGCATCGAACACGCGCGACTTGCCATATTTGTTCTGCAGTCCTTCGGTACAGCGGAACACGCCGCCGAAATAGCCGACGTCCTGTCCGAACACGACGACATCGCCGTCGCGCCCGAGCATCACGTCCATCGCGGAGCGCAGCGCCTGGATCATCGTCATCGGCTGCGTCGCCGTTCGTGTCTCGTGTTGCACCATGATCACGCTCCCAGTTCCTGGCGCTGACGGCGCAGGTGCGCGGGCAGCTCCTTGTACACGTCGTCGAACATCGAGGCCGGCGACGGAATCCGGTCGTCGGCCAGCGTTCCGTACTTCTCCGCTTCCTTCTGCGCGGCGACCACCTCGGCCTCGAGCTCGGCCGTCAACGCGTCTTGCGCGCTGTCCGACCAGATGCCCTTCACGATGAGGTGGCGCTTGAAACGCTCGATCGGATCGCCGAGCGGGAAATGGGACCAGTCGTCGCTCGGCCGGTACTTGGTCGGATCGTCCGACGTCGAATGCGCGCCCGCGCGGTAGGTCACCCACTCGATCAGCGTCGGGCCGAGATTGCGGCGCGCGCGTTCGGCCGCCCAGCTCGATGCCGCGTAGATCGCGAGGAAGTCGTTGCCGTCGACGCGCAGCGACGCGATCCCGCAGCCGACGCCGCGACCGGCGAAGGTCGTGCCCTCGCCGCCCGCGATCGCCTGGAACGTCGAGATCGCCCACTGGTTGTTGACGACGTTCAGCACGACCGGCGCGCGGTACACGTGCGCGAACGTGAGCGCGGTGTGGAAATCGGCTTCGGCCGTCGCGCCGTCGCCGATCCACGCGGACGCGATCTTCGTGTCGCCCTTGATCGCCGACGCCATCGCCCAGCCGACCGCCTGGATGAACTGCGTCGCGAGGTTGCCGGAAATGGAGAAGAAGCCCGCCTCGCGATCCGAGTACATCACCGGGAGCTGGCGGCCCTTGAGCGGATCGCCTTCGTTCGACATCAGCTGGCAGATCATCCGCTCGAGCGACACGTCGCGTGCGATCAGGATGCTCTGTTGCCGGTAGGTCGGAAAGCACATGTCGCCGTCGCGCAGCGCCATCGCGTGCGCGGTGCCGATCGCCTCTTCGCCGAGGCTCAACATGTAGAAGGAGATTTTCTTCTGGCGCTGCGCGATCATCATGCGTGCGTCGAAAATGCGGGTCTTGAGCATCGCGCGCAGCCCGGCGATCAGCCGCGCATCGTCGAGATCGGGCGCCCACGGGCCGACGGCCCTGCCGCTGTCGTCGAGCACGCGCACGAGGCTGCGGGCGAGATCGGCGGTGTCCGCCGCGGCAACGTCGATCGGCGGGCGGCGGACCGCGCCGGCCGGCGATAGATGCAGATAGGAAAAGTCCGTCTTGCAGCCCGGGCGCCCGGTGGGCTCCGGCACATGCAGACGCAATGGCTCTGACAGGCTCATCGTGTCGTCTCCACGCTCGATTGTGTCTCACGCTGTTTGGGAACGCGCGGGCCGGTTGCCGGCGTGCGCGCGAGCTGACGCGCGGATAAGCACGTCAACCTTGGAAATCTATGCCTTGCAGCGGCGCGCGTCGATGCCCAAGCCGCTCGTTCGTGGTGAGCAGATTTGCCATGGCGAATCGCGGCGGCGCGCGAGGTACGGCCGGCGGAGCCGGCGCGGCCCGGGTTTGCTGCGGTGCAGGGTCGCCAGTCAGCGGCGATCGAGCGTCGGGAAGGATGGATCGGCGCGTCCCGATCATGTGAGGGTACGAAGCAAAAGACCCCGTGAAATCCTGGATTTCCACGGGGTCTTTCGGGTTCGGGCGCGCGTGCGCCCGATTGCGACTTACTGCAACGCGCGATCGATCACGCGTCTGGACGGAACAGGTCGAAGCGGCTGTCGGGCTTCACGTGCACGTAGGCCGACGGGCCGCCCGCGCGAAGAATGATGCCCGCGCCGAACGTGTCGAAAATGCCGTCCTTCAGCAGGTCATGGCGGATATGGACGGCAACGACCTCGCCCAGCACCAGCGTGGCCGGCGTCTCGGTGCCGCGATGATCGCGCAGCCGGATCACGTCGGTCACCCTGCATTCGAAGTTCACGCCGCTTTCCGCGACGCGCGGCACATCGACGAGGCGCGACGGCGCCGCGGTCAAGCCGCCGAGTTCGAATTCGTTCACGTCGTACGGCACGGCGGCGCAGGTCTGGTTCATCCGCTCGGCGAGATCGCGCGTCGCGAGGTTCCACACGAACTCGCCGGTCTCCTGCACGTTGCGCACGCTGTCCTTCGCGGTGGTGCTCGAAAAGCCGATGATCGGCGGGCGATAGTTGAACGCGTTGAAGAAGCTGTACGGTGCGAGGTTGAGCGTGCCGTCGCTGCCGCGGGATGAAATCCAGCCGATCGGGCGCGGGCCCACGATCGCGTTCAGCGGATCGTGCGGCAGGCCGTGGCCTTGCGACGGTTCGTAATAATGATGGGTCGAGTCGGTCATGACGGGGGGCTTGCGAGAGGCGAACTGCGTTGGAATTCGTCGGTAAGACGCATGCCAAGTATCACATGGCGTCGTTTTCGTCGCAGTGACGCGCATCGCGAACCGCGCTGGCGTGCCGCTGCATGTGCGTGCGCCAAACAAAAAACCCGCGAGCGCTGCAGTTCTCGCGGGTTTTTTACACCTTCGTCGAATCGCGTCAACGCAATCGATGGTGCCGGGGACCGGACTCACACTAATCCGCTTCACCCAATACCTATAGTCATTTCGCGAATTCGTCTTTGCGAAATGCCCCCACATGTGCCCCCTTGCGTCCAACCTGTCGATTTTATGTCTCTTCGGCACAACAAATCGGCGGATTCCATCATCGCGCAAGGAGATCGTCATGGAAAAGAACTTCAGTGGGGCATTTCGTGTTTCGTTGGCCGTTGCTGTACTGCTCGCGTGTACCGCGTGCGGCGGCGGTGACGACCCCGGGTCTCTGGTAACGCGCAACGCAACGGCCGGCGGCCAAGTCGGCCCGGTGCTCCGGGCATGCGAGGCACCAGAGGCGCCCTGTCCGGCGTCGCAGGCAGCCGGACGCAAGTAGCAGACCGGAATGCAGCTCTATTCCACATCCGACACGGCTGCCTCGATCCGGAAGGCCTTCGCCGGATACACCCATGTGCTCGTGAACCGCGGGTACACGACGATCAAGCCAGTGTTCTTCAAGAGTGCGTCGATCGCCGATCTCCCCGTCTATATGTGGGCATGGTGGGATCGTGCGAGCGATGGACAGCTGGCGAGGTGGCGAGACAACGGTGGTGTATTGCTGGATCGCTACACGTATTCCGACCGGGCTGGTCCTGCCGACGTCCTCGTCTTCGTGGAATGCCCGATGACGATGGACCGGCTGACCCGCTCTCACGCCAATACCGCCGAATACACCGTGATTCCGGTCCCGCATACGTGGCGCGTACACGAGGAATGCATCGACCTGCGTACACCGCGCGGAGAGGACCTGCGCGCGATTTGGAGGGCATGCCACGGGCGACGATTGACGGACGAGCAACTTGAGTCCGAGACCGGCATTCCTCGCCAGTGCGTGACATATATGCGCAAGAGCCTGCGGCCCGTTGAGGAATGGGAAATTCGTCCACGGTTGGCGCCTGACGCGTCCGGATTGGTACCCGCTTGGGATTGGATCGGGTCCGGACGCACGGAGCCGAAGAAGGTGGCACGCGAAGAAGGTCACAAGGCCGCCATCAAGGAGATGGCGCGCCTCGGGCACATTTCCTTGACGAAGTGGCAGGTGTACCGAAGCGATGAACCCGATTGGGACTTGCTCGAACGAAAGCGCCTGCAGGCTATTGCTGATCTTGCTGAAGTTCGATCACTCGTTGAGTCGCTTCCCGACCATCTTCAAGCTTGACGACGGTCTGACGGATCTCTTTGATCCTGGGGGCGTTGGCGTGATACAGCTGGTTGAGCTCGGACAGAGCATGCTCGATCTCTCGATCGCCGACGGCGCGCTGTTCACCGCCTCGCAGGGCAATCGCAGCTTGCAGCTTGACCTTCGCCATCGCTGCACTGTCCTTGTGATTCATCGTCGCCAGACCGTGAAGTTCCTCAAGGCCGACCACTTTGTATGCGCGGGTGAGATCCGCCACTCGAGCATCAAACTGCTCGCTGCTCATGCGCGAGTAAGACGGATCGACCTTGACCTTCTCGATCGCCGCGGCGAATCCCTGAAGTTCAGCGGACGAGCGGATGTATCCGTCCAACTCGTGGGCGGTGCAGTCGAGCGTCGACGCAGCCAGGAAGATGTCTCCCTTGGCTTCGGTCAGGGCGGTCCTGATCGATTCTTCGGAGATCAAGCCGGCGCGCATGGATCGTCTCATTTCAGTAACTCAGCCCTTTCGCGTAGCCCATCTGCTGCAAGTCGGGCAGTTGCTTCTTCAGCCGCCCAACACCGATGTCCGTGCGGTAGAACGGGCTGTTCGGGATCTTCACCTTCTTGATCGCGCTGTAGGCCGACCGGCGTGCGCCAGTGATCGTCTCTCCGGTGCCCGTCGCGATCAGCACGTAATCGCCGGCCGTCACCGGGCCCGGCAGGTCAACCACCTTGCCGTTCACCTCCCGTGGCGCCGTGCCCATCATCACCTCGGAGAAGTGCAGGTGCTCCATGTCCTCGGCGCCGTAGATCGGGATGCCGCACAACTCCTTGTTCGTGATCTTCGAGTACGGGAAGTCGGGCAGCGCCATCAGGACCGAGATACATACCTCGTCCATGCGGATCTTCAACGTGTCGCGTCCCCGGATCTTGTCCGCCATCCACTGCGCCGGGTCACCCTCGATCAGCGCGGTCAGGTTGTGACGGATCGGCCAGCCGTCGCGCATCGTCCATTCGAGCGGATACGGGCCCTTCCCGTCAGTCGGGATCATGCAGTTCACGTCGACGTAACCGACATACCCGATCCGCTTCAGGTGATCGGTGGCGGGCTTCAGCACCTCGTCGGCTAGCTTCGATTGCCGGACGACGCGCACCGTGGTACCCATCTCGCCGGTATTCACGCCGAGGTCGCCGTTCATCAGCTTCTTGTTTTCCCAGTTCTCGACCCAGCCTCGCGACCAGCCGTCCGGGCCGAAGAAGCCGCCCACGGCCATCTCGATGCCGCTGATCTTCTCCTGCAAGATGAAGCCGTCCTTGCGCGCCGCCGACCTGTACTTGTCGATCTTGTTCCAGCGCCCGAGCATGTAGACCATGTCGGCCGCACTGTCGGCGACGTAGGACATCGCGCGCTCACCATCGCCCGACGGCTTCGACACGAACGCCTTGCCCTGCTTCTTCACGTAGGCGATCGCGGACTCGTAGTCGTGGAAAGTCTTGCCGGGGATGATGCGCATCCCGCACTCTTCCATGACCTTCTGCCCCACCTCGCGATCAAGCTCCCATTCGACGGCCGCCAAGTTGCAGCCGTAGATCGGGTACCCAATCCGGCGGTACGGCTCGAGCATGTCGAGGTAGCTGACGTTGTCGGGCGTGTAGATCAGGTCCGCCCAGCCGAGCCACTTCCGCCGCAGCTCGTCGTAGTCGCGGATCTTCGGCACGATGCCTTCGCCCGCATGACGATTGGTGCCGTCCGGGCGTGGCTTGTCGTACCAGAGGACCTGGTGCCCCCACTCCTGGCAGCGCATCAGCCAATCGAGGCAGTTCGAACCGACGTCGATCGCGAGGATTCTCATGGGGCAGGAGGCCGTTGGATTAGCAGGTCCGTCACTTCCGGGCCGAATCGGTTGTATGCTGCGGCGGCGGGCGCGGTCAGCGCCGCGGTGCCACCGGCAGCGAGCGAACCCACGGGGTGCGTCATCAGGTTTTGCAACAGTGAGCGCTCGGCTGTCCCACTCGACGGGCGCTCTTTCAGAAAGCGCTGTCCGATGTCCGCCAACAATCCCATCTGACCGGCAGTACCGCGCGCCATGGCGGATTTCCCCGCCGCATTTTTCGTCACTACACCAAGCAGCGCGGCCGGAGAAATATCCCCAGTCGACGACTTGGCAACGAGTGGTTCCAAGGTGCTGCCAATTGCATATTGGCGACGCGCTTCGTTGTACGCGTCCAGATCGGACTGGCTCATGTACTTAGCGCGTTCCTCAAGGAGATCGTCCTGAAGCCCGCGTAGAGCACTCCGCAAATCTCCGTTGGCTGTCTCGCGGATTTGCTTCGAGAGCGCGGTATTGATGCGCCGAAATACCGGACCAGGCATTTCCCGTGGTGTGGCGGTGCGCCCTCCACCGACAAGAGTGACAGGCTTTCCAGCGGCTTCATCGATCATTTGCGCGTATCGATTGACGACACCCCGCACTTCCGGCAACTGGTTCGCGCCGTTCTCCCGCAGCTTCGTGATGAACGACTGATCGATCGGCAACGGGTACTTCTCGGCGATGACGCCGATCGCGTTACCCGATCTATCCATAGCTTCAGAGAATGTCTTTCGGGTCAGCTTCTCGCCCTCGCCACCAATGGCGTTGACAAGGTGTGAATTGAAGACCTGTTGGTTGTGGTCGCGCACAGTCTTGCCGACGAACGGATTGTCTTGGGCCAGCTCACCAGCGCCGCGCGCATATTTGTTCCCGTACACCATATCTGGGGTAAGACGGAATCCCATTTGATGCGCTTCGCGCGCAAGCTGCAGCGTCTGCGGATCGACTTCCGGCAGCGCACTAGCAGCAGCGCGCGCGGCACCGCGGCCGACGGCACTCGAGCCAGCACGTGCGGCGCCGGCTGCGCCTTCACCCGTCGCGAGCACGCCGCGTGGCACTTCCGGGATCCGCGCGATCATCGCCGATTCGACCGGCAATCCCTGCAGCGCGTGCATCAGCCCCGAATTGCCAATTGCATCGATGTCATTTCGTCCGGCCTCGGTGCGCGGCTGGTACGTCAGTTTGCCGGCCAGGGCGGCACCCGCTCGGTCGCCTTCTTCGATGCCTTGTTGCGTGCCGTACTTGCCGCTCGTGAGCGTCTTGCCGATGCCATATGCGGCGCCCACGGGCGCGGCCAACGCACCGGTCACCGTTGACAGACCGGCCTCACCGAGCCCGACCGCGCTCTTGCCCAATCCGAGCAGGCGCTCTGCGATGGTATCGGCGTGCTTCGACGCCGGAGCCGGCGTCGGTCCATCAGGCGGCAAGCGATCGAGAGGCGCGACAGGAGCTCGCGGTGCCGCCGGCGCAGCGCCGCCGTACTTATCCCACGGTCCCGTAGCGGACGCGGCAGTGTCCTGCGCGTATTTCTCCCACGGGCCGGCCATTACATCTTCTCCCAATTGCTTTGCTTCGAAGGGTCCCCGCCTTTGAACCGATATCCGCCCTCGATCGTGCCGACCGCCGGCGCACCTTCACCGCGGCCGGAAATGCGAGCCTTCTGTTGTGCCTGCACTTCGGTCGGCGCCTGGCGCGCCGCCGACATTTCCTTTTCCATCATCGACAGCACCGCATTCAGCTGCTCCGGCGTGCTGGCGGTGGACAACAGCTCGCGTGCGTGCTCCTTGTCCGACACCGTCGGCACGCCGGTCGGGCTGATCGCGCGAGCATAGGCGTTCACCGACGTATTCAGCGCCGTGCCAAGCGCAACGACGCGCGGATCGCCGGTACCCGTTTGCGCTGCCTGCATCGCACGGTTCACGCCGGGGAACTCGGTACGCGGCAGCGCGGCGGATGCTTCGCGCACGAGCGGGAAAGTCTTCTGCGCTTCCGCAACGGCCATACCGATGTTCGCCGCGCGCGTAGCACCTGTGCGGGCCGCCGCTTTCTCGCCCTGGAATCCAGCATTCGCTGCGGCGATGTCCGCGCCGGTACCGCCCGCTTCGCGCTCCTGCCGCATCACCTCGCGGCGCAGCGCGATGATGTTCTTCGCGCCCTGCGCCCCACGACCGAGGTTCTGATAGACCGACGTATCGCCGGCGCGCGCCTGCTCCGCCAGAAACTTCAGGTCTTCCGGCGAGAACTTCGCATCGTCGCCCATTCCCATGGCGATCGTCTGTCGGCGAAGCGCAATCGATTCAGCGCGCAACGCGTTCGACTCGGCACGGGCCTGCCGGCGATCTTCGCGGTTCAAGGCGTTGTCCTCCGCGCGCTGATGCAACGAGTCGTAGCGCTCCTGCAGCTGCGCGATCTGCAGCTGGCGCGTGAACTGTTGCTGAATCTGCGCTGACTGCGCCTTCGCCTGCGAGTCGAGGATCGGCGTCAACTGCTGCAGGCCGGCCATCAGGTCCGCGCCGGACAGCCCCTGGTCCTTCAACACCTTGATGGCGTTGTCGAGCGTCAGCGGGCCGCCCGTCTGCTGCGGAGCACTGGGCGCGGCCGGGGGCGCCGGGATCTGCGCCGGCGAAGCCTGTGCGGGGCTGCCTGTCGTCGGCAGCGGCTGGAACGGCGGCAGCGGCGGTTTCCCCGGCGCGCCAGTGCCTCCGCCCATGCCCGGGGGCATCCCTGGTGGAAGCGGAGGCATCTGTCCTGCGGTCGACGGCTGCGCCGGCACGGAGGGCTGGCCCGGATTCGGCGGTTGGGGCGGCGGGGCCATCTGCGGCATGGACTGCTGTTGCCCAGCGAGTAGCTGCGGCAGCGCATTGCCTGCGGCGGTCAATGCGGCCTGCTGGCGTTGTCGCTCCTGCTGCTTCTGCTGAAAATCGGCGAGCTGCAGCTGCGCATACTGACGCCGCATGGCCTCTTCTTGCGCCTGCTGTTGGTACTGGAGGAAGTACGGAAGCCCTGCGAGTCCGGCCATGGCTTACCCCATCGTAAAACCGTACGAGTTGCCGCCACCCGAGTAATACGGGCTCGACGTGAACGCGCCGCTGAAATCCCCGCCGCTGAACGACCCGCTCGCAGGACTGAAGAAGTTCGAGAACGCGTTCTGCACCTGCGGATTGTTCCCGAGCCCCGAAATGCCCTGCGACACCAGACTGCCGAGCGCGCCCGCGCCCTGTGCTTGGCTCTGATACGGAACAGACTGGGCGCCCTGCCCGTAGTTCATGTACGGGATGATCGAGCCCATCACTCCTTCAGCCGGGCCGTACACGTTCGAATTAAGGAACGATCCGTAGGTGCCGGCCAGATTGCCCGGTACTGCTTCGAGCGACTGCGCGGTGCTGTACGGGATCGAGCCGCCAAGCAGGGTGTATTGCGGCGCCTGCGTTAGTGCGTTGGCGCCCGCCTCACCGTAACGACCCGCCGTGTTGGCCGCGCCGGAATACGCCTGCAGTCCCTGCGCCGCTCGCTGCAGCTGGTTGTTCTGCCAGTCGATGTTGAAGTTCGACAGCGCCTGATTCTGCACACCCGCGCCTGCCGCCGACGAGCCGAGCCCGTACATCGAGTTCGTCGCGCCCGTCTGCTGCGTGAGTTGGTTCAGAGTCCGGTCGTACAGTGCGTTCTGCGGGTCCAGACCCATCTGGTAGACGTTCTGCCCTGCGTTCAGCAGGTTGTTCTGTGTCGCCAGATCGAAGTTGCCTAGGTTCGTGAGCACGTTCCCAGCGTTTGTGTAGCCCTGGCCTGCCGCCGTGGCGGCATTCATGTAGCCCGGTGCATACGATTCATTTGCGCGAAGACCGCCCAGAAGCGAAGCCAGACCGTAAGGCTGAAGGTTGTTTCCGCTGTACGTGCCGTTGATGCTCGACAGCAGGTTCTGCCACGTCGTATCAGCCGTGTTGAGCCCGGTCGGGATGTAATAGGACGGTCCGCCGCTACCACCTCCGCTACCACCGGACGTGCCGGGAGACAGGGCGCTGCTCACGAGTCCACCCGCGACGCTTCCTACTACCCCGGCGGCTACTCCCCACGGCATGATCAGCTCCCTTGAATCAGCACTTCATCGATATTTTCTGGATCGGCGACATCGGTCGCGTGGATGCAGAACCACGTGATATCGGTGAGCGCCTGAATCCGATGCGCCTTTCCGGCCTTGATCTCTACGACACACGGCCCGTGGTAAACGCTCAACTCGCCGTCGAATTCGACCAGCGCCGATCCCGATCCGAGCAATCCAAAGTGGTCGTACACATGCTTGTGCGTCGACACTTCGTGGTCCTTTGCAAGGGTCATTTCGCGAACGTACACGCCCGCTGAAAAATGATGCTTGATCATCGTTCACACCGAATACAGGTGATGAGCGTGATCCGGTCCTCAGGACCTTCGTTGGCCACCTCATGCTCTTTCGTGTTGTCGAAGTACCAGACTTCGCCCGGAGCCATGACGACCCGTTCGTCCTCGACGCGGTTCCAGCACATCGGATTCGACTGCAGCACGACATAGAGCTTCGTGTTGAAGTGCTCGGCATGCCAGCCTTCATCAGCATGCGGCTCAATCCGGCCACCAGCCGGGATCTTCGTAATCAGTACCCCGCCGAGTCGAACGCCTTCTACGCGTGCCATCAGACCGAACACGATCGGTCTCGCCTGCGGCAGCATGTACCACTCCGGGTAGAAGATTGCGTCATGCGCGTCGTTGAACCCGGTGTAGTCACCCGCCGCCTTGTATGGTTTCTCGTCGTTGTAGCGCAGCCAGATATCTGACATGTCCGAGTGCGGCGTGCCCGGTGCGGTCTTGCGCACCTTATGGCGATTCCACAGGCCCGGCTGGCGCGCGATGGCGAGCAGCAGTGGTGCTGTATCAATGCCGGCGGCGATTCGGACGAGGTTGTTCATCATTACCCCCGGTTGTCCGTCGGGATCATTGGGTTGGCCTGCATCTTCCCGCGGAAGTAGCTAGCGATACCCAGGACAGGCGCCATCGTGGCCATTACCGCAGCCTCGGCACCAAGCATGCCTGGAAGTTGCGCCAGGATCGCCGGGTTCGCCTGAAAGAACATAACGCCCATGTACGCCCCGGCAACTGTCACGCCGGAGATCAACCCGAGCAACCCGAAACAGAAACCGACGAACGGACGCCAGCTGTACGTAGGCCAGTGATCGGCCTTCGCTTCGGCCTGGATCGACTGGTTAATCGACTGCGTGTTCGCCACGTCTGCGGCCAGCTCGGCCTTCGACAGGTCCGCGTCGATCTGCGCCAGTTGCGCCTGGTTGTCCAGCACAGCCTTCTGGAACGACATCGATAGGTTCGGGTCGGCCTGGATAGCCGCCAGAGCGGCGTCGGGCGCGGACTGGCCCGTGACGGTCTGAGCGATGCCAACGACCTTCGTGGCGACATCCTCGGCTTTCGAGCCGCCCAGCCACCCGGCGATCATCGGCGCAAACTGCGCGAGCGCCATCGCGATAGGGATCAGCGGCATTACTCCGCTCCTTTCCATAGGTTCTTGGCGATGCGGCGCGCCCAACCTCGACCGAAGTCCAGCCAGCGCTGCAAGGACGTGTAGTACTGCAGACGCAGCGAGTTCCAGCGAAGCAGAAAGCGCCATGGAGGCGTCGCCTGGATCGCGGCAATCGTCTTCGGACCCATCAGTCCGTCGACCGGGATACCGGCAGAACCCTGCATCCAGATCACGTAATGGCCGCCGTCGCCGTTGTAATGGGCATCGAAAATCTGAAACGCGATGCGCGGATCGAAGGAATCCAGGTGCAACGGATCCCAATACAGCTTCTTCGCGATCGTCTTCGCCGTCTCTCGTGGGAGCTGGTTCATCGGACCGAGATAGCCGGACGCGCGCGCGACCCGCGCGGTGATCCCCCACATCGTCTCGCCGCCTGGGTCGGCGGGATTGTTCGAATACCCGCCCTCGTTTCCCATCAGGGCTTCGAAAGCGTCGTCGAAGCTGCTCACAGCTTGCCCACCGCGTGCAGAATCTGTTCGACCTTCTGCTCGGCAGTGGCCTCGGCGTCGTTGACGATCGAGGTCACGCGCGACTCCAGGTCGGTGAGCTCCTTCGCCGCGTTGCCGAGGCCCACGATTTCCTCGACCTTGTCGACGAAGGCGCGACCGTCGTTGGCCAGCGCCTGGAAGCGCGCCTCGATGGCGGATTTGATCGATTCGAGCATGTCCATCTCCTAGAAGAACTTCTTCAGGCCACCGCCCGCCCCATAGGCGGCAACGGCGACCAGGGCGTACATGAAAACGCGCCACGCGAGACCGAGGATCCCGCGGCCGACGTTGAGTTGAAACCGCTGGGTGATGCCGCTTTCGATCTGCTCGGCAATCGCTTTGACGTCGTCTTCGGTGAGTGTCCGGTTTCCCATGTTTTCCCCGACAGTTGGTGCAGATGGTAGTTTTGTTTCCCGTCTCCGCTAATTCGACGGGGTGATGGTGAAATTGTCTGTAAAGCCGGCGCGCAAGATGTTCCCCGGGTTGCTGTTCACCTGCCATGAGGTCGAATTGACCTTCGGGAGCACCACCGATCCGCCAGTTGTGTTGTTCTTCAGAAGGATGTTGCCGCTCCAGTTGGGGGCGCTGCTGAACGCAATCGATACGGTCAGCCCCGGTAGGCCGCCTGTCGTCGCGCCGAGCTGCGATATCTGTCCGCGAAACCAGGGCGACGAAAACGGTGCGATGATGCCCCCGCCGCCGGCTGTAGCGGTCGCGTTTCCGGTGGCCGTGCCCGTTTGCCCGAGCAGGTTTGAGAAGCTGACGGGCGCTCCCGACTTACCAGCGAGCGCGAGCACCCACGGATGCTCAAGGTGCAGCGGGAGTGACAGCGTCAGCTCGCTGGCGATCTGCGACATCGACATCGGAAAGGATGCGGGCAGTGTCATTTGACCGGCTCCAGAAGCGCGCGTAGGCGCATCACTTCCTTCGCGAGCTCGACGCACGCGGTAAGCGCGGTCTGGCCATAGGCGACTGATAGCATCCCCTCCCCATCGGCCCGAACCGCCTCCGGTAGGAGCGTCTGCAGCGATTGCGCGCCCACGCCGACCTGACGAGCATCCGTGTCAGTTCGGGTGTATGTTCCACTGCGCAATGCAGCAAGCCTCTCGACAAAATCTTCGCCGAGCGGCTTCCAGTCCTTCTTGAGCCTCTCGTCCGATTCCGCAAGTAAATCGCCGGCCACCGTCACGTTTCCGGAATCGTCCATGGAAAGCAACGTCACCGTGTACGTGGTATTGATAATCTGGAACTGACCGGATTGCACTCGAATCGTCTTGTTTGGAGTCAGTGCACCATTACCCTGAAGGGTAATCCCGGCGCCATTACTATCGCCGGCGGCGGCGAGAGTAAGGAGTTGAGGAGGGTTACCGACCGCGGTGATGGTGACCGAGTTCACGGATAACGACTGCACGTCTGCCGGCATCGCATTCGCGTTGACCTGGTTCGCTATGTAATTGAGATCGGACATGACCTGCGACGCGTCGGCGGTCGTGCCGTTCTGCAGCGTGACAGGCAAATTGCCGATGATGTTGGCCATGGTTCACCCCTGATTGGTGTAGCCGGCGTCCTGATACCGGGCGAAAAAAGTGCCGATCTTAACGGCGTTCACTGGCGTCACCTGGACGTCGATCGACATCTTCTGGAACACGAGTGCTCGAGGCCACGGAACGGTATAGACATGCGGAAAGCTGGCATTCGCCGACCAGTTACCGGCACCCCAGTTGAAGCCGCCCCACTGATTGCCGGACGAAGGCGTCGTCACGAACGTGGTGCCGAGCGTCGTCAACTGATCGTTCAGTGCGGTCAGGTTGAACTGCCCCTGCAAGCCGGTCGACGCCAACTCGATCGTCGACTCGACGACCTGCACCTGCTGCATATGCCCGGTCTTCGGGAAATTCGACGACTGCAGGTGGCAGACGATCGACGTACCAGCGTCCTGATACGAGGAATTCGACGTGGGGATCGTCGTGCTCACGAAGAGAGCCGCACCCTGCGCCGCGCTGGACAGAACGAACGACTCGCCGAACTGCGCCGCGCAGTCGTAGGCGAACGTGTGCGGTCCGTTCCAGCGCTTGCGCCGGATGTCGTACCAGTAGTCGTTGGTCTGCTGCTGCCCCTGGATCAGGGTCGGCACGCAGGTGCGATAGGTATTGCCCGCGAACGCCGCGGCGATGCGCGACGGCTGCGTGGTGTTCTGGAATGGCACCTGCAGGTCCGCCGGGAAATCCGTGCCGGGCCGACTCGACAGCGGCACCAGTGTCCCAAGGAAGTTCAGGATGTACGGCGCGTCGATGCCGGCGAAGAAGATGCCGAACGGGCCCTGCACGACGCTGCGCGGCGAAACGCATCCCGTCGTCAGCGAAATGTAGTTCAGCGCAAGATTGTTCGTTGCTGGATCGCCGGTGACCTGCCAGACCTGACCAGCCTTGAATACCACCAGCGCGCCAATCACGCCCGCCGACGTCGTCTGGATCGGCAGGCCCGACTGTGCGGTGATCGGAGTCGTGTCGCCGATCGTCACGGCCTGTGACGCGTTTGTGCGCGTGAGCGGAACCAGCGGGTCGCTGAAGTTCAGCACGTTGCCGACCGAGAAGTAGGCGCGGTTGTTGAAGTTCGCGACCGACGTCGGCACGGCGGTGAGCGGGTTCGTTGCGAGGTTCGACGACGACCAGGCCGGCGCGGCGGGATTCGAGACGTCGATCACGCCGAAGAAGTTCGTGCTCAGACCGCTGAACCCCGGGTGCGTGATCAGGATCTTGGTTCCCACGACTGCCATCGTCGGAGATGTCCATGCCCCGCTCGTAGCCGGCGACGACGGCACGTTCGCTGACGTCACCCCGCTGATTGTGATGAACGAGCTCGTCAGCAGGTTGAACGCGAACGGCTCGTCGAATCCCGCGTTGCGGGCCGTCGACACCATCCCGTACGCGACGGTGCCGATCACCGTGTGCACGGGGACGTACGTCGGCGAAGTGAAGCCGCTGAACGTCGTGGCCGCGGCGCCAACGCCAGGTCGCGCGACGATGAGTTCCGGATTGCCCTGATCGAACACGAGGTTGGTCAGGAGCTGGCACGCGCCGGCGAAGGCGTCCGTGGCGTCGAACGCATCGCAGAGGCCCTTCGGCGTGAAGCGGACCGGCTTCGCGTTGCGGATAGCCATGGCCCTAGTCCGTGATCTTCGTCGGCTTCAGCGTGCGATTCGTATGGAAGCGCCGCGGGTCGAGTCGCACCGACTTGACGACCTGCTGCTCGTCGCCCTCCATGATTAGGTGCGTGCGCAGCATCGCCTCGCACTGCGCGCGAAACGAGTCTTGACGGGCGTCGTCCGTCTCGCTCATCAGCTCCGCGGCCGTGGCCTTGATCAGGTAGTTCTGGTCCGGAAACCACGGGATAACGGCCGACGATTCGGGCGTCGTGATGTCCGGTTGCTTCACCATATACCGATGCGTCAGAACAATCTGCCCGGACGACTGCGGATAAATGAAAAGCTGTCCCGCCGATTGGTTCGCCTGCGCCGTCGTTTCGTCGTACAGCAGCGTCATGTACTCGTACGGGTAGTTCGCGATCGAGGGGTCCTTGAACTCCTGGTCCCACTCTTCCGGCGAAATCGGGTGCAAAAAATACGGCAGGTTGTTCTGCTGGAAGAACAGGTCGTACGGCCGCAGGTAGTTCAGCGGCAACGTGAACGGCCCGTAGTTGTTCGCCTGCACGGTGATGAATTCGGTGACCCGGTTGATCTTCAGTTCACGATGCAGCCAGAGGTCCTCCAGGACCATGTTCAGATAGACGCCGCCTTGCGACAGCCAGCCGGGGGCTTTCGCAATCGCGCATGCGCGCGCGACGATCTGTTGGGCCTGGAGGTAGGCCATTTCACGCCCCCGCGCGCGCGTCGGCGATCTTCTTGCGTGCCTTCTCGAGCTCGGCCTCGATGCCCTTCAGTTGAAGCGGGGCGTTCTTCAGATTCGCCTGCTCCTGGCTCGACAGCGCTTTCGAGCCCGCCCTGCCGGCCTGCTTGTCCTTGTTGCGCTGAAGGAGGTCTGCATAGGCGCGCTCGATATCTTCGCGTGCCTTCTCGATCTGTTCGATTCGAGCTTGGAGCACCGGGATTTCGAGCATGCGCTGCTGTCGTTCGAGCGCCTCGCGCACGGTATCCATTCGGGCGTCGAGCGAGGCTTTGTCCTCGCCCTCGACCAGATAACCGCTGGCCGAGATCTGCGCCTGATTCGGCGCCGGGAGAGTGATCGTGAAGTTGCCGATCACCGTTGCAGCCGTAACTTCCTGAGAGGCTTGCGACATAGTCTTCCTTTCGTGGGTGGGGAATTACGATCGTGCCCAGGCCGGCACGGGGCCGCCTCCGAGCACCTTGTTCTGTGCCTGCCGGTATGGGTTGAACGCGTGACCGTTGATGTCGTTCTCGTGCACCCAGGTGCGCGCGACCATTTCCTTGATCGAGCGCAGGGTGTCCGTGTCGAACTTGTACGTGTGGCCGTGCAAGTACGGCGTGCCGTTGATCTTCAGGTGCTCGCCGCCGCACGGCGCGAGATCGATGCGGTACCACCAGAGATCCGTCTCGCCGTCTTCAGCCTTGCCGGCGAAACGCTCGACGACGCCCGACGTCATCAGCGCCGACTGCGCCTGCGCGGACAGGCGAGCCGATTCCTCCTCGGCGATGTCCTTCGCGGCGCCCAACTTGGCATTTTCAGCTTCGAGCGCTTTGATGCGCTCGAGAAGGTCTTCGCGGCTTTCTTCGACCGGTGCAGCACCGCCGAGCAATTCGTCGGCATCAGCCGACCCCGGAGCCGGTTTGCCCGGCTCCTGCGAGTTACGTGCGGCCATCAGTTACTCCTTACGGGGTGGTCACGGTACCGCCCTGGTAGCCCGGCGCGAATGTGGAGCCACATTCGACGCGGGCCAGGAAGGCCGTGTTGAGCAGGATCGAGCCGTAGAACACCTTCCACGACACGACCCGGGTTTGGTTCAGCGGATCCGACTTGTCGGCGCCCGTCAGGTAGTGGAACTCGGGGTTCTCGAGCAGCACCTGGCCGTAGCTGTGGTTGCCGATGAACAGCACCGGGAACACCGACACGCCGTTTGCGGGCGCGGCCGGCGGCGTCTGCGTGACGCCGATCCCCGTCAGCGTGACCGTCTGGTTCGGTTGCAGCTGCGTCGCCTGGCCGGCGAGCACGCCGGTCACCGGAACGCCATTGCCGATCGCCGTGGCGAGGTTGGCCGGGTTCGAGGTCGTCCCGATGTACACGTTGAACACGTAGTTCGGGAACGACGGCAGGGTCACCGAGATCGAGCCCGTCGGGCCCGTGACGCTGATCGACGACGACACCTGGTAGATCGTCTGCTCGACCGACGTCAGAGCCGGCGCGGCCGTCACCTGAATGTAGTACGTGCCCGTCGCGAGCTGACCGCCCGACGTCGACGCGGAGCCGTTGATAGCAGCAGCGCCCGTCCAGTACGGCATCATGTTCGTTTCGCAGTAGCGGATCCCGCCGAAGTCGCCGAGCTCGTTGTTGTAGAGTCGGTTGACGTCGCTGTAAGCCCAGGCTTGCTGCACCGACGAGTTCTCGCGCATGTCCTGCGCCGAGAACGGGCTGATCAGCGCCACGTAGTGCTGCTTGACGCGCGGTGTCTGCGACGGATCGCGGTACGCGCCCGCCTCGATCATCATGTCTTCGCGCTCGTCGCCGTTGAAGCGCGGCACGCCGTACGCCGCCATCGAAGCGAACAGGCGGTTCGATTCGTGCGGCGACATCACGTTCGACGCCGTCAGTGCAGCGCGGTTTGCGGCGCCGCCGGCGTAGTTCACCTGCGGCGAAGACAGCAACGTGTTCAGCGTGTTGCGCTCGAGCGTTTCCGGCATCTGCAGCGATACCAGCTCGCAGGCTTGCTGGAACAGCGGGTGCTTGATCGTGAGGTTCGCCACATCGGTGATGATGACGCGGTCACCCCACTGCTGCGCGGTGGCGCTGACCTGTTGCAGCGTCATCGCCTCGCCCGGGGGCGCGACGCCCTCCTGCAGTGGTGCGTACGGCAGCGGCAGGCGCTGATAACGTGACGCGGTGTACGTCGTGCCACGGTTCGTGTCGAGCTTGAGCGGCTTGCCGAACTGGTACGCAACCAGCTGGCGCCGCGCGAGCGGCTCGACCTCTTCCTGGATGTACGCTTCGACGTCGGACGTGAAGCTCGACGACTGGTTCGTCACCCCGGGGAACATGAAGCCCGTCAGGAGGGCCAGAATTTTCGTCAGCATGGTGTCCTCGTGCTGGTCAGATGTTCACGTCGGCCAGCCGCGCGGCGCGCTTCTGGTGTTCGGTTTGCCCGCGCGCCGGCGGCACCGTCGAGCGCACGCCCGGCGTCTTGCCGCGAGGAACGTCCGCAGCGGGCGCCTTGGATTTCGCCTTTGGCTTCAGCTTGCCGTCCGCGATGTCCTTGCCGAGCATGTAGTAGTAGACCGCCTCGCGGGAGGCATTCCGGCCCGCGCGGCGTTCGTCCTGCACGGCCTGCTCGACGCGATCGCGATAGCGCGCGCGGTGCGGGTCGCTGGCGATCTTCGACTCGAATAGCGTCTGGTCGCGGAGATCCTGCGCCTGAAACAGCGCCGCTTGTGCTGCCTGTTGGCTCTGGCGCAACGTCCGGTTCGACTGGATCTGCCAGCGTTCCATCGGATCGAGATTCGGATCGCGGAGGCGCTCTTCTTCACGCTGGAATTCGGTATCGGTGACGGGCGCGGTTGGTGCGGTCGTGCGCGACGCATCGACCATACGACCACGGCGCTCTACTTCCGCTTCGAGCGCGGCAAGCCGTTCGGCATCGGCGGTCCCGCGACGGGCAGGCGCTGTCGGCTCGACGAAATCGAAGTCGACATCGAGCTCCGCAGCATCAGCATCGGGATCGCCAGCGCCAGAATCAGCGCCGCCAGCAGCATCAGCGCCAGCGTCGCCACCCCCAGCATCGCCACCAAGATCCGCCGCATCGTCGTCGACGCCGGGAAACAGAAAACCGAGAAGTCGCTGCAGGAGCTTGCTCATGGTCGCCCTTACGATTGCGTGCCCGTACCGACCGCCTGGAGCGTTGCGGTCGTCGCGCTGGTGATGGTGACGATGAAATCGCGCCAGGTGTTCTGCGCGATCGACATAGTTCCGCCGAGCGTCCAGCCGGTGTTCGTGGTCACCGTCCAGGCGAAGGCGCCGCTCGAGCTGTTGATGACGCGCAGCTGGAAACTAAGGCCGACGGGTGCGTTCTGCACGACGGTCGGAAGCTGTGCGAGCAAAGCGGCAACAGTGGGCAACTGCGCGTTCGCGCCAGCGCCGAGCGTGCCGGTGAGGTTCAGGAAGTTCTGCGCGGCTCCGGCGATCTGCGCGGCGCCCAGCGTGAAGCCGGATGTGTTCGCTGCGACGTTGTAGCCGGTTTCCTGGAACGGGTTCATGCCGAGAACCGCATTGGCCAGACCGATCTGATCGGGCATCGCACCATTGTCCGGAATGTTCGGCGGGTTGCCGGCGCCGACTGCCGGGAAGACGAGGCCGATGAGATGGGCCAGAATGGTTTTGCGCACGATGATCTCCTGATCAGGGTTCCGCACTTTTTATTCCAGTTTCCCTTCCCGTCAAACTCCCCGAAGCAAGTAGAACGTGAAGTCGACCGGTGACCAGTCTCGATCCATTGATTGCTGCAATTGGCCTGCGACCGACACGACTTTTTCGAAGCCACTCTCGAATCCGCCAGGGATGATCGCGACCACTAGATCACCGATCTGCAGGCCGGCAATGTTCAGGCCGCCGGGTTCCGACAGACCTTGGCACGTCGCTTTGATGACCGTCGCGCCGGCCGAATTGAACGTACTCATCGAACTCTCCGATAGCGAATCGCGCCGCTTGCCTGCATGGTGCTCGTCGCAAACGTCGCGTTGCAGACGAGGTAGACCGTCGTTCCGGTCGATACATTGACGCGCGTCACCGGAGCGGCAACGCTAACGGCAATTCCTCCCGCGACGCTGACACCGATAAGCTGCCCCGCGTTACTGACACCCGTGGCCAACGTGCCGAACGTAGCGGACGTTGTGTTGACGCCAGCCGTGACCGAACTCGTTGTTGTGGTTCCGGCTGGATTAGTCGTAACGATCCCGGTTACGTCCCAGTCTCCGGCTGCCAAGGAGACGGAATCGCAATTGGTCGTTGTGCCGCTGGTGAGTGCCGTGTTCTGGGTCGAGTGAACGTTGTATTCACCAACACTGCCCGCATTCGCGTTGTCTGCGAGCGTCGTGCCGATGATGCCGCCAGTCGTTTGCGGCGTAATCGCACTTGTAAATGTCAGGCCTGCAACGCTCGTGCCGAATGCCGGATCGGCACCCGTCGAGCCGACGAGAACCTGGCCCGTAGTCCCGACCGCGAGCTGGTTGATCGCGGCCGTTCCTTCGCCAACCAGAATCCCGTGTGTGGTGAGCGTCTGCCGCCCCGTGCCGCCCTGGGCAACTGAAAGTGCAGTGGTGAGACCTGACAGGCTTGTGATATTGGCGTTCGCCCCCGAAGTCGCGATCGACGAATTGCACTGGAATCCCGACCCGTTCGTCCACTGAAGCGCCTGCGCAGCGCCGTTGCACCCAGCGACTGTAATCGCGGTCGGCGTTGCGCTCGAGGAAGTCGCATTGCCGATGATGGTATTCGCAGCCTGTGCGGCGAGGTTCGGTAGGCCGACCTTCCCCGTAGCCGTGAAAGTTCCCGTCGCTGTAAACGCGCCACTGACGGTGGCGTTATTGAGAGACGCAGTGCCTTGGCTCGTGACGTTGTTGTATGTCGGCGACGGATAATTCTGCGCGAGCGCGGCCGAGCAAACCAGCGCGAGCAGACCAGCGAAAATCTTCTTCATGGTTGTACCTGTGCGAGAGTGCCGCCATCGTTCCAAAGTGCCCCAACCGGGAGGCCCGTCATATTGGTCGGCAGACTGTTGAACCAGGCGAGCATCGCGGCGGCGAACTGCGGACTGGCGCCGTTGCCGAGCACGTTCAGCGCAGTCGTCATCTGACTTGCGAGCTGATTTATCGCGGTCTGGATCTCGTTCGGCGGGACGTCCTTGCCTTCCGCCTTGACCTGATAAGGCGAGATGAAAAATGCGTCAGCCATGGAGCGCCTCCAGCCTTTCCTGTGAGCTCGGATGCAGCGCGCTGCCCGGATGCGGGTGCCGTCGCAGGAACATACGCATGCCTGCGGCCAGCCCCTGCTCCTTCACGTACTGATCCGCCGCCAGCTCTTGCTCGCGCACGCGCGCGAAGACCCATTCCGGGCGAAAGATCAGCTGCAGCGTCAGCAGCCACCACAGGCGTCGCCACGGATCGCGCCGGATCAGATGCGCGCGCTCATGTGCGATCACGGCGTCCTTCTCGATCGCGGACAGCGACCGGAAGAAGATGCCGGTCTGGATGGTTCCCCACGGCGTGCACCGGGCCACGAAGCGTTTCATCGCGGCCCCGCCATCGGCGATGCAATTTGATCGGGATGAATCATGCCGGCCGGCCCTTGCGGCCGCGGCTGGCCGGGCTGCGCGCCGGGGCGCGGCGTGCCCGCGACACCTGGCCCTGTGCCACCGGGCACGCCCGGCTGTCCTTGCGGAGGCTTCGGTGCCTGTTGCGCCTGGAGCTTGGCCTGCATGGCTTGCTGGTGTTGCTGCACGTGCGCGCGGAACAGGCCAGACGGATCACCAGTGAGCTGCGCGGCCTGCAGGTGTGCGGCGATGTGCGCACGGTCGTCATCGGCCTGGTGGATCTCGGCCGGCAGACCGTTGTGCATCATCAGGTTCTCGTCCTGCGGATCGAGGTGGAACAGATTCCGCTCGTCGATCAGGATGCGCGGCGCGACCTCGGGCCCGAAGATCTGCTCGGTGCCGTACTCAAGGATCGGCCCGATGTTCAGGCGCCGGCCGTCGAGCTGTTGCGGCGGGATACCGCGCAAGACGTTCATCCACGAAATCATCTGCTGCATGCGCTGCAGGTTCTGTTGGTATGACGTGCCGCACCAGCGGAAGAAGTAGCGCTCGCCGAACGCCTGCGGCGGGATGGTCTGCAGGTTGGCGCGCGCGCCGATCTCGCCGAGCACTTCGACGGTCAGCTCCTCAGTACGGAACTGCCGGTCGAGCTCGAATATCCATTCAACCAGCGGATTGAGGATGACTTCCTCGTACCGCTTCGCGTTGTCGATGATGTTGGATTCTTGCGCCTGCGCCTGCGCGGCCATCTGCGCCTGATTCTTCCGGCCGGCGGGCATCTTCCCGAGCATGGCGTCGTTGACGTCCATCGACTCGTTGATTTCCTGCTTGATGCCCTGGCAGAGCATCATTGCGTCCTTATAGAGGGCCGGGAAGTTTGCGAATTTCGTCTTGTTCGGGTCCGTCAGCCACACCGCGGCGAGGCCCACCACCATCGACTGGTAGTTCGGGCTCGACAGCGGGTCGACCATGGTGATCGGCAGCAGGCTGTATTGCGCCGAATCCTGCCCCATGTTCCAGTAGTCGTTCAGGTTCCACTGCAGGAACTTGACCGGCTCGATCTTCGAAATCCCGAAGAACGAGCCCGTGATGCGCTCGATCGGAGCCGAGATAATCGGCCGTTTGCCCGACCAGAATGGGTTGCGAATGATCCCCAGGATCACATCCTGCCCGGCGAAGTACACGAAGCACGGTTCTTTTCCGTTGCCGAGATCCAGGTTCGTGTGGACCTCGTAGATCAGCGCGTACTTGAACGTGCCTTCCGTGCGGATGCCGGCGTCGCCGGTGCGCTTCTTCGGCGGAACATATTTCTCGCGGCCGCCGTCCGGCTTTGCGAGGTTGTCGATCAGTTCCTTCGCCTCGACGCCGACGAAGACGCCCTCGTCGACGAACCGTTCCACCGCATCGATCGTCAGGCGCAGCCGGATCGCGGTCGCAGTGGCCTTCTCGATGTCGTTGCAGGTCGGTGGATAGACGGCCAGGTCCTCCGTGGCGAACTGAACGATGTCCGGACCTTCGGTCGTGACGTCTTTCGATTCCTTTTCCCAGTCCCAGTCGTCGTCGTCCGCGGCCAGGTCTTCGACCTCCCCGCCCAGTTCATGGTCTTCGAGAATCGGCGGCTTCTTGATCAGTTCGGTGATCCGACGCTGCGTGCGCGACCAGTCGACGTAGAGGTTCCATTGCCCCGTCACGTCGCCCGCGATCAGGTCCGCGCGGACGACATCCTTGATTGCGGCCGAGCGAATGTAATGCTCGAGCAGGCTGATCTGCGCGAACGGGATATTGCCGTCCGGTCCGGTCGCGCCGACATGCTTGTGGTTCACGGGGAAAAGTTGCGCCAGCGTGCGCTTCACGCGCGCGTTGACGGCGTTGCGCACGGCCGGGATGTAGCACTGGGAGTTGCCGGAGTACTGCTGATTCTCGTCCGGTTGGGCGTTGTAGATGGACCAGTACTCCTCGCAGCGGTCCATCTGCTCCTGCTTGTTCTGGTAGCACTTCGCGATCTTCGGATACAGCGTCGCCGCTTCAGTGTAGGCGTCGGAATCGGGCTGATCGGCCCAGTTCTCGATCTCTTCGCCGATCTTCTCAGCGTCGAGCGCCCGCGCGTCCAGAGTTTCGACCGCGGGCTTGTCGTCCTGCTTTTTCGGCTTCTTCGGGCGGGCCATGGAGGGATCAGCCGATCACCTTGCCGCGGAGCTTGCGCTCGAGCGACGTGCCGGTGCCGCGATCACGCGGCGTGCGCTTCGGTCGATCGTCGACGCTCGGCTTCTTCGACGTCTTCTCGGCAAAGAAGTCACCGACCGGACGCGACTCGGAGCGCGTACCCTGGAATTCGCGGCGCTTCTTCACGATCAGAGACCCGGCTTATGCAGCTTTTCGCGCATCGGGCCACCCGACATGCGCTCGCCGACCTTCTCGGCCTTGCCGTACGCGCCGCCCTGCTGCTTGCCCTTGTAGAAGTCCGACGGGCGCTGCGACGGCGCCTTGGGCGTGATTTTGCGATCGACTGCCATGTTCATCTCCGCGGCAAAGTGGTCAGATAGCTCACACCTTGCGGGTTCACGCCCATGTTCACGCCTTCCGGCAGGACGTCCGCTTGCTGCGAGCAGATCACGTACACGGCCGCTTCAAGTCCCTCGATGAGGGTACGGTGCGGACCAGTCTCGGGGAGCGTATTCCGGTTTCCCGCGCGGTCGACGGGATAGTTGTAGCCCCCGGCCATCGCGTTGAGGGTGTGCTTCGCTCCTTCGTGGTCCACTTGGAACAGACGTCGAGCCTTGGCCTCGGTACGGATGAGTGGCGAAAGCGCACCCCGCGCGACGTTCACGTATGCCCCGCGCATCGGGTACATGTTCGCCGCGCGAAGTGCGGCCACGATCGGCATGCGGTCGGCCTGATCGAGCACGTCGGCCGGCAGCCATGTCGTCACGCGTGCGCGTGGAAATGCGGCGCGCACGAGCTGCGTGATGTCGACTACTGCTTCCTTGGGAGGTACTGGCGAGATCCAGTCAGCCACGACGACGATTCGCTGACCCTCGATGCAGACCAGGGCCGCGGTTGTCTCCGTGCCGTTCGAATTGAACGCCAGGGCAAGGGGATGCTGCTGGCTCGGCTGATACTCGGACACGATGTTCCACTGCCCGAAGTCCTCGTACACCGGGGAACCCGAGAACACGCGTTGGAAGTACGCGAGCGCGTTGAGGATGTCGCGCTTGCCACTGGGGAAGTTCAGGATCTCCGCGACAAGCTTCGGGTGCTGGCCTTGCCCGCCGACCAGCACGATGTCGCCGGCCTCGAAGAACGGCTGCATGCCCATGATGAACTGCACCTTGTCGCGATCCTGCGGCGCGGTGAGCGGACGCAGCGCCAGCGTCACGCCACGCCGGAGCATCTCCGCCCGCATCGGCTGCAGCAGCCACTCGTCGAGCGAGTTCTTCTCGATCGCGACGGCCGCATCGCCATAGCGAGCGGAGGTCTTGAAGGCGTCTTCGATGACCTCGTCCGGCTTCCAGAATTCACCGGACGATGCGTGAACGTAGATTTTCGTGCCGAGCCGGCTGACCACGACGCGACCAGTCCGGTCGCTCTTCTTCACGTCCGTCGTCCGTGCGGGATCGGTGATCACGACCTTCGGCAGCCATGGCGCCGGGTCCACTGGGCACTCCCGAATCTGCTCACTCTCGAATGGCTTATCCTGACTGCCGATCGCCATGAGCATGTATTCCTGCATGAAGCCTCGGAGTTGCCCCGCCCGCTCCATCTCGTCGCGCTTCCGGCGGACCCAGTCCATCGGATAGCGCTCCGGCCACATCGCCACCGTCTCAGGATCGTCGATATCGCCGTTGCAGATCGGATACCGTCGGCTCGTCCAGTCCGGGTTCTCGCGAAGCCGGGTGATCATGCAGTCCTCGGCCAGCGGCGTGCCGGTGACCCGGATCTTGCCCTTGACCTTGTCCATCGCCGGGATCAGTTCGAGGTAGAGCTTCCTCATCGACGCGTCGACCGCCGCCTTGTCCTTGACCCGCTCCTTGTTCTCGATGTCGTCGAGGTACGCCCGATCCGGCCGGATGTCGCGCCACTTGAAGCCGCGGAACTCCTCTTCCCAGCCGTGAGCCTCGAGTAGGACGCCGTTCGAAAGCTCCATCTGGTGCTCGTTCCAGACCCGTCCCGACTCCTTCAATCGGCCGAAGAGTCCCTGCAGCTTTGTGTTCCGGGTCGCCTCGAACTTGATCGCCTCGAGACGCTGGCATGCCTTCGTGTACGTCTCGCCGATGATCAGGCAGTACCCGAAGTTGCCGAAGCACGCCTCGATCAGCAGGTGCTCCTCCGACAGCGTCGATTTCGCGCCCTCCCGGAACGCCTCGATCAGCACCCATTCGTCCGCGCATCGCCAGAGGTCCATGACCTCGACGTGGAACGCCGGAGACGCCTGCGGATGCCGATGCGGAAACAGCATCGCGGAACCGAGCGCCCGATCGTCCGAGATCGCCTTTAGCAACGCTCCATTGGTCAGGGCCATGATTTACCTCCTCGCGGAGGATCATCAATGTTTTTCCCGCGTGCGGATTGGAGAGAGGGTCTGCGAAATTTCGTCACCCCCGTCCGGAGGGCCCTGGGTGGTCCCAGAGTTAGGATTTTGTAATATTTAGATGAGAATCGATCTCATTAGGCGGCGATAATACCCCGTTTCGACTGATAGCGTCCATTATGTCAAATTTAGATGCATCGCAACAATTCAACAAAATCAATGAGTTATGCCGTTTCGTTGGTCGACATCTGCTCCGATCAGGCCGAGTGCACTGCAGCATGAAAGGAATTTAATGTGACAGAAAGGCAATTGAATGAATGACAGTGAGGCAGGAAACGGGTGTTTTTGAGGCACGCAGAACACCCTCTTCCGCCCCCTCTCTCTGCATTTGTCTCTTTTCCCCTCTCTGCACTCTCTGCACGCTGAGCCTTTCCTCGCGCGTACGTGCGCGCACGCGAGGGAATCGACCTGCGAAAGCTACGAGGACTCTCGATCGCAGCGGATGTGATTAAATGCCTGCGCGCCATGAGCGACGGATCAATCGCTGCGCATACGAACAACGATCGCGAGTAGTCGATCGCCAAACAGACCATGGGCCACGGGGCGTAGATGAAAAGGTATAGCGAGCTGCTGCAGGAGAAGGCTGAACGTGAGAAAGCGGAGTTCCAGAGGCAGCGACACTCGGAATCCGCACGAAACAGGAGAGCGATGATCAACCGCGTCGCGTTCGATGACTTGATGCGCGAATTGCGGCCCGAATTCCGTGGCTTCGTGGAGCAAATCGTCGAGTGCAAGTTCGAGGCCGTCTACTCCGAGAAGGCGGAAGAACCGTACATGGCGCAAGCCGAAGTGATTTTCCGGCTTCATCGCGACAAGCTTGGTGTTCCACTCGACCGTGACAAAGACTGCCGCTTTTGGATCGAGCTTGATGCGGAGAACGGGGTTGTTCTCTGGGACTATCACGGCGACCTTCCCGAGTATCACGCGAACCGGATCAAAACCGGCAAGCTTGGCGATATCGGCGCGGATAGCGTTGCGGCGCTACCGCTTCGGCTAGAGGACTGCCTCAGAGCCTGCCTCCACGGTCGCCGGCTTACGGACCGCCGCTAAGGCTAATGGACAGGCGCGTACGCGATGCTGTCAATGCGCGCCTCGTACATCCATTCGTCCCGGTCGGCGAATCCGTTGATTTCCGCGCAGTAATCCGCCATCTGCTCGAGCGTCGGTGGGCTTGACGTCGAGATCGTGGCAAGCAGTGTGCCGTCAGACGTGAAGATGGCGTACGCGATCATGTTCAGCTCCGGACCGATGCAACGGGCGCAACCTCCCACCCGCTTTTTTAGAAGCGTTGCTAGGCCGAGGCGGGTATATCCGGCTTGGTCGACCTGCTGCGCCTTGGTGCGTTCAGCCATTCCGGTCGGTCCTGGCGGTGCTTGTCCGCCATTCAGCCACGTTTATCGAGCTGGCTCGGCACCAGTTGTTCGGGCCTGGGCTAATGGGCCCCCGTCGGACGTTTCTTCTATCCCGCGCTGCCTATTTGCGGCATCCGCTTCGTTGGCGATCTGGCAGACGCGACACACCCATCTCCTGCCCTTCGCTTCACGCAGCATGGCGACGATATTCAGCCGCCAAAGGCGCTTGCATTGTGGGCAGATCGAGGATTCGAGGCGCATGCCAGAAAAAGACGCCCGGACGTGCCGGGCAAATCACCGTAGTGAAGGAGACGCGACCACGTTAAAGCTGTTTCCCTCGCTGGACGATTCCGCACATGATCCGGTGCAGTTCGGCCGGCGTGACCTCGTCGCGATCCTCGGAAATCATGGGAAGCGGTTTTTTCGTCCGAGCGTAGAGCAGAATTACTCCGCGCCTGATACCTCTCGCCCCGCTCGATTTGGCGTAGGAGATGGAATTGGCGATGTACGTATAGCCCTCGTCAGTCAGGGCCGTGAGGTATTTCGAGATCGTCCCCCGGGGCACGCCGATCTGCAAACCGAGACTCGCTTGGGTAAGCATGCCCTGCTGCTCGAGCAGCTCGCAGATGCGGTGGCCGACGAGGCCCGGATTGGACAGGTTGCGCAGCGAGATCATGCTTCTACTCCGACCCAGGACAGCATCACCTGATCGAGTTCCGTCGGTGCCAGAATCCGGAACGGCATCGAAACACGCTCTGCGTCGCGCCGCCTGCTCTCGGCGATACGCGCGGACTTCGGCGCGAGCGGCACGATGGCCGGGATCGGCTTCTTGGTACGCGTATAGCGCTTGGGGTTGCCCGACGCGGAAACGAATCGAGCTTCCGCCAATGCATCGAGCTGACGAGCCGTCGCTCGCGGATGGACGCCCCGCATCTCGGCAATCTCGTTGATCGTCATAGCGCCATAGCTGGCCAGGAGCAGGCAAATCTGCCGCTGCGCCGATCCGTTTCGCTCGATCTGTTTCACCCTGATTACCTCGGCTTATAAATCGAGTAGGGATAGATTTCGTTTCCGCTGAGGAAGAGCTGCTGGCCATCTTCGGTTTCCACGCGGAAAAAACCGCGACGCTCCGGCGCCGGCCCGACGATCCGTCCTCTAAGGTCCTGTTTCCCATCCGGGGATCGAACGCGGCAATTGAACTTTTCAGCGTCTCTATTTCCAACGACCGACAAGACGCCTTGGATCATCTTGACCACGTCGTCACGCCGCGGGTTAGGCGCAAAGAGACCGCTCTTCGTACCAATGTCCATCGCCTCAGAGATCATTGAATTCGTCACTTCGATCTTCGCCATCATTTGTCTCCTATCTCAGGGTGTTGCCTAGCAGGTGTAATCCTCGGAAACGCGGCTAAACGGCAGATACACGTATGGACGCCGGCTCTCGCTCGACCCGAACTGCATGCATTCCCGGTTGAAGAACAGCGCGAGCGACCGGCGCTGCGTTTCGCCGTTCCGCGCCTTCAGCAGCGTCAGGAACGCGTCCGGCACGTCGACGCTCTCGTCGTCCTCATCCTTCTGAGCGGACCAGACTGAGAACACGTTGTCCGCGGCGTCCGTGATCTTTCCGCTGCCGCCGACGTCCATCTTCCCGGGGCTGCGCTTTTCGTCCTGCCCCTTGCGCGGGTGAGCGACGAGGTGCACGTGGACGTTGTACTGGCGCGCGAAGTTGGCGAGCAGGCGCATCGCCTCTTTCTGCGCCGTCATCGCGCCGTGGCCGTCTTCCGGGACGTCGGTCATCATCAGGCTGTCGATTACGAAATGGCGGACCCCGTAGCGCTTGAAGCCGTACGTGAACACCGTCACTAGGCGCTCGATCGCCGCAACTCCGACGAGATCGAACACCCACATCCGATCGCGCAGCCAGGCGCCCATGTGGTCGAGATACTCCGGCGCCGGCCGATCAAGGCCGCCCAGTTGTTTCGCGAGTCGCTTGCCCTGCATCTCCGGCCGCATCTCGCCCGAAAAGACGCACGCGCGCTCGCCCTGACACAGGAGACCGATGAGCACCTGGCCGAGCAGCAGCGACTTGCCGTGTCCGTTGATGCCCGTCCAGACCGTCACCTCGCCCGGGCGGAACTCGAACCACAATTCGTTGCGGCCGCAGAACGACAGGTACGGGAAATTCGAGTCCTCGTGCGCCGGGTAGAACATCGATTTGACGTTCGACCAGAAGCGTTCGATCGACTTGAGCTCATCCGGATCGAAGCCCGACGCTTGATCGCAGCAGCGGCGAAAATCCTCCGCCGTGGCGCCAGACAGCAGGTACTCGTTGGCATCCTTCGATTCGCCGAAGAACACGACGCGGCAACGCTCGATGCCGAGGCGGTTTGCGACCTCCTGAGCGCCCTTCCGGCCGGCCTCGTCGTTGTCGTAGCAGAGCAGGATCTCGCTGAAGCGCTCGAGCCGTTCCCAATCACTGTCGATCCACTGGTGGTTGCCGGCGCCGGCGTTCACGGACAGTGCCGGAATGCCGACCTGGTGCAACGTCATGGCGTCGATCTCGCCCTCGGCGATCGCAACGACTCGCTGGGCCGGGTCGATCAGGTTCCAGCCGAACAGGCACGGTTCAGCGCCGGCCTCCTGCCGCATGTCCTTCTTGTCCGCGATGTTCCGGTACTTGGCGTTGATCAACTCGCCGCCGCGGAGGTACGGGAAGACGATGTACGTCTTCGGCCCGTTGGTCTGCTCGGCGACCTTGAATGCCTGGACGGTCTCGGCAGTGATGCCGCGGCCGCCGAACCATTCGTCCAGCAAACTCGTCGGGCGCGTCGCCTTCGGCCGCGCCGGACGCTGATACGTCGGCGCCGGCCGTTTCGGCATGTCGTCGCGGACGCCGAGGAACTGCTTCGCCTCGCGCATCGCATCGGCCACCGACAGTGACCGGCACGCGCACCAGAGGTCGAGCAGATCACCCGCCTCGCCGCTGGCGAAATCCTTCCACACGCCGCGCTTGGCGCCGCTGAGGCACACCGACAGGCTCTGCCCCTTCTCGCCCGCCGTGCTGCCGGATTTCCACTCCTTGCCCGACTTGCGACCGTTCGGCAGCAAGTGCTCGACGATCGCCGGAGCGTTCTGCGCCATCAGCTCGGCCAGTTCTCGCGCGTTCATGCCGGCGCTCCTTGGCGTACACCGTTGGCCCAGAGATGAGCGGTTCGCTCACTGCAGCCGGCGTTCGTGGCCTGCCACTGGTACGCGAACCCGGCAGCTTTCCACCACGGGATGGCATCGCCGCCGGCGAAAAGATCGCTGCCAGCCGGCTGCGTTTTAGCGAATTCCTCGAAGTGCCGATCACGACCGAAGAACGTCGATGCCTGCTTGACGTACGGCGTCCCGATGTTCCCTGCAGCCTTCATCGCCGCAGCGTAGGCGACCACCGCTGCGACCAAAACGTGCGGATCGATGCCTTCACGGATCCGAGCGTTCCAAGCCCGCTGAGCTGCCTGCTTCGAATTCGAGCCTTCACGTTTCGGATACTGCCGCCACGCCTCATCGAACTTTTCATCGAAGTCATCGCGCTTGGCTGACGTGTCAGCCGTACTCTTTGATGTAGTCTCTGTAGTAGTCTTTGTCTTATTAACGACTTGCGCTTTCGCTGCCCCGCGGACTGCGGAATCAGCCTCCCCCGAAATGCGCTTTCCGCAGTTCGCGGATTCCAACATCTCGTTCAAACGATCGAGGTCAATGCGGTAGTAGACGCGATGCTCGAGTCGCTTGTTCGTCTCGACCAGAACACCACGATCGACGAGTTGCTTCCGGGCAGTCACCTGCTCTCGATAGGTCATGCCGGTCTCTGCCTCGATTTCCTCGACGGTCTTGTAGACGCCAAGTTCGGACGCGGCCTTGTCCTGCCAGTAGAAAATCTGACTGAAGAACAGGACGGCGTTGACGCTGCCGAGGTGCTTCACGAGACCAGGATAGTAGGCAACGGGATGCCCGAGGTCGAGCAGGTAATCGGTGGCGGCCATCAGTGCCTCGACAGACGAAAGAAGTCATAGACGCGCTGCGTGTTCTGCAGCGACAAGAGGCCGGCGCCGTACGCCCGCAGCAAGACGCGCTTGAGGATCGTTCTCATCGGCTCAGCCCTCGCGCACGCTCCATCCGAGCAATCTGGTCAGAACTCCGTGCGGCGATCTCGGCTTGCATCTCGAGCCAACGCTGTCGACGCGTGACCGAATCACAAGGCGCTTCGATCAAGCGCCCGAGCTCGGCGATGCGACGTTCTCGCGCCTCGTCATCAACAACTGACCGATCAATTTCAACGCGTCTCATACCTGCCATCCTTTCCCACCACTTCCTAAGCAGTGCGAATTAGACAAAACAAAAACCCCGCTGGGGGAAAGCTGCCGGCGGCCAAGCCGGTTCGGTTTGCCGGAGGGTTCGGCTTACCTCAACTCTCCCCAAGCGGGGCTTCCCTCTTTGTCTATCGATTGGCAGTCGACAGACATAAGCTAACTCAGTTTCCCGTCGGTTTCTGGCGTCCACCAGCCATATCGACTGCGAAGACCGCCGGATGGGCTTCAAAGCCCATCACAAAGGCCGCCACTACCAGAAAAGAAGTCGCCTAAGGCCTTGTCGCAGACAGCGATATTGCGCGAACTGTGTCGCCCCGAGCACCGCACGGCGAGCGAACCTGGCGAAGTTCACCACCACCTGCTCGATCACTTCATCCATTCCGTTGATCTCGAAGAACTCTGGATACGCCTTGATGATCTTGTCGGCGATGTTCGTGTGCAGCATCACGTCGATCCGCTGTTTTTCCGGGGAGAATCGCCACCGGCAGTAGAATCGTGATCGCCACAACCAAATTGACCAGTAGTCGGGGGATTGTCATGGATCTTTCGCTCGTCAGCGGCGCAGTCACTTCCATCAACGCCGCCAAGGAAATCGGGAAAGCCGCTCTCGGCCTTCGAGACTTCAACCAAATGGCGGCGAAGATCAGCGAGATGAACGCCTCGCTGCTGGACGCTCAAAACAGCCTCTTCACGCACAATTCCCAGCTTCTCGCACTCCAGCAGGATTACTTCGAGGCCACAAAGCAATTGGCCGAAGCTAAAGAAGCCCTCGCGGAGAAGGGACGCTACGCGTTGTTCGAAATCGTCCCGGGCAGCTTCTCCTACCGCGCAGATGCTCGGCCAGCTGGCACCCATGACGGAAATCCAGTCCCGGCGGAGCCGGAGCACTACGTCTGTCAGCCCTGCTTCGACGGGCCCGAGCGGCGCAAGGCCGTTCTGCGTCTCCATCCGACGACCCAATACGTCATCGGCTGGTGGCATTGCCCCGTCTGCAACACCGATATCAAGCTTCCCGGCCAGGAGCCGGCCATCAATACACGGCGGGGTGGCGGCGGAAGTTGGATGGGCGCGTGACATCACGCCGCCTCCTGCTGTTCCAGAGCCGCCGTGGCATAGCCGAGCGGATCGGCCAGCCACCGGTGCACTTCGGCGTTGCTGTAGCAGGAGTGAGTGCGGCTCATCCGGATCGGCTGCGGAGCCTTGCCGGCGAGCCCAAGCTTCCGCCAGGACTCGCGGCACATCGGAATAAAGGGCGCGATCTGAGCCCATTTGGAGAGGCCGACCCGCGGGAGGATCGGCTCGTTCGGAATGCCGGAATTGGCTGGCGGTGCTGTCTTCTTCACGTTCGCTCACGTTGGGAAGTTATCGTGAGCTAATGCTATGTTTTCTCTGCCTTTATCGAAACGGCGGTTGCATCCGGAAAAGCTAGAACCACAGACGCGACAGTTATTCTTAGTTTTTATCCAACAACCGCCGCCACTCATGTAGACGGTCCATGTACGCTGCTCCGCCTTTGGTGCCCTCTATCTGATTCCAGTACTTTCGCCCCATAGACTTGAAGTTGGAACACTGTCGCTCAATGGTCCGCTGTTCTATTTGAACGTCGAATCCTTCGATGTACATGAGGTCTGCAATCTGGGCCGGCTTGTATGATTTGAACTCACGCCAGTTAACTTCAGCCATTCTATAAACAAATACTCGGGCCCGTGCAGTACCATCGAGTCGTGATATAGGATACAAAGCATCGGGTTCAATTTCGATCATATCACTCAAGCACTGAACTAATTTCTCAACCCTCTCGACTCGCCCTTGACTTCCCTTAAATTGCGACAACAAATCTTTACCATCATACAAATTACTCATAAGCCTCATGACCACATCATCGCTTGCAAGTGATCGCAAACTTTCTATTCCCTCAATCGCCTTGATTATCCGTTCTTTATAAGTTTTCTTCATCTCGAGCATCAACTCAGCCGATTTCGAATAGTGATATTCCCTGATCGCGGAAACGAGGCCTCTTACCCAACGAAAGCTATCATTTTGCCATCCAAAGATTCTCTTCCGTTCGTATAAGTAATGCAACGACAAGCTACTGGCATGCCTGCCATTTTCCATACTCGCAGCTTTACAAAGCCGTTCAAAGGCCCACTCAATGAAACCTGCGCGTAGACTAGATACCTCGGAATCCGATATAACTCTAAAACCATTCGGGAAAAGCTTCGAGTAAACTCTATGATATTCCGATGACGCAAGCAGCCACTGCATTACCACTCCATCGAATATCTCCTTCCTCCTTCTCGCAAGCTCATCATGAACGAAAGATAGAGGAGCTTCACATGCCTCACGATTACGCAATCTAAAATGCGTGTAGTTGTTGTCCGCCCGAAGTATCCCACCGACGCGTGCCTCTTCCCATCCGCAACATGGGTTGCCATCGGTGTACTCAGTCATATCCAACGGATATGCATCGATTTTTTCGAGACAATCGACAAAATCCGATTCAGTCGGTATCGTCATTTCAAGTAACCCGTCGCTTGCGGAAAAGTAACAACCTGCTTCCCGTAAATTATGCCGTGCCGATTCGGCACGGCATGCTGCAGCGCAGAACGTCATTCGGTCAGCCAGTAGTCGGGATCCTCCAGTTCCGCGATCGGGTCCCAGCTATCGATAATTGGCTCCCCTCCCTCGAACACGCTGATGTGGAAGAATAGTGCCAGAGCATCTTCAAACCCGGTCCGCTGGACGCCGTCTAGGCTCGTGATGGCTTCACGGATCTTCGCGGCAGTCTGATTCGGCCAATGGTGCTCCGGATCTGCTTTCCATTCCCGCAACTTGGCGACGAACGTCACGGCGCCGACCCGATACCCCGGAGACAAGTAGCGCTTAGCCATGTTGCTCTCCCGGCTCGTCAAGCGCTGCAATCAACTGAGCACACGCAAGGATATGATCTGCCAGCAGGCCGAAGACGCGATAGTGGTCACGCACCGTCTCCTCGGCCGACGGTCTGCGAGTGGCCTTCGGGTTCCTACGGAAGTCCGCCAGATTGACGACTTGCGCCCCGCCGGCAGGCCTGGATGCGTTTCTGACATTAGCCATGACTGGACTCCTTGGACAGAACACGTGTCTCGACACGTCGACGAAGTTCATAGTCGACCTCGCCACCGAGGTACGCCAACTTTCCGATGATGCCGATCTGGCTGGCGATAGACCACAGCAACGTCGGGACGTCGTCATTGCCCCATAGCGCGCCGGACTTGAGGCCGTCGCGAGTCTGATCCTCGGAAATAAGGCATCCAATGCCGGACACGACTTCGCTCAGATTCCTGGCCTCCAGGACCGCTTGTTCGGTCGCGCACGAAAGAAAGTTCAGGTCGCTCTCGTCGAGACTTTTGACTTGCAAGCGGTCTGCGAGGAACTCGACGATCCCGGCCGCGTCTGCTTTTCGGTTAGCCATGACGCACCTCTTTGCCGTCGACCTCGATAGCCGCGACGGCAGAATCGAGCAACCCTTTGGCTATCCCCACCGCCGTGAGAACGGCGTACAACGCGCTCGAGTTATCAGTGCTGTTGGCCGCTGTCTCGCTCAGCACGTCGAGCGCAACCGTCAGGTGACACGACGATGCTTCCAAGGCATCTAACAGCGGTAGACCGGCCGTGATCGACAGCAGGCTGGTCATCACGCTGACGTTGGGAAGCGTCTCCGGCAGCGTCTTCAGCGCACGAATGTCAGTCATGGCGCGCCTCCGCGGAGTCGTTCACACGCTTGGCCAGTTGCAGGCCTTCCACCATTCGATCCGCAACTTCGGTCAGGTATTGGCCGATGAGTTCGGCCGCATTCAGCAGGCCCAAGTGAGCGGCTTGCCCGAGAGGTTCAGTGTTTGACATTCCCGGCTCGCAGCTGCTGTTGTGAACCAGCCGAGCGATTGTGCTGATCGCGTTGGAGGCGCGGTACACGTCGGCAATGAGGTTCGCCGGAACCCTGGCGAATTCGCTGCCATCGCCGGTGACCCAATGGTCACTCATCATCGCGCCGCAAAACGCCGGATCGGTGTAATCAGGCGTGGAAGGGGAGACAGCTCGGGACTGGACGTTTGACATGATGGCTCCTTCGTTTGAGGAACCTGCCCTGTCCGTCGCCAAACGGAGGGGTGGGCAGGCATACAGCGAGGTTGGCGAACCGGAACGAAGGAACCGGCAGACCCGAAGGTCTCCCCACTGCTGCCCGCCCATAAACGGAGGACGCAATGATACAACGGACGAAAAAATACCGCCTAGGGCGGCGGTCTCATCCGCCTTCGTTCCAGGTCGCCAAACCCGGCGCTTGTTGTCTCAAGCGCAGTACAACTGTAGTTCCACAGCTTGCGAACGTCAAGTCACATTTCGACCGTGTGATCCATTTCATCGCCCCATATCTACAACTCCTACAACCATTTTTCTTTAGGTGTACCTAACAACTCGTCCAAAATAGTAGCAGTGCTATTGCTCCATCGCGACACTTGAGACATCTATGTCTTTGGCGCCGACAGTTGAGCGCGCTTGACTGAACGAGCACAGAACACTAAACACCCCCGCCGCGCGACCACCCGCCACTCGACACGCGTCGCTTCAAATTGATTCTTCTGATGAAAAACTTGAGCCGGTCGTTCAAATCCATCACGGCCGTCTCGATCAAAAAATATCCTGTTGACCCTGCGTCACGAGAGCGCAGGTCCACATAGGAGCCTTGATGATGAAGTCGAAGAAGGAGCAGATTAGCCGTCGCTTGCAGATCGTAGAACTGATCAAGCTTCAGCCGGGCATCACGTCCGCGGAGATTGCCAAGAAGTTGAACCTCGAGAATTCCACGAAGGCGTCGACGGCAATTTGGCCATCGGTCAAAGCCGGTCGGGTCCTGGTCGAACGCATCGTCCGCGATGGCACGACGATGAACGCCCATTACCTGTCGGATGACGTGCCACCGGACGCCGTAGAACGTATTCGCCAAAAGATCGTCGATGCTAAGAACGTCATTCCGATCGCGAAATCGGACGATGCACGTTCCAGTGTGTTCGACACTAAGCGACCGAAACCGAAGCGCAAGCCGCGCGTCGCGAAACCGGCCCCAGCGGCAACCCATGCTACGACGCCGATCCCGAAGACCGGGCCCGCTGGATTCGCCTGCGCCGTGACGAACGACGGGAGCTTGGTATTGATGCGCGAAGGGACAATCCAGTTTTCCCTTTCAAGCATCGAGGCGACGACGTTGCAGAGCTACCTGGTGAAACGAGCGGCCGCCAGTCTCTTCGCGAGCATGGCTTGATAGTAATGCCGGCGACACTGCCGGCATGATCATTTGGTTCGCTTGGACTTGCTCCGCTCTTCGATTTCTTCGAGCCTCAGGCGTTCTGCCAACCTCAACGGCCGATTTCCTTCCTGGTAGATGGCTTTCTCTTCGACGTAGTACGCGTTGCCGACCTTGATCGGCGGCGGATAAATCTTCCCCTGCTTGATCCATCGCGACGCCGTACGCATCGCTGGCGGTGGGAAAAATTCTCGTTCGAGCCAAAGGCTCAATCGGATCTTCATTCGCGACCTCATGCGTAGATGACTACAGTGGCTTTGTCCAGTTAGGCTCCGTTCGTCTGCGGGCCGCCGGTTGCAGCACATTGTTGATCTGCTCCCACGTGATCATCGGCGTCCCGTCGATACGCCGCGGCGCTTTGATGCCGAGGGCGCGCTCGATCCAGCGGATCTGTGCGGCGCCCTGCTTCAGGCCGCCAGTGAGCTCAACCAGTTCTTCTTTCGTGAGGATTCCCATCGGCTACCCCAAGATTCGCGTCAATTCTTGAGTCACCCATTCCTCGAGCCGCGGCGCACCAGGCTGCGGTGTGCCTTGGATATGCAACAAGATTCTTGATGGGAGGTCATGCAACGTCGGCTGTCCTCTGTTGGCAATCCCTGTGGCACCTTGAAGAGTCGGAGTCACCGCGCCCATACGGAAGGCTTGGCCGCCTTGCTGACCAAGATGGTGAGCGACAGCGTCGATAACTGCTTTCTGGGACCTTGCGATACCCATCAAGAGGTCCGCCAACTGCTCATTGGTGAGTGCCATTCTCGTCTCCTATGCAGACCATCAAATGTTCATCGTGCCCTCGGGAAACATCGCATTCAGTCGGTCCTGGTCAACGACGTATCGATCGGCCTCACCGATCTTCAGCGCGGTCCGATATGCAAGCGTCGACCACAGGACGAGCGCGCCGTGCGCAAGATCGCGAAGCTTCCGCTCCCCTTCGGGATCCGCTGCGGCAGCAGAGCGCGCGAGCAGCGCGCTTATGACTTGCTCAGTCTTGGCTGTGAGTTCGTCGTAGCTCAGGCCTTCGTCGATGGGCATTACACGGTCTCAGGGGTTGTTGCGGGTTCCGCCAGCATATCGTCAGCTGGATAAAGCTGCAGCATCGCACGAGCCCCGCACCGGACATGGCTGCAAGCGATGCAGCAATTTTTCTCATTGTTACCGTCGTATAGTTTGGTCAGTCGTTCGTATGGCCCTGACGGCCGATCTCAGGATCATCAATCAGGAGCGCATCCAAGACTGGATCTAGCCAATCAAGCATGTAGTGCGCCAACGCCTTTACCGGCGCATTCGGATCCAATCGTTGCGGCTGAGACGACGTGAGCGGTACCGGATACCGCCCCCGCCAAACGACGACCTCTCCAAGGTCTCTGCAAATATTCTTGACGGTTCTGACGTCACCATCGGTTCGGATGACGGTACGAAATCGATCGCCAAAAAGCTCGGCGGCCTCGGCAAGCGCAAGCAAATTGTGTCCGTTTGACGTCGGAACTCCTAAGGCTCGCAGTTCAGCCCCGGTGGCCTCGCCTTTCCCATCCATCACAACTCGCACCTCGATTTTGGCTGGATGATGTTCGACAATCCAGGCCTTTAGAGCAGTCTCGAGAGCGAGTCCATAAAGAAGCTTCGCTGTTTCTAGAGCCTCGAGTGCAGAAGCAAAGGTCGGCTCGGTTTTGGATTCGGCCGCGGCTTCGACCTCGTCGATGACCGTTCTTTCGAACACGTTCCAAAGAGCAATTGCCGAGCGGCGAAGTGCATGCGAATGTTTGCGCCATGCGATCGGATCCCGTGCTTTCTCTAGAAACTCGGTTGCAATCATTCTGTGCCCCTGAAACGAACAGACATAAAAACCCGCATGCGGCGGCCGTTGGGATCGACACACTGTCGCTCACCACCGCCGCTGTGTTCAACTTGTGTACTGCGAAGGTGAAGCCGGATGCTTTGGCGCTCGTTGCATGCAACTGATGTTATTACTTGGGGAAAGTAGACATCAGCCGTCGGACCTCATGCCGAACCTTCTTTGCGGCTCCATCGATCGCCGTAACGTAGGCCGCGATCTCTCCGTCGGATGTGACAAAGTATGCACCGGGGTTCCTGACATTAGTATTGGGCAAGTGACCGTCTACTCGCACGTTTGCGGTCTTGGCCTCGATCAATGCTTCTGCAACATCGGCCGACGCGACTTCGTCGATAGATAGCTCATCAATTGCCGACATTACGATCCGCAGTCGGTCAACTAGATGCATGTCCGGACGCTTCAGTCCGTTGATAGCTGGAAGCCGCAAAATCACCGCTTGCAATGATTCCGCACGCTCATGCGTCATGGCTAAAATCTTCCCGATCGCATCGAACCGCTCCGCTCGGTCGGCTTGGCGCATCTGCACGGCCAGGCGCCCTTGGGCTCCTCCGATCCAGAAGGCAGCAATGATCGCTGCAATCGATCCGACCGCTTGCACGAGGGCGGCCACGTCTACGACATTCACTTTCGTCTCCTCTTTCCGGCGTCGGATCGTAGCACGCTCATGAACATGCCCGATCAGAAATGAAAAGCCCCACTCGGGGCGGGGCTTGATGTGCTACGCCCGAGTTCAGGCGGCTGTCGCAACATAGCTGCGGCAGACTTAGGACGACCGAATTAATCAGATCGGCAGGAATACCACTGGGTTCACATTGAACCGACGGCCCAATGCTGCGATCTGTCGCACGTTTAACTCCCGCTTCCCACTGAGGATTTCCGAAACAACTCCCTGACTCCCAATCTCCGGAAGATCAGCCTGTCGGACATCATTCTCCAGCATCAGGTATTTGAGGACATCAGCGGGAGAGGCATCTGGCAGTTGGTGATGTCCTTCATCATATTCACTGATAAAGTCGCCCAGCGTGGCGGCGAGTGGCGCGAGTCTATGCCCTTCGTCAGCTGCGCCTGCGTCAAGCAGCGCATTCAACGCTCGCACAGCGAAGTCGTACTCAATATCCGAGTTGATCGGATGAAGCGGCACCTTTTGAGAGATAGCCTCGAAGTGCGCGGCCAGCTCCTCGATGTCATTCCGCGTAAGATTCAAGGCTTCCATTTGCTGTACTCCTTGTGCGTGAATACATGACGCACATATAACGTCTGCACATTAAAGTGCACCGCGGCAATGATCCGGAACTTATTGCCGCCGATATCAAACACGTAGAACGCCCCAACCTTGTCTGTCGCATTGAAAGCTTTTTTCAGGTCCGCAAAGCTGCCGAATGTTCCTGCCTCGATCGTCTTCCTCCATATCTGGAGCGGCACGCCAGCGTCCGGATGCTTGGCGGCGAAGTCGATCAAGGCTTTGTTGGAGATGACTCGCATGAAACGACAATATCTCAGCCTGAGATTTCAACAAAGCGTTGTTACACATTAGATGATTTAGCTTCCATCCGAGCCCTTCCTTTGCTCGATGAAGTCCCCCCACCACTGCATCATCTTCCGGCGCTCGGGCAGGTACTCAGCATGGTTGTACGCCGCCCGGACGCCGTCGCGCTCGCTGTGTGCGAGCTGACGCTCGATCCAGTCACGGTTGAAATTGTGCTCGTTCAGGATAGTCGATGCGAGGCCGCGGAAGCCGTGCCCTGTCATCCGTGAGTGGTAGCCCATCCGGTACAGCGCGAAAATTATCGTGTTCTCGCTCATCGGCTTCTTGGAGCTCGAACGATTCTGGAACAGATACTGGCCGTTGCCGTTCAGCTCCCGTAGCTTCGCGATCACGTCGAGCGCCTGCTTCGACAACGGCACGATGTGTGGCGTGCGCATCTTCATCTTCTCGCCCGGGATGCGCCATTCCTTCTTCTTCTCGTCGATCTCGGTCCATTCAGCAAACCGAAGTTCGCTCGTACGGACGAACGTCAGCGCCATGAACTGCAGCGCCAAGCGAGTCTGGTAGTCACCCTCGTACGCACCGATCTTTCGCATGAGTTCAGGCAGTTCAGCCTCGCTGACGCGCTTCATGTGCACGACAGTACGGGTCTTCAGAGCGCCGCGGAGATCCGGCGCAGGGTCACGCTCGGCCCGGCCCGTGGCAATCGCGTACCGAAAGATTTGACTGGTTGCCTGGATTGCCTTGTGCGCGAGCTCGATCGCATCGCGCGCCTCGATCTTTCGAATCACTGCAAGCAACTCCGGCGCCGTGATCTCGGCGATCGGTCGCGCGCCGAGCACCGGGAACAGTTCGCGTTCCAGCAGCTTCATGATCCGTACGGCGTGCCCCTCGCTCCACGATCCCTTCCGCTGCTCATGCCACTCGCGAGCGATAGGCTCGAAGGAGTTCTCGCGATCGACACTCCGCTGCAGCTTTACACGTTTCTTTTCGTGTGACGGATCGAGGCCACCGCGCAACTGATCCTTGATGTCGTCGCGGGCCTTACGTGCAGCCAGCAGCGTCACGGCCGGATAGACCCCGAGGGCCATCCGTTTCTCCTTACCGTCGATGCGATACTTCAATCGCCAGTACTTCGACCCGTTCGGCATGATCTCCAGGTACATGCCTTGGCCGTCGGCCAGTTTGTAGGACTTTTCACGAGGCTTGGCCGCACGGACGGCGACATCGGTAAGGGGCATTTGAGCATGGGGGCATTTCGGTGCCCCTGATCAGGAAAACTGCCCCCAACGATGCCCCCGGATTCCGTGGGTGTCAATGGGAAACGATGGGCTACCCTGGTAACAAAAAGCCCCGTAAGTCCTTGACTCTCAGGGGTTTTTGGCCAACCATAGGATTGCTTGGGAGTATATGTGGTGCCGGGGACCGGGCTCGAACCGGCAAGCCAGTTAAGGCGGCGGATTTTCGTCACACTGCTTCTTTCAAAGCCGGCGTCGCGTGCGCGAACCGTTCGTGCGCTGGACTATGCCTTCACCGTCGCGCGCGGGCGTGACCGCTGCCCGTGTGCCTTAGGCGCCCCCCGTCTAGTCTCTACACCTTCCTCGCGGGTGCCGCGAGGCTTGGCTCGGCGTTGCCTCGATGTGCACACATCAGGGGTTTCGCCGAATTTGAAGGGTTCTGCACCGACCGTTTCCGGCCGGGCACTCAATCGTTTAAGTCCGCTATGTTTACCAATTTCATCACCCCGGCAAGAGGGCGGACGCGATTCTACCATTGCTTGGCGCATGCGTTCCCCTATTCCGCCGGGCCGAGCGACCGTCATCGCACCGCTTCCTGCCGCGCATTCGACACCGATACGACACGGCCGACGATTTCGTCCCGCGCCGCCCCCTCCCCCGATACAATCGACCGCGCGCCGTCCGACAGCCTCAACCGTCTGACGTTTGTGTCGTGCTTTTCGCGAAACAAGCGTCGCGTGCGTCATCGCGAAGTCACAAACGTTTTCGATAATTCCCCGGCCGAAAACGTTTACATCGCATGACTTCATGACATCGACCATCAAGGACGTCGCCGCCCTCGCGGGCTTCTCGATCGCCACCGTTTCGCGTGCGATCAACGCGCCGCATACCGTCAGCCCCGCCACGCTGCAGACGATCCGCACCGCAATCGATACGCTGCAGTTCCGCCCGAGCCCGCTCGGCCGGCAACTGCGCGGCGAGCGCACGCGGCTCGTCGGCGTCGTCGTGCCGACGCTGTCGAACCCGGTGTTCGCCGACTGCCTGCAAGGCATCGACGCGCTCGCGACCGCGGCCGGTTTCAAGCTGATCCTGATGACGACCGAATACGACGCGGCGCGCGAGCGTCATGCGATCGAAACGCTGCGCGAGCAGCGCGTCGAAGGGCTGATCCTCACCGTCGCCGATGCGGATACGCATCCGCTGCTCGACATGCTCGACCGCGACGGTCCTCATTACGTGCTGATGCACAACGACACGCAGCGCCGTCCATCGGTGTCGGTCGACAACCGCCGCGCCGCCTATGACGGCGTGCAGCTGCTGACCGCGCACGGTCATCGCCGCGTGCTGATGCTGGCCGGTTCGCTCGCGGCGTCGGATCGCGCGCGCCAGCGTCATCTCGGTTATGCACAGGCACTCGAGGAAATCGGCGTGGCGCCGCTGCCGCCCGTCGAAGTCGACTTCAACGCGCCCGAGCTGCCCGATGCGGTGCTCGCGCACCTCACCGCGCACGCCACGCGTCCGACCGCCCTCTTCTGCAGCAACGACCTGCTCGCGATGGTCGTGATGCGCGGCCTGCGCCGCGCGGGTTTCTCGATTCCCGACGACCTGTCGGTGCTCGGCTTCGACGGGATCGCGATCGGCGAGCTGCTCGCGCCGCCGCTCGCGAGCGTCGCGACACCGAACCGCGATATCGGCCGCCACGCATGGCAGCGTCTCGTCGAATCCATCGGCGGCGCGACGATCGACCGTACCTCGATGATCCTGCCGCATGCGGTGCGCGACGGCGCGACGGTTGCGGCGCCGGCCGTCGAGCTGCACTTGCGCAACGCGTGATCGCAGGCCGCCGCCACGCACACCGATACCACACCACCCCAGCGCTACACCCACTCGCCCGGAGACTCACCGTGTCCTTTCGCCTGACCTCGCTGCTGCGCGCGCTTGCCGCGCCGCTCGCCTGCGCCGCGCTCGTCGCCGCCACCCCCGCGGCCCACGCCGACGAAACGGCGATCTGCTACAACTGCCCGCCCGAATGGGCCGACTGGGCCGCGCAGATCGCGGCGATCAAGCAGAAGACCGGCATCCGCGTGCCGTTCGACAACAAGAACTCGGGCCAGTCGATCGCGCAGTTGATCGCCGAGCAGAAGAGCCCGGTCGCCGACGTCGTCTACCTCGGCGTGTCGTCGGCGTTCCAGGCGAAGGACAAGGGCGTGATCGCGCCGTACAAGCCCGCGCACTGGAACGACATCCCCGCGAACCTGAAGGACCCGCAAGGCTACTGGTTCGCGATTCACTCGGGCACGCTCGGCTTCTTCGTGAACAAGGACGCACTCGACGGCAAGCCGGTGCCGCGTTCGTGGGCCGATCTGCTGAAGCCCGAATACAAGGGCATGGTCGGCTATCTCGATCCGTCGAGCGCGTTCGTCGGCTACGCGGGCGCGGTCGCCGTCAACCAGGCGCTCGGCGGCAGCCTCGACAACTTCAAGCCGGCGCTCGACTGGTTCCATAAGCTGAAGGCGAACGCACCGATCGTACCGAAGCAGACCGCGTATGCACGCGTGCTGTCCGGCGAGATTCCGATCCTGCTCGACTACGACTTCGATGCGTATCGCGCGAAATACAAGGACAACGCGAACGTCGAGTTCGTGATTCCGAAGGAAGGCACGATCGCGGTGCCGTACGTGATGAGCCTCGTGAAGGGCGCGCCGCACGACGCGAACGGCAAGAAGGTGCTCGACTTCGTGCTGTCGGACGAAGGCCAGAAGCTGTGGGCCAACGCATACCTGCGCCCGGTGCGCGCGCAGGCGCTCGGCGCCGACGTCGCCGCGAAGTTCCTGCCGGCGAGCGAATACGCGCGGGCGAAGTCGGTCGACTTCGGCAAGATGGCAGCCGGCCAGCAGGCCTTCGGCCAGCAATACCTGCAGGTCATGCAGTAAGCCGCGGGACGCAATCGATGCTCGACCTGACTTTTCCGCTGCGCTGGCGCGTCGCGCTCGTCGCGCCGGCGCTGGCGGTATTCGCCGCGTTCTGGCTGCTGCCGATGGCGGCGCTCGTGCAGGTGTCCGCCGACGGCGCCTTCTTCCCGCACTACGCGGCGCTGCTCGGCAACGCGCGTTACATGAAAAGCCTCGGCGAGACGGTTGCGCTGTCCGCGGGCGTCACGCTCGCGACGCTCGCACTGTCGACGATCTCCGGCCTGCTGCTCGCGCGCCGCGAATTCGCCGGCAAGCGCGTGCTGCTCGCGCTGCTCACGTTTCCGCTCGCGTTCCCGGGCGTCGTCGTCGGCTTCATGGTGATCATGCTCGCGGGGCGCCAGGGGCTGATCGGCATGCTGTCGACGAAGCTCACCGGCGACAAGTGGGTCTTCGCCTATTCGGTGACGGGCCTGTTCGTCGGCTACCTGTACTTCTCGATTCCGCGCGTGATCGTCACCGTGATCGCGGCCGCGTCGAAGCTCGACGCGTCGCTCGAGGAAGCCGCGCGTTCGCTCGGCGCGTCGCCGTGGCGCATCTTCGTCGACATCGTGCTGCCCGCGCTCGCGCCGGGCCTGATCGCGGCCGGCGCGATCTGCTTCGCGACCGCGATGGGCGCGTTCGGCACCGCGTTCACGCTCGCCACCGATCTGAACGTGCTGCCGATGACGATCTATACCGAATTCACGCTGAACGCGAACATCGCGACGGCGGCCGGCCTGTCGATCGTGCTCGGCATCGTCACCTGGGCCGTGCTCGCGCTCGCGCGCCGCTTCACCGGCCACACCGCCGCTGCCGCGGCCTGAGGATTCCAGCATGCAATCGCTTTCCGGCTCTTCCGCGCCGTCGCCGACCCCGGCTCCCTTGCAAACGGCCCGCGCCGCGCGGCATGCGCCGCGCGCAGCCGGTGCGCGTGCGATCGCCGCGCTGCAATGGGGCGTCACGCTGCTGCTGTGCGCGTTCCTGATCGTGCCCGTCGTGATGTCGGTGCTCGCGGGGCTGACCGTCAACTATTTCCGCGGCCTGTCGAGCGGCCTCACGCTGCGCTGGCTCGAACAGGTGTGGCAGCAGTATCACGGCTCGGTCGCGCTGTCGCTCTACGTCGCGTTCGCGACGCTCGCGATCGTGCTCGCCGTCGGCGTGCCGGCCGGCTATGCGCTCGCGCGCAGCAAGAGCCGCATCGCGCGTGCGATCGAGGAAGCGCTCGTGCTGCCGGTCGCGCTGCCGGGGCTGGCTTCGGCGCTCGCTCTGCTGGTCGTGTACGGCGGCTTCACCGCGTTCCGGATGAGCCTGTGGTTCATCGTCGTCGGCCACGTCGTGTTCACGCTGCCGTTCATGGTGCGCGCGGTGGCGGCCGTCGCGGCCGGCGCCGACCTGCGCACGCTCGAGGAAGGCGCGGCGAGCCTCGGTGCGTCGTTCGTCACGCGTTTCGTCACAATCGTGCTACCGAACCTGCGGCCCGGGATCGTTGCCGGCGCGCTCGCGGTGCTCACGCTGTCGATCGGCGAATTCAATCTCACGTGGATGCTGCACACGCCCGACACCAAGACGCTGCCGGTCGGGCTCGCCGATACGTATGCGTCGCTGCGCCTCGAAGTCGGCAGCGCATACACGATCCTGTTCCTGCTGATGACGCTGCCGCTGCTCGTCGCGATGCAGTGGCTCGGCGTCGATCCGTCCGGTACGCGCGCGCTGAAGAAGCGCCCGCGCTGACTCTCTTGCAGACATGAAACTCGATTCCACCCCCATCACCCTGACCGGCTGCGCGAAGACGTTCCGCGGCACACGTGTGCTCGAACCGCTCGATCTGTCGATCGGCGCCGGCGAAACGCTCGTGCTGCTCGGACCGTCGGGCTGCGGCAAGACGACCACGCTGCGCCTGATCGCGGGCCTCGACACGCCGGACGCCGGCGGCAGGATCGCGTTCGGCAACGACGACGTCACCCCGCTTCCGATCGAGCGCCGGCAAGTCGGCATGGTGTTCCAGAACTACGCACTGTTTCCGAACCTGACGGTGCGCGGCAACGTCGGCTACGGGCTGAAGATCCGCAAGACCGAACCGCGCGCGTTGCGCGAACGCGTCGACGAGCTGCTCGCGATGATGCGGCTCGATGCGCATGCGGACAAACCGGTCGATCAACTGTCGGGCGGCCAGCGTCAGCGCGTCGCGCTGGCGCGCGCGCTCGCGGTGCGGCCGCGCGTGCTGCTGCTCGACGAACCGCTGACCGCGCTCGACGCGAAGCTGCGCGACGTGCTGCGCCGCGACATGAACACGCTGCTGCGCACGCTCGGCGTGACGACCGTCTACGTGACGCACGACCAGGCGGAAGCGATGGAGCTCGGCGACCGGATCGTCGTGATGGGCGCGGGCCGCATCGAGCAGATCGGCACGCCGCGCGAGATCTACTACCACCCCGCGAACCGGACGGTCGCGCAATTCATCGGCACGCTGAACCGGCTGGCCGGCCAGTGGCGCGACGGCGCGCTTGCGACGACGGGCGGAGCGATCGTCACGCCGCATGCGGCCGACGAATGGTTCTTCCGCCCCGAGGACGCGCAGCTCGCCGATCCCGCGCATGCGCCGCTGCGCGGCGCGGTCGGCGCGTGCGCATTCCTCGGCGAGCGCACGCGGCTCACGATCGAGCATGCGGCACCCGACGCGCTCGTGATCGACGTGCCGGGCCGCATCGCGCTCGCACGCGGTACGGCGGTCGGCCTCACGATCGCGCCGGAAGGCCTGATCGCGCTCGGCGCGTAAGGCGTCGATCGGGCATCATTCACGCAGCACCCCACGGCGGCGCACGCCGCCGGGACAACAACCAGACGATTCCGAGGAACGACGATGCTGCTTGCTCAAATCAGCGATCTCCACATCAAGCGCCCGGGCCAGCTCGCGTACCGGCGCGTCGACACGGCGGCCGCACTCGCCCGCTGCGTCGCGAAGCTGAACGCACTCGTGCCGCGCCCCGACGCCGTGCTCGTCACCGGCGACCTGACCGACTTCGGCCACGACGAAGAGTACGGCAACCTGCGCGGGCTGCTCGCGGCGCTCGAGATTCCGTACTACCTGATGATCGGCAATCACGACGACCGCGCCGGATTGCGCCGCGCGTTCGCCGATCGCGCCGAGCTGCAGGACGGCGAATTCGTGCAGTACGCGCTCGACGTCGGCGCGGTGCGCGTGCTCGCGCTCGATTCGCAAGTGCCGGGCGCGAGCCACGGCGACCTGTGCGACGCGCGGCTCGCGTGGCTCGCCGCGCAGCTCGACGCCGCGCGCGACCGCCCGGTGATCGTCGCGCTGCATCACCCGCCGTTCGCGTCGGGCATCGGCCACATGGACAGGCTGCGTCTCGCGCCCGCCGCCGCCGCGAACCTCGATGCGCTGCTGCGCGGTCATCCGAACGTCGAGCGCGTGCTGTGCGGCCACGTGCACCGCACGATGTTCACGCGCTTCGGCGGCACGCTCGCGTGCGCGGTGCCGTCGCCCGCGCACCAGGTCGCATTCGACCTGCGGGACGATGCGCCATCCGCATTCCGGCTCGAACCGCCGGCGTTCGCGGTCCATCGTCATGCGCCCGATACGGGGATGACGTCGCATCACGTCTATGTGGACGAAGGGGCGGGGCCGTATCCGTTCTATGAGCCGACCGGCGAGCTGGTCGGCTGACGGCGTGAAGCGCGTGCCGTGACGGGCCGCGGCCGGCCCCTTGTGCCGGGTTGCCGGGTTGCCGGGTTGCCGCCGGCAGGATTCACGTCGCTCCGGTATGATCGGCAGCCTCGACCGGCGCCCGGCCCGCCGGCGCACCCGACGCGTGCGCCGCCTGCCGCGCCGCCCCACTCCGTGCCTGCCGTCATGTCCACCACCTCCACCGACCGTCCGACCGATGCCGCCTCGCCCCACTACTCGCGCAGCCTGCTGTTGCTGCTCGCGACGATCGCGGGCGTGTCGGTCGCGAACATCTACTACAACCAGCCGCTGCTCGACAGCTTCCGCTCGGCCTTTCCGGACGGCGCATCGTGGATCGGCGCGGTACCGACCGCGACGCAGCTCGGCTATGCGGCCGGCATGTTCCTGCTCGCGCCGCTCGGCGACCGCTTCGATCGCCGCGGGCTGATCCTGCTGCAGATCGCGGGGCTGTCGATCGCGCTGATCGTGGCGGCCGCCGCGCCGTCGCTGGCCGTGCTCGCGGCCGCGAGCCTCGCGATCGGCATCCTCGCGACCATCGCGCAGCAGGCCGTGCCGTTCGCCGCCGAAATCGCGCCGCCGGCCGAACGCGGCCACGCGGTCGGCACCGTGATGAGCGGCCTGCTGCTCGGCATCCTGCTCGCGCGTACCGCCGCCGGCTTCGTCGCCGAGTATTTCGGCTGGCGCGCGGTGTTCGCCGCATCGGTCGCGGCGCTCGTCGCGCTCGCCGTCGTGATCGTGCTGCGGCTGCCGCGCAGCTCGCCGACGTCGACGCTGTCGTACGGGAAGCTGCTCGGATCGATGTGGCACCTGGCCGTCGAACTGCGCGGGCTGCGCGAGGCGTCGCTGACGGGCGCCGCGTTGTTCGCGGCGTTCAGCGCGTTCTGGCCGGTGCTCACGCTGCTGCTCGCGGGCGCGCCGTTCCATCTCGGCCCGCAGGCAGCCGGCCTGTTCGGGATCGTCGGGGCCGCAGGCGCGCTCGCCGCGCCGTATGCGGGCCGCTTCGCGGACCAACGCGGCCCGCGCGCGATCATCTCGCTCGCGATCGCGCTGCTTGCGCTGTCGTTCGTGATCTTCGCGCTGTCGGGTTCGAGCCTCGTCGGGCTCGTGATCGGCGTGATCGTGCTCGACGTGGGCGTACAGGCCGCGCAGATCTCGAACCAGTCGCGCATCTATGCGCTGAAGCCCGACGCGCGCAGCCGCGTCAACACGGTGTACATGGTGTGCTATTTCATCGGCGGCGCGCTCGGCTCGTCGGCCGGCGTCGCCGCATGGCGCGCGTTCGGCTGGACCGGCATGTGCGCGGCCGGCCTGCTGTTTACCGCGCTCGCCGGCTGGTTCCACCATCGCGGCGGCCGGCGCGGCTGAGCGCGACCGGCCACCGCGGCGTCACGCGTCGGTGCGCGAGGCGGCCGGCTCGGCGGCGGGCGGCGGCGCGAACGCCGGAGCCGGGTCGATCACCGCGCCGGGATCCATCACCGCCGCGGGCGTCGGCACCGCGAGCGGGACAGCGGAAGGCGCGAGGATCGGCGCCGCATCCGGCGTGGCGATCTGCTCCGCGACGGCGGAAGCGTCCGCCGCGACCGCCTGCCCGGCCGCGACGGCCGAAGCACTGCTGGCCGTGGCTGCCGCCGCGGGCCGGCGCGCCGGATCGAACACGAACGACAACCCGACGCTGCCGAGGATCGCGACCGTCGCGACCACGGTCGCCATCGTCACCGGTTCGCCCAGCAGCAACGCGCCGAGCGCGACCGCGACGATCGGATTCACGTACATGCAACTGCTCGCGATGATCGGGCTCGTGTGGCGGATCAGGTAGCCGTACGCAACGTACGCGGCCATCGTGCAGAACACCATCAGGTACACGAACGCGAACACGGGCCCGACGGCCAGTTGTTCGACGCGTTCGCCGAGCAGCCACGCGACGATCGTCGACATCAGGCCGCCGAGGCCGATCTGCAGCGACGTCGACAGAAACAGGTCGGACGGCAGCTTGAGCCGCGTCGCGAGATGCGCGCCGCCCGCCCAGAACAGTGCGCCGGCCAGCACGCAGATGGTGCCGAGCGCCGAGTTCGCCGCGGCCGCGCCGCCCGAATTCAGCACGACGATGCCGACCATCCCGAGCGCGACGGCCGCCCATTCGCCCTTCGTCACCGGCCGCCCGGCGACCGCCGCGATCACGGTCGCGAACAACGGCACCGTGGCCACCATCACCGCGGCCGAACCGCTGCTGACCGTGCGCATGCCGAGCGCGATCGTGCCGGACGACAACGCGACGAGCATCGTGCCGACGATCGCCGAGTTGCGGATTTCCAGCAGCGTCGGCCATTCGGGCTTGCGCCGCAGCGCGAAGATGAACAGGCCGACCCCGCCGAGCAGGTTGCGCAGCCCCGACAGCAGCAGCGGCGGGAACGACTGCAGCGCGAAATGCAGCCCGCTGTAGGTCGAGCCCCAGACGAAATAGATGAAGACGAGCGCGAGCGCCACGCGCCCGCCGCGGCTTTGCGGCAGGCGGATCCGGAACGAAAGGCGGGCGAGGAAATCGAGGAGTCGGTCGAGCGGCGTCATCGCGCGACCCGCCCGCACGTCACGCCGCGTGCTCCGCTGAAAAACGCCGGCGATGCCGGCAAACGGCCCTGACGGGACCGGGAAGGCAGAGCGAACGTGCGGAACGACATGGCAGTGCGAACGGCGACGAAAGAGAACCGGCGAGCGGCGGCAAAGGGGCAAAAAAAACGTGCGCAACCGCTTCGGCTGCACACGCTCGGCATTATGGCATCAAGGATTCGAAAGCATCGCCGGACATGTCTGAAAGCATATCGACTGATGTTTCGGCGCGACACTCGATGTGTCACCTTCAACGAGCGGCCCGGGTCGCTTCAGGGGGCCGGATCGATGCGGACCACCGCGCCGCTTTCGTCGGCCGACAGCACGGTGATGCGTCTCTCGGACAACGTATCGACGAGCGACTTGCCCGGCATCAGCGGCGCGTCCTTCATGCCGTCCTTGCTGCCCGGTGTCGCGTCGACGAGCGTGTTCTGAATGGCGCCGCCCGGATAGCGGACGATCCGCACTGTCACGCCGTTGACGAACGGCGACGTGTCGGGCCAGTCCTCGAACGTGCCCTTCGCGCCCGCCGGCCGGCGGAATTCGAGCAGCAGGACGGAACCGTCCGAGCGCGGCAGACGATAGCCCTGCTTACCCGGCAGCGCGCTCCACAGCGGCGCGAGGCGATACGTACCCGGCTTGGAGAGCAGCGGCACATCCCCTTCGTCGAGCCATCCTGCAAACAGCTGATAATCGACGGGATACATGCGCCGCCCGCCGCCGCCCACCGTGTCGGTCGGGTCGTCGGTGCCCCCCTTCGCGCAGCCGTCGCCGAGCATCACCGCACCGCCCTCCGTCGGACAGTTCTGCAGCGAATCAGGATGCCCGGCGCCGAGCCCGTGGCCGAATTCGTGCGTCCACATCCAGTATGCGTGCCCGGAGCCGTTCGACAGTATCCATTGCCCGGGCCGGGCCGCGAGCCCCGCGAATTTGCATTCGCTCGAGCGCGGATAATCGACGAACAAATAATCGTACTCGGCGGAATCGACACCTCGCGCCAGCGCGGCGGCCCTCGCCTGAGCGAGGATGGCGCCCGACTGGCAACCGGCCGGGAACGCACCGAGATCGACGTTGGCCAGCATCGTGCCGCTCAACGTCAGCTTGCCGTGCGACGCCAGTTTGACGTAGTGCGCGAGCGATGCGAAATCGTCGCCGTCACCGAAGACCGCCTTGCGCGCCGGTTCGGCGGGATTCGCTTGCTGGCCGGTGAAATGCGCGGACAGCAGCAGTACCCGGTGCTCCCCCGTCACGATGCGTATCGGCGACGGCAGTTCGCCGTCATAGGTCCAGCGCGCGACGGGCTGCTCGACGGCCGGCAACATCGCGACGGTGCCGTTCATCGCTTGCAGCGTTGCGCCGCCGCTGATATCCACCCAGTGCTTGTTCTGCATCGTGAAAGCGCCACTCTGGTCGACGTTGGCCCGCCATAGCCGCGTCGTCGGATAATCGTTACCGCCGCACGGCGACAGGTTGACGGGCCCCTGGCTCCACGGAGCCGCGCGCAGGCAGACGTCCCGGCCTTGCGCGTCGGCCAGCACGTTTTTCACCTGGAAATAGCTGCTCGTGGCGCGCACCATGCGCCAGCGCTGCTCGTCCGTGCCCTTGCAGGACTGGAAACCGACGTATGTACCGTTGCTGGTCGACATCGCCAGGCAACGATTGTCGCCCATGGCCAGATTCCTGATCGCAAAGCCCGTGTCGAGTGCGATGGGCGGCTCAGGTGCCGGCGCGGGCGGTTCAGGCGACGGCGCCGGCCCGGTCCCCTCGGGCGGAGCGGGCGACGGCGGCGGCGGTTCGATCGTCCCGGGCGGAGCGGGCGACGGCGGGGGTTCGATCGCACCGGGCGGAGGAGGCAACGGCACGCCGATCTCGGGCGCAATGGGCGGCTGCGGATACGACGGATCGAGCGGCGCGCCCGGTTCATCCGATATCGCCGCACCGTCGGCCACGACATCCGCCGGCGGCTTGACTTCCTGCTCCTGCAAAGCGACAACGGGGCTTTCGGAATCACCCCCTCCGCAAGCCGACAACGTCAGCCCTGCAAGCACGCAGAGCGCGCCCCACGACGCACCACGCCGTAACACGACAAGATTCATATCGATGCTTCATCACGAATTAAATTGAGAAGGAGATCCGCGAACGAAGCATCCAGCCGGGCCAGCGCCCGGCCTTCAATTCGTAGAACATAGGAACAGGATGGTTCTCGCTGCATCCCCGAAGCGGATCCGTCGATGCATGCCGCGACAAGCAGCGCGGCACCGGCACCTCGCGCCAACGCGCGACTACCGTTGGACAGATGTTACGGTTCGACACGATCCACTAACAATGAGACGAGTACGAAATCCATGAAGCCTGCAACGCCTGCGACTGCACCAATGCCTGCGGCAACGCACCCGCGCCGCATCATGTCGTGCCCGTCGCGCATATCACGGCGAGCCGCCGGGCGTCACGAGCCGCCGAACCAGTTGTAGCCCTGATCGACCCAGTAGCCGCCCGGGAACGTATCGGTCACGAAGATTTCCATGATGTGCTTCGGGTTCTTGTAGCCGAGCTTGGTCGGCATCCGCAGCTTCATCGGGAAACCGTATTCCGGCGGCAGCCGGCGGCCGTCGTAGTCGAACGCGAGCAGCGTCTGCGGATGCAGCGCGGTCGGCATGTCGATGCTTTCGTAGTAATCGTCCGCACATTTGAAGCCGACGTATTTCGCACCGGTATCGGCACCCGCGCGTGCGAGAAACGCGCCGAACGGCGTGCCGCCCCAGCGGCCGATCGCACTCCACCCTTCCACGCAGATATGCCGCGTAATCTGTTCCGCGTGCGGCAGCGCCCGAAGCTCGTCGAGCGTCCACACGCGCTTGCCCGTCACGCGGCCCGACAGCACGAGCCGATACGTCGATTCGTCGACGTGCGGCACGTCGTCGATCCCGTAGTACGCATTGAACGGAAACGGCCGCGTGATGTCGGCTTCGGTGTAGGTCGGCGCGAGCCGTTCACCGCTAAACAGCCAGGCCTGCACGCGATCGTTCATGCGCGACACTTTCTCGAGGAACGTGTTGACCGACGCATCGTCCTGCAGCGTGCAGCCGGTCAGCATCGTCAGGCCGCCCAGCGTCAGGATGCGCCGGTTGAAGAGCCGCCGCGACGGCATCTCGAGTTCCCGGCGCACGTCGAGTTCGAGCGATTTCCGGTCGAGCGCCCAGCGCGGCTCGCTGCGGTTTTTTTCGGATTCCGACATGATGATTTCCTTCGCCCGCGACGCGCGGGTCAGTGGCCGCGCAGCATTGCGAGCAGCGAGCGCGGCACCAGCAACGCCATCGCGACGTGGACGGCCACGAATGCGACCAGCAGCGACATCGCCCAGAAGTGCACGATGCGCGCGTTGTCGTAACCGCCGAACAACTCGCGCAGCAGCGGAAATTGCACGGACTTCCAGATCGTGAGGCCCGACAGCACCAATACGACGAGATCGGCGATCGCGGTCAGGTACGCGGCACGCTGCACCGCGTTGTAGACGCTCAGGTCGGCGTGCGACAGCCGCCCGCCCAGTGCGGCGCGCACGTCGCGCCATACGGACGCCGGCGTAACCGGCAGCATCTTGCGCGCGAAGCGCCCCGTCGCGACCGACATCGCGAGATAGAACAGCCCGTTGCCGACCAATAGCCACATCGCCGCGAAATGCCATTGCAGCGCGCCGCCGAGCCAGCCGCCAAGCGTGATGCCGTGCGCGAACGTGAACGACGGATAGATCGGCGACGCGTCGTAGATGCGCCAGCCGGACAGCGCCATGAGGACCGCCGCGAGCGCGTTAAGCCAGTGGCTTGCGCGCACCCACCGCGGATGGATCGTCGGCGCGGGCGGCGGCACGCTCGCTCGATCCGTGACAGGAACCGTTTGCATGATGAACACTCCCGGGATGATGCGGCGGGACGCGAGGCGCGCCGGTAACCGGCCGGTCGCGCCCCGCACTCATTCGTCAGTTCGACGGGCTCATGGCGTCCTTCTTCATCGCGTCGTCCTTCTTCATCGCGTCGTGGCCCATCGCGTCCTTCTTCATCGCATGCTTCTTCATGCCGTCCTTCTTCATCGCGCCGTCCTTCGCCATCGCGTCGTGACCCATCGCGTCCTTCGACATCGACATGCCGTCCTTCGACATCCCGTCCTTCGACATTGCGTCGTTCTGCGCGTAGGCGCCCGTTGCGATCGTGGCAAGTGCGGCGACACAGGCGGCGAGGAATACGTTTTTCATGACATTTCTCCGATACATACATGGGTTTGGGAGCCGAATAGACGGAGGACGCCGCCGGAAATGACAGCGATATCGAAAATTTTTTTGAAGCGGAAACAAGGGAGGGAAATGCTGCACTGCTCGCCCCTGCTGTTCGGGACGACATCGCGGGTCGACGACAGCGCTTGCTGCGGCGCACCGCGCGCGCGTGGGCGGCGGCGATCCGCCCGCCGCACGGGGGCATCGGCTTCACCCCCGGTTGAAACCGCCGCCAAGCCGGTGTATCGTGTGCCCTTGCTAACGCGGGGGTCCTGCAATGCGTTCGGTCAAACAACCGGCATTGCGGGTGAGAAATACCCTTTGAACCTGATCTGGATAATGCCAGCGCAGGGAAGCGTACGGATTTCGCCGCCATCCTTCTGACGAAATCCGCCGCCTCACCAAGCCTCGTCTCCTGCTTAGCTCGAGCCCCACATTCGTCAAGGGCTCCGGGCAAGCGCCGACGCGCCTGTCCGGCGCTCACACAGGAGATTGCATGAACGCCAATCCGAAGTTTCTGTCTGCCGACGCCCACGTCGACGCCGCTGCCGTCGCGCCGCTGCCCAATTCGCGAAAGGTTTATGTAACCGGCTCGCAGCCCGACATTCGCGTGCCGATGCGCGAAATCACGCAGGCCGACACGCCGACCGGCTTCGGCGGCGAGAAGAATCCGCCGATCTATGTGTACGACACGTCGGGCCCCTACACCGATCCGGACGCGAAGATCGACATCCGCGCGGGCCTGCCCGCGCTGCGCCAGCGCTGGATCGAGGCGCGCGGCGACACCGAGGTGCTCCCCGGCCTGTCGAGCCAGTACGGCCTCGAGCGCGCGGCCGATCCGGCCACGGCCGAGCTGCGTTTCCCGGGCCTGCACCGCAACCCGCGCCGCGCGCAGCCCGGCAAGAACGTCACGCAGATGCACTACGCGCGTCAGGGCATCATCACGCCGGAAATGGAATACATCGCGATCCGCGAGAACCAGCGCCGCGCCGAGTACATCGAGAGCCTGAAGTCGAGCGGCCCGAACGGCGCGAAGCTCGCCGCGATGATGGGCCGCCAGCATCCGGGCCAGGCGTTCGGCGCCGCGGCCTTCGGCGCGAACGCGCTGGCCGAGATCACGCCGGAATTCGTGCGCGACGAAATCGCGCGCGGCCGCGCGATCATCCCCGCGAACATCAACCACCCGGAATCCGAGCCGATGATCATCGGCCGCAACTTCCTCGTGAAGATCAACGCGAACATCGGCAATTCGGCCGTCACGTCGTCGATCGGCGAGGAAGTCGACAAGATGACGTGGGCGATCCGCTGGGGCGGCGACACGGTGATGGACCTGTCGACCGGCAAGCACATTCATGAAACGCGCGAGTGGATCATCCGCAACAGCCCCGTGCCGATCGGCACGGTGCCGATCTACCAGGCGCTCGAAAAGGTCAACGGCAAGGCCGAGGACCTGACCTGGGAAATCTTCCGCGACACGCTGATCGAACAGGCCGAGCAAGGCGTCGACTACTTCACGATCCACGCGGGCGTGCGCCTGCAGTACGTGCCGCTCACCGCGAACCGGATGACGGGCATCGTGTCGCGCGGCGGCTCGATCATGGCGAAGTGGTGCCTCGCGCATCACAAGGAAAGCTTCCTGTACGAACACTTCGAAGACATCTGCGAGATCATGAAGGCGTACGACGTGAGCTTCTCGCTCGGCGACGGCCTGCGCCCCGGCTCGATCTACGACGCGAACGACGAAGCGCAGCTCGGCGAACTGAAGACGCTCGGCGAACTCACGCAGATCGCGTGGAAGCACGACGTGCAGGTGATGATCGAAGGCCCCGGCCACGTGCCGATGCAGTTGATCAAGGAGAACATGGATCTGCAGCTCGACTGGTGCAAGGAAGCGCCGTTCTACACGCTCGGGCCGCTGACCACCGACATCGCGCCGGGTTACGACCACATCACGTCGGGCATCGGCGCCGCCATGATCGGCTGGTTCGGCACCGCGATGCTGTGCTACGTGACGCCGAAGGAACACCTCGGCCTGCCGAACAAGGACGACGTGAAGGAAGGCATCATCACGTACAAGCTCGCCGCGCACGCCGCCGACCTCGCCAAGGGTCACCCCGGCGCGCAGGTGCGCGACAACGCGCTGTCGAAAGCGCGTTTCGAGTTCCGCTGGGAAGACCAGTTCAACATCGGTCTCGACCCGGACAAGGCACGTGAATTCCACGACGAGACGCTGCCGAAGGATTCGGCCAAGGTCGCGCACTTCTGCTCGATGTGCGGCCCGCATTTCTGCTCGATGAAGATCACGCAGGACGTGCGCGAATTCGCGGCCCAGCAGGGCGTGTCGGAAACCGAGGCGCTGAAGAAAGGGATGGAGGTCAAGGCGGTCGAGTTCGTGAAGACCGGCGCCGAGATCTACCACCGTCAGTAAGCGCGCGCCGCGAGCCTCACCGGCTCGCATCGCGATGCACGCAGCCCGCTTTCGAGCGGGCTTTTTTGCGCATGTCGCGTGCCCGCGGGCCCATGCGAAACAATTGATTACGAAACCGCGCGAGCCTTAACAAGTCCTTACAGCAGCCTCGCAGGACGGCGCGTAAATTGGGGATATGCGCGGCCGGCAGCCGGTCGCGCGCCTTCCGTTCACTACCACAAGGACAACGATCATGAACTCGATTCGGCGTTTTGGGGTATGCGCTCTGCTCGTCGCGACAGTAGCCAGCCTGTCGGCCTGCGATTCGATGTCGCGGCGCCAGCGCGATACGGCAATCGGTGCGGGTGTCGGCGGCGTCGCCGGCGCGGCGATCGGCGGCAACGCGCTGTCGACGCTGGGCGGCGCGGCGGCCGGCGGCATCATCGGTAACCAGGTCGGCAAGTAAGCAGTCTGACATCGGCCGGCTGGGCGTCGTCCAGCCATCGGCCGGTCGGTTCAACGGCGTTTCCGCACCGCGGAAGCGCCGTTTTCGCATGCGGCGCCAAAACAAGCGCGGCCGCCGCCCGGAAATGATCGGTTACCGTTTCTCATACCGTGTCATCGGTACTCGGCCTAAGCTTCAAGCATCTGCCGATGGCCGGCTCCGCCGGAGACACATCATGAACAGGACCTTCGTCGCCGCGGCGCTTGCCTGCACGACGCTCGCCGGCTGCTATTACCCGTACGGCTACTATCCGGGCGGCTATTACACGGCGGCGCCGGTGCCGGTACAGCCCGCGCCCGTATATGTCGATCCGGGCCCCGCCTACTACTATCCGGCACCGGCGTATGCGCCCGCATGGGGCAGTTATTGGGGCCCGGCGCTGTCGCTCAATTTCGGCTTCGGCGGACGCGGCGGCTGGCGTCATCACTGATCGGCCGCGCCGCGCGCGGCCGGCCGTCCGCCGCCGCCGCAAACGGTGCGATTCCCGTTTCTTGTCGTTTCATCCGATCATGAAACGACGGTGCGGTAACGCGGTGTAAGATTCGTCGCATCCCGTCCCCCGCCCTCGCCGATCGATGTCGCCCAAGAACGCTTTCCTACTGACCGTGCTCGCTGCCCTCTGGGGCGCATCCTTCCTGTTCATCCGGATCGGCGTGGTCGATTTCGGCGTCGCGCCGCTGATGGCGCTGCGCGTGGGCATCGGCGCGCTGTTTCTCGCGGGCTTCGCGCTCACGCGCTTCAAACCCGCCGATCTGGCCGCCCGGCTGCGCCGTCATGCGTGGCCGCTGTTCGTCGTCGGCGCACTGAATTCGGGCATCCCGTTCTGTCTGTTCGCGTTCGCCGAGCTGACGCTGTCGGCCGGCGTGACGTCGGTGATCAACGCGACGACGCCGCTGTGGGGCGCGCTCGTCGCTTATCTGTGGCTGAAGGACAAGCTGTCGCTGCCGCGCGCGCTCGGGCTCGTCATCGGGTTTGCCGGCGTGCTCACGCTCGTGTGGAACCAGATCGCGAACGCGCACGGCGACACGGGCGCCAGCGCGACCGCGCTCGCCGCGGCGGCCTCGCTCGGCGCGACGCTGCTGTACGGCATCGCGGCCAACTACACGAAACGCAAGCTCAGCGGCGTCGATCCGCTCGTCAATGCAGCCGGCAGCATGATCGGCTCGACCGTCCTGCTGCTGCCGTTCGCGATCGCGACGTGGCCGGCCGCGCCGGTCGGCGCGCACGCATGGGGCGCGGTGCTCGCCCTCGGCATCGCGTGCACGGGCATCGCGTATTTCATCTTCTTCTACCTGATCGCGCATATCGGGCCCGCCCGCGCGATCACCGTGACGTTCGTGATCCCCGTGTTCGGGCTGCTGTGGGGCGCGCTGTTCCTCGGCGAACACGTGTCGGTCGTGATGATCGAAGGCTGCGCGATCGTGCTCGTCGGCACCGCGCTCGCCACCGGCGTGATCAAGCGGATTCCCGGCGTCCGACCGCGCGGCGGCGAGGCGGCCTGACGATCGGCGCGCCCGACGCGCACGAACCGTCGTCCGCCACGCGGCAATGCCGATGGCGGCGCGACGGGGGTGTGCCGACGCGCCGCCGATCGGCACCGCGGCGCGCGGGCATTCGACTCATTCGACTCATTCGTCTGACGGCGGCGGCTGGCCGCCGGGATTTCCCGCATCAGCCTGCGCATCGCGCGGCAGCGACGCACTGTCATGCCGCCGCGCTGTCGCGGGATTGTCATCCGCCACTGCCGCGCGCTTCGTTTCGCGGCGGTCATGCACCGTACGGATGCACGCGGCGCCGGTCGCCGCGCCGCGGTGCGCGGGCCGCAATCGCGGTGTACCGTTCGCGTCTGGAGTTACCCTGATACGCGCGCCGCGGCAATCCCGTTACACTCGGAAAACTCATCCGCAGAAAGGCGGTCTCGATGCCCCACGTTCTTTCGCGCCCGCCTGCGCATGCGGCTGCATCGGCGTGGTGGTGCGCCGCCGTCCCGCCGCCCGCTTCCGGGCACCGTTGACATGAAGTCCACCCGCGACCGGTCGCTCGAGGCCCTGCTCGAACGCCTCACGCCGACGCCCCACGGCTGGCTCGCCACCTATCGCACCACGACATTGCGCAGCGTGTTCCAGCCCGTGCTGTCGATCACGCACAAGCGCGTCGTCGGCTACGAGGCGCTGCTGCGCGTCGTCGACGGGAACGGCACGCTGGTGTCGCCCACCGCCCTCTTCGACAAGACGCGCGGCGACGCCGACGCGCTGCTGCTCGACCGGCTCGCGCGCTGCCTGCACACGGCCAACTTCGTCGCGCAGGGAATCGGCGACGGCTGGCTGTTCCTGAACGTGACGCCGCGCGTGCTCGACACGGGCCTCGTGCAGCGCGAGTTCGTCGAGGCGCTGTGCCGGCATTTCGCGCTGCCCCCGAACCGGATCGTGCTGGAAGTGGTCGAACAGCCGGCGCGCGACGAAGCCGCGCTTGCCCGCACCATCGACATGATCCAGCATCGCGATTTCCTGATCGCGATCGACGATTTCGGCACGGGGTTCTCGAACTTCGACCGCGTGTGGCGGGCGCGGCCCGACATCGTGAAGCTCGACCGCTCGCTCGTCGAGCGTTCGACCGCCTCGGCCGACGATCGCCGCATCATGCATCACCTCGTGTCGATGCTGCACCAGGCCGGCGCGATGGTGCTGGCCGAAGGCGTCGAAAACGACGACGCGCTGCAGGCGCTGATGGAAGCCGACATCGATTTCGTGCAGGGTTTCCAGTTCGGTCAGCCCGATGCATCGATCGCGCACGCGAGCGCGGCCGCGCCCGCGATGCTCGATGCCGCGTGGCGGCGCTTCATCGCCCGCCGGCACATGCCGGTGGTCGCTCAGCAGCCGGGCTTCGACGCGATCGAACGGCTCGTGCTCAGCGGCGCGGCCGCGTTCTCGGCGAGCGGCAACCTGCAGGACGCCGCGCAACGCGTGTTCGCGGTGCCGGCCGCGCGTCGCGTGTTCGTCACGGACGAGACCGGCGAACAGTTCCTGCCGTCGATCGGCGCGCCGCTCGACGACAGCCAGGCGAGCGTGACCCGCCTCTCGCCGCTATTCCCGGAAACCCACAGCAACTGGTCGCGGCGCCCGTATTTCCAGCGCGCGATCGCCGCCCCCGGGCGCGTCGCGCTGATGGGCCCGCACTTCTCGCTGACGGAGGGCCGCGACTGCTATACGGCCGCCGTCGCGATCCGCGCGCAGAGCCGGCTCGTCGTGTTCTGCGTCGACTTCGTGCTCGACAGTGCGGAAACCGTGATGCGATAGCCGGCGCGCACGGCGGACGGCCGCGTGCGACGGGCGTCTGCCTTCATTCGTCAGTCGACCACCTTCCCGCGCCCCGACTTCACCACGCTGCGACGCGACTTGTGCTCGAGCCGCCGCTCCTTCGACGCCCGCGTGGGCCGCGTCGCGACCCGGGCACGCGGCGTATACGCGACGCTGCCGATCAGCGTATCGAGCCGCGCGAGCGCGGCCTCGCGGTTCTTCTCCTGCGTCCGATATTCCTGCGACTTGATCACGACGATGCCGTCGCGCGTGATGCGCTGGTCGGACAACGCGAGAAGCCGCTCCTTGAGGACCGGCGGCAGCGACGATGCGCGGATGTCGAAGCGCAGATGAATCGCGCTCGACACCTTGTTCACGTTCTGGCCGCCCGCGCCCTGCGCGCGCACGGCCGTCCATTCGATCTCGGCCGGATCGAGCGTGTAGCGAATCATCATCGCGAAGCCTCCGTGCGGCGCCGGGCGAGCGCCTCGTCGACGCGGGCCGCGAGCCCCGAATCGCGCTGCGTGCGCGTCGCGACCGCCTGCGCCAGCACGCGTCGCGGTCCGATCACCTGCACGCGCGTGCGCGCGCGCGTGACGGCCGTATAGACCAGCTCGCGCGTGAGCACCCGACCGAACGACGCGGGCAGCACGAGCGCGGCTTCGTCGAATTCCGAGCCCTGTGATTTGTGCACCGTCAGCGCGAACGCCGTTTCGTGCGGCGGCAGCGCGGCCGGCGACACCGCGCGCGCGGTGCCGTCCGCGCGCCGGAACCACACGCGCAGCACGCCGTGCGCGTCGGGCAGCGCAATGCCGATGTCGCCGTTGAACAGCCCCAGCGCATAGTCGTTGCGCGTGACCATGATCGGCCGCCCGGTGAACCAGTGCGCGCCGACCGCGAGTGGCACGCGCGCCGCATGCCGCACATGCGCGGCCACCAGCGCATTGACGTGTTCCGCCCCACGCGAGCCGCTGCGGGTCGCGCACAGGATCCTGAACCGGTTGAGCGCGTCGAACAGCGGTAGCGGATCGGGCGCCGGCGCGGCCAGCGCGTCGCGCAGTGCATCGAGGTATGCGCCGAAACGCCGTGCGAGCCGCTCGACCGTCGACGACGCCAGCGTGTCGCCCGCATCGTCGTGAAACGACGCGGCTGCCGAGTCGTCGGCGGGCAGCGCATCGAGCGCCGCCTGCACGTCGCCGCGGCGGATCGCGAGCGACAGCCGCCCGATCGGCGAATCGAGACCGAAGCGGTAATTGCGTTCGAGCCACACGACGCAGTCCGCGAGCGGCGCCGGAGCGGGCATGCCCGCGGACGCGGCAGCGGCTTCGCCGGCCAACGGCGATGCGGCCGCCGTCGCCGACGCAAGCGCCGCATCGCCCGCGTCGAACGGCGCCAGCTCGACGGTGTCGAGCCAAGCGAGTTCGTCGGCCTCGATCCAGGCCGGCGCATTGCCCGGTGCGCCGGCATCGGCCGGTGCCGACTCGGCTGGCGGCGACGGCGCGATGCCGGTCGACGATACTTCGTCGTCCTGCGGTTCGTCGTCGAAGAGCGACGCCTGTCGCACGTCGACTTTCGGCCGAGGCGCCGATTTGCGCGAAACGGGCGCCGATGCCGATGGCGACGCCGGGGCCCGCGCGGACGCGGAAACCGATTGCGCGCGCGCAAGCGCTGCCGGCGCGGCTTCGTCCGGCACCGGCAACGCCGCGACGAACGCCGCCTCGTCGATGCCCAACGCCTGCGCGATGCGCGTGCGGGCCGCGGCGGTGAACGCCGGCCGCGCGCTCAGCTCCGCGAACACGGCGCCGGCCTCGACCGCGGCCAGTTGGTCCTTGTCGCCCAGCAACACGAGCCGCGCGCCCGGCGCGAGCGCGTCGAGCAGATGCGCGGCGAGCGCGACGTCGATCATCGACGCCTCGTCGACGACGATCAGATCGTACGGCAACGGATTGTCGCGATGATGCCGGAAGCCGGCCGCCCCGCCGCCGCCCAGCAGCCGATGTAGCGTGTACGACGTGTCGGGCAGGCGCGCCGCGAGTTCGGGCGGCAGATCGCCGGCGCGCGCGTGCAGCGCCTCCTGCATCCGCTGCGCGGCCTTGCCGGTCGGTGCGGCCAGCGCGATGCGCAGCCCCGGGTGCGCATCGAGCAGACAGGCCAGCACGCCGACGACGGTCGTCGTCTTGCCCGTGCCCGGCCCTCCGCTGACGATCGTCACACGGCCGGTCAGGGCGACGATCGCCGCCACGCGCTGCCAGTCGACTTCGCCGGTGGCCGGCCCGAAGTAACGGGCGAGACTGTCGCGCACCCGGTCGGGCGACAGGCCTTCGTCGGGCGCGGCGACACCGGCCTGCGCGACGAGCGCATCGGCGAGCCGCCGTTCGTAATCGAAATAGCGCGACAGGTACAGGTGATCGAGCCGGTCGACGATCAGCGGCCGTTCGTCGCCGCGCGCGAGCGTGCCGAACGCGACCACGCCGCTCGCGGCCAGCGCCGCGCGCACCTCTTCGAGCGGCGCTTCGTAACGCTGCGCGAGCGCCCCAAGCGCGACGCACACGTGGCCACCGGCGGTGGCACGGCTCGTCGCGAACGCCGCGCGCGCCGCCCAGCGCGCCGACGCGGACGGTGCACCGGCACGTCGCGCGAGGTCGCCCATGCGGCGCGCGAAGCCTTCCGCGAGCGCGATGCCGAAATCGGCCGGCTCGGGCAGCCGCGCGACGAGGCCGCCGGTGAATTCGAGCATGTCGTCGGTCGCGGTCATGCGCGGCCCCCTTCCATCATCCGGTCGAGTGCGTCGACGAGCGCGCGCGCGGGCCGCCGCGAATGCACGCCCGCCGGCTCGCCGCCGCTGCGCCAGCCGGGCCGCACGCCGCGCACGAACAGGTACAGGTAACCGGCGATGTGCGTGTCGTAGTCGTAATCGGGCAGCCGGCCGCGCAGGTAGCGATGCAGCGCGACCGTATAAAGCAGCGCCTGCAGGTGATACGCGTGATCGGCCATTGCGACGTCGAGCGCGCGCGGGCCATAGGCATCCGGCGTCGTGCCGAGGTGGTTCGACTTCCAGTCGACGATCCAGAAACGGCCGTCGTGTTCGACGATCATGTCGATGAACCCCTTGATGAAACCGGCGAGCGTGCCCGCCTCCAGTGCAACGTCCGGATAGCCGTGCGCGACCAGCAGCCGGCGCAGCGCCGTCAGGTCGAGCGACGGGGCCGGGAACAGGAAGCCCATTTCGTCGAGCCGCTTGGCCGGATCGAGATCGGCGAGCCGCATACCCGGCACGAGCTCGGTGTGCACGACGTCGTCGACGAGCCGCACCATCATCGCCGGCAGACGCGTCGCAAGCTCCGGCTCGGCCTCGACCGGCCGGTCGTGCAACGCGCCGAGCGCGGCCTGGTGCCACGATTCGGGCTCCGCGAACCGGCTGAGTTCGAACAGGCGGTGCAGGCATTCGCCGGCCGCCGCACCGCGCGGGAACACGAGGATGTCGTCGTCCGGCGGGGCGGCCACCACCGTATCGGCCAGTATCAGTTCGCCGTCCGGCGTCAGCGCGGCAAGCGCATCGTGATCGGGCCGCAGTTCGTCGTCGGGCACGGCCGCGACGCCCGCCTCCTCGCGTGCCATCGATGCGGTCAACGAGCTGAAGCTCGCCATCCGCCACGCATCGCGCAGTATGCGCGTCGCATGGCGCGCCGCGAGCGTCTGCGACGCGTCGTGCCCGGCCGCGAGACGCTCGCGGCGCGCAGGCACGGGCAGCGGCGCGACGCTCACGGGGCCGCCCGCAAGCGCGCGCCATGCAGCATCGAGCGCGGCTTCGTCGGGCGGCTCGTCGAGCCACGCATCGAACGCATGGCCGGCACCGGCGACGAGCCAGTTGAGCACGCTGCGCCGCGCTTCGCGCGTCGAGCGCGACGACAGGTAAGGCCCGGCGACGACATAGCAGCGATACACCGCGCGCGTGAGCGCCACGTAGACGAGCCGCGCGCGTTCCGCGGCCTGCTCGCGCAGCGCCTGCCGCGCCGCGTGCGCCGACGCCTCGTCGTCGCATCCGTAATGCAGCACCGCATCGCCCGCGTCGTCGTGATACTCGCGCGCATCGGGCAGCGCGGACGAAGGCGGCTCGCGCAGCCCGCCGTCGTTCAGGAACGGACAGAACACGATCGCGTATTCGAGCCCCTTCGACTTGTGCACCGTGACGATCTGCACGAGGTTGCGATCGGATTCGAGCCGCAGTTGCGCTTCCTCGCCGCCGCCGTCGAGCCGTTGCGCGGCGAGCCAGCGCAGCGTCGGCGCGATGCCGGGCTGCGCGGATGCCCGCGCCTGCGTCAACTCGGCCAGATGGTTGATGTCGGTCACGCGGCGCTCGCCGTCCGCACCGGCCATCAGCCGTTCGGCGATCCGCAGCTCGCGCGTGAAGGTGCGCCACATCACCGCAAAACCGCGTTCGCGCCACAGCAACCGATACCGCGAGAAGCGCTCGACCCAGCTCATCGCGTCGGCACTGTCGGCCGCCGACGCACCGGGTTGCGCATCGCCGTCGCCCTGCTCCATGCGCCACAGCGCGCCGGCATCGAGCCCGAACCAGTCGGACGCGAGCGCCGCGCGCAGACGCCGCAGGTCGCCCGGCGCATCGATCGCCGCCAGCACGCGTTCGAGTTGCTCGGCGTCGCCGGTCGAGAACACCGACGCCTGCGCCAGCTCGACGCTGCCGATGCCCCACGTCGCGAGCACGCGCTTCACGAGGCTACCCTGCCGGTGGGTCTGCACGAGCACCGCGATGTTGCCGGGCGACAACGGCGTGTCCCCCAACCGCACGCGCGACTCGCGCGCGCCGCGCATCAGCCGCGCGATCTCGGCCGCGCAAGCCTGCGCAGCCTGCGCTTGCGCATCCCGCTTGAGCAACGTGCCTTCGCCACCCGGCAGCGCCCACACCCGGAAATCGCCGGCCGGGCCCGGATCGGTTTCGTCGACGAACGGCGCACGCACGCGCGTGCCGGCGCGCACCGCGTAATAGTCGAGCCCGTCGAGCACGAATGCGCGCGGATTCGACATGAAGAAGCGGTTGCACGCCTCGACGATCGCGGGCGTCGAGCGCTGGTTGACCGCGAGTGTGTAGCACGCGCTCGCCCGTGCCCGCGCGGCGAGATAGGTATGCAGATCGGCCGCGCGGAAACTGTAGATCGCCTGCTTCGGATCGCCGACGAGGAACAGCGGGCCGGCCGGCGCGAAGATCCGGTCGAAGATCGCGAACTGCAGCGGATCGGTGTCCTGGAACTCGTCGATCAGCGCGGCCGGATAGCGTGCACGCAGCGTTTCGGCGAGCCACGGATGCGCGTGCAGCGCGTGATACAGGTTCGCGAGCAAATCGTCGAACGACACGACGCGCCGCGTGCGCTTGCGCTCGGCCAGTTCGCCCGGCGCCATGTCGAGCCATTCGGCGATCAGCGCGAGCCAGCGCGCGCGCTGGGCGGCCTCGGCAGCGGCCACGGCCGCTTCGAGCGCGTCGGCCACCTCGAAGAACGCGTGTGCGGGCGTCGCGCCGCCTTTTTTCGTCGCCTTCGTCAGCGCGGTTTGCGTGAGCTTCAGTGCGGCTTTCGGCAGCGCGGCCGTCGCGTCGCCCTGCTCGAAATGCACCGCCCACGCGGCGAGCGCATCAGCGACCGCGTCGGGCTTGTGCGAGCGTTGATTGAGCGCGGGCTGCGCGGCGTGCAGCAGCGCATCGATCGCCTCGCGCTCGGCCGCCCACATGCGCGCGCCTTCCGCGAAGCATTCGGCCGCGGCCGCTTCGGCCGATTCGTCCGGCTCGGTCACGCCGTCCCAGCGCAGCGCGGCAAGCGGCTTCTTCAGCCGGCGTGCGAGCTGCGCATCGAGCGCGGCCGGGCCGGCCCCCGATTCGACGAGCCAGGTCGCGAAGCCCGGCCAGCGCGCGGCCGCCGGTTCGACGCGCGTGCGCCAAAAATCCGCGGCGAGTTCAAAGCGCAGCGACGCGTCGTCGGCCTCCATGTCGAACGCGAACGGCATCGCGGCCGCGAACGGCGCTTCCTGCAGCGCGCGCTGGCAGAACGCGTGGATCGTATGGATCGCGGCCTGGTCGAACGCGCGCAGCGCGCGCCGGATCCGCTTCGCAGCCGTCTCGGGATCGAGCGCGCCGCCGTCGCCGAGCGTGGTCTCCCACAGACGCGCGATGAACGGATCGCCGCCGTCGTCGCCCGTGTCGAGCGCGTGCGCCAGCTGCGCGAGCCGGCTGCGAATCCGTTCGTGCAGTTCGGCCGTCGCCGCTTTCGTGAAGGTCACGACGAGGATTTCGTCCGCGCCGAGATCCTTTTCGAGCAGCAGGCGCACATACAGCGCGCAGATGTTCCAGGTCTTGCCGGTGCCGGCCGACGCCTCGATCTGGTTGACACCATCGAGCGGGCACGCGAACACGTCGAGTTCGAGCGCCTGCTGCGACTGCGACACGGCGCTCATGCGACCTCCTTCAGATGCTCGACGAGCGGCTCGAACACGAGCCGCGCGAGCGTGCCGAACGGCTCGTCGAGCGACGGATGCGCGCCGCGCCAGGCGATCGCGATGGCCGGATCGTCGGCTTCGCTCACGACCCGCTCGTTGATCCACACGCTCGCGGCCTTGGCCTCGCCGTCGGACACCCGCGCCCATGCACTGCGCGGGAAAAACCGCAGCGGCATGCGCCGCCCCGCGCGGAACAGCGCGGCCAGCGGCGCGAGCCGTTCGAGCGGCGCCGCGACGGGCGTCAGTTCGAACGCACCGCCGCTGCCGAACCACAGCGTGCGACGCGGGCCGCCGGGCTCGATCGCACAGTAGACGAGATGCGCGAGCCACGCGGAGAGGTAATCGCGCGCACTCGGCCGCGCATAGCGATAGATGACCTGCCCGGCCGGCGTCAGCCGATTCAGCGTGCCATGCAATTCGAGCGGCGCGCCCATCGCGTCGGCCGCCAGCATTGCGTCGTCGGCGCCGAACAGCGCCTGCTCGGTATCGGGCCACTTCGGCACGACAGTGAGCGAGAACGGCCGCCGCTCGATGCCGTCGGCCAGCGCACGGCGCACGTTCGACGCAAGTTGCGTCATCGAACCGAGCGCCTGATCGCGCCATACCGCGCCCGTCGCGCCACCGGGCAGTTCGGGGCTCGCATCCGCAATGCGCAGCGCGTGATCGTGCACGCCGCCGCCGCCCGCTTCGATCAGGAGCGGCAGCACGCGCTCGGCAAGCGCGTCGCTGCCGGCAAAATCCAGCGCGAACGGCTCGGTATCGAGCAGTTCGGCCTGCGCATCGGCCAGCACGATGCCGAGCCGGCCGCGCAGCAACGCACGCGCAGGATGGCGCCAGAAACGTTCGAATTCGCTGAACGCGACGGGCTCGACCGGCTCCGCCGGCAGCGGCTGCGCGAAGAAAGGCTGCTCGCGCGGGCCATCGCGCGATGCTTCGGCGGCCAGCAGCGACGCGAGCGTCGCCCGCTCGGCGTCATACGAAACGAGGTGGCTGCCCGGCTGGAAATACGCGGCCGCGAACGGTTGCAGCGGGTGCTCGACGATGAACGCGCGGCGCGCGGCATCGACCGCGTCCGGTGCGGCGCCGGGCCCGGCCGTGACGTCCGCGAGATGATCGAGCAGTTCGTCGACGAGCGCCGCGGGCGGCAACGGCGCATTGTCGCGAATGCTGCGGCCCGTATAGGCGATCAACAACCGGTCGCGGGCGGCGAGCAGCAGGTCGAGAAACAGGTTGCGCTCGTCGTCGCGGCGCTGCCGGTCGCCCAGCTTCGGCAGCACGGCCATCAGGTCGAATTCGTCCGCGCGCGCGAGGCTCGGCAGCACGCCGTCGTCCATCCCGAGCAGGCAGACGACGCGATACGGCAGCCCGCGCAAGCTCGTCAGCGACGAGAACGTGACGCCGCCCCACGGCACGCCCCCGCGGGCCGGATCGTCGAGCGCCGCGGTGAGCCCCGCGCGGACGACGGCCGCCGGCAGCGCCTCGTCGGGCGCGCCCTCCGTCATCGCGGCCAACATCGCGTCGAGCGCGTCGCGCACGCCGGCCAGCGCATCCGCAAACGCGGCGCCCGAGTCGAAGAAGCGCGCGAGCGTGTCGGCAAACAGTTCGCTCCAGCCGCGCGGCGTGTGCGACTCCGCGAGCCGCCGCGCGAAGCCGTCGAGATCGTCGGTAAACCGTGCGAGCCGGCCGAGCAGTTCGGCCTCGCTGCCCGTGGCCGCCTCGATCGGCAGCCACGCACCGATCGGCGCCGACCCTTCGGGCATCGCATAGCCGAGAAAGAGCCGCGCGAGCGCATCGGAGAACGTATGGCGCGGCGCGGGCACGGCCACGTCGTCGCTCGCGAGCGGCGACAGTCCGCGCCGCGCGCCGGCGGCGGCGAGCCAGGTCTGCACCGTTTCGAGCGCGGCCGCGTCGATGTCGTAGCGCGCGGCCACCGCATCCACGCGCAGCCATTCCACCAGCTCCGGCGCGCCGACCTGCCGCTCCGGCAACGCGAGCCAGTCGAGCAGCACGCGCGCGACCGGATTCGCCTGCGACGGCGGCAGACCGGTGATCCGGTAAGGCACCCGCGCACCACCGCCGCCGGCCGTGCCGAACACCGCGTCGATCAATGGCCCCGCCGCGGCGAGATCAGCCACCGCGACGAGCACGTCGGACGGCTGCAGGCTCGCATCGGCGTCGAACCACGCAAGCAGCCGGTCGTGCAGCACCTCCAGCTGGCGCGCGAGGCTGTGGCAAACATGCACCTCGATCCCGCGCTCGACCGGCGTGTCGCCGGTTTCGGCCTCCGGCTGCAGTTCGAGGATCGCGTTCTGCACGCGCGCCAGCCAGGTGGGCGCGGGATTCTCGACGAAACGCGACGCATCGCCCGACGCGGCGCTTTCGGTCAGTTCGTGCAGCATGTGCAATTGCGCCTGCGTCTGCCTGCCCCATTCGGCGAGCAGCGGATGGCCGACCTCCTGGTAGTCGCGCCGCCCGGCCGCATCGAGCGCCTCGGCATGCGCGGCGGTCACGATGTCGAACCAGAATTCGCGGCACGGGTTCAGCGCGTAGATGCGCACGTCGATCCAGCGCGACAGTTCGCGCAACAGCGCGACGTGCAGCGGCGGCATCGTCGGCAGCGCGAACACGCTGACCGATTCGGGCCAGTCGGCACGCGCGAGCGCCTCGGCATCGAGATGGCGCGCCTCGACGAGGAAGCGGTGCGCCGGCGGCGTGCCGCTGTCGCTCAGCTCGGCGAGCAACGCGCGCCACAACGCGGCCTGCCAGCGCTCGTCGTCGCGTGCGGCGTCGCTGATCCCGCGCGGCGCGCCGTCGCCCGAGAGCACCGATTCGCCGGCCTGCCACGCGGCCAGCCATTCGGGGCGATAGGTCAGGTAGTGATCGAGCACGGCCGCGACGCGGTGAGCCAGTTCGTAGCGCATCGCATCGTCGGAGGCCGACAGATAGGCGGCCAGCCGCGGCGACGCGAGCCACGGCGCACCGTCGGCCTGCGCGAACAGCCGGTAGCAGCGCCACACGAGCCGGTCGGGCGCGAACGGCGAGCGCGCGGGCACCGTCAGCACGCGGCCGATCTGCGCCCACAGCCACTGCGCGAGATACGTGAACTCGACGTTCGCGCACACGCCATTGCGCGCGGCGATGTCGAGCTCGAGGCGGCGGCGCAGCGCCGCGCTCGGCACGATGACCTGTTGCGGCGCCCACGGGCCGCTGCGGGCCGGGAACGCGGCCAGATCCTCGAGCAGCGCGTCGGCCAGCGTTTCGTGACGGTTCGAATAGAAAAGATGGAGCATGAAGCGGGCGTCGGAACCTCGCACCGGCGGGAGCGGGCGAACAGGATCACCAAGGATAGCAAATGGGCCGCCGCCGCGAACCTCGGCCGGAAAGCCAGCTTTTGCGAGCCGCGAAATACGATAGACTCGTCGCCAGTCAATACGCCGCCCCCGGGCGTCTTCGTCTGCCATTCAGCCCATCGATGCGCTATTCGGTCGAAATCAGAAAGTTTTTCTACAGCCAGTACTTTTTCGGCGGCCTGCGGATCGCGGTCGGCGTGTCGCTGCCGGCCGTGTTGTGCCTGATCGTGTTTCACAACCGGGAGCTCGGCTTCACGATCTCGACCGGCGCGCTCGGCGCGTGCGTCGTCGACATGCCGGGCCCGCTCAAGTACAAGCACAACGAAATGCTCGCGTGCAGCGTGATCGGCTTCCTGGCCGCGCTCGCCACGGGCCTCGCGACACCGAACATCTTCGCGCTGTGGCTCACGATCGTGCCGCTCACGTTCGTGCTGTCGCTGATCGTCGTCTACGGCAACCGCTGGCCGCAGATCAGCTTCGCGACGCTCTTCATGATGGTGATGACGCTCGAGGAGAAATTCACGCCGCTGCAGGCGTTCGTCAACGCCGGCTGGATTCTCGCCGGCGGCCTCTGGTACACGTACTGGGCCACGCTCGTGTCGCAATGGCAGGCGCGCCGGATCGAGCAGCAGGCGCTGGCCGAAAGCCTGTTCGCCTGCGCCGACTACCTGCTCGCGCGCGCGCAGTTCTACGATCTCGACGCCGATCTCGACGAGTGCTACCGCAATCTGGTTGCAAAGCAGATCACCGCGGTCGAAACGCAGGAAACCGCACGCGACATCGTGCTGCGCAACCTGCCGAAGCTGCGGCGCGGCAAGCTCGATCCCGGACGCACGACGATGTACAACCTGTTCATCAACAGCGTCGACCTGCACGAGCTGTTCGTCGGCGCACACACCGACTACCCGCTGATGCGCAACACGTTCGGCGGCTCGGATCTGATCATTTTCTACCGCGACCTGATCCGCAAGGCGGCCGCCGATCTCGAGGAGATCGGCCTCGCGGTGCTCGAGAACCGCGCGCCGCATTCGCACGTCAGCGTCAAGGCCGAACTGCGCGCGATCGAGTACGAGATCGAGCTGATGCGCAAGAAGAACTTCGCGGCCACCAACGCGGAGGCGTATGCGGCCGTGCTCGCGACGTTCCGGCGCATCTGGAGCGCGACGCGCATGATCGACCGGATGCGCCGCAACCTGTCGGGCCATGCCGATCCGCAGCAAACCGAACTGAAGATCGACAAGGCGCTCACGCGCTTCCTGCAGCGCCGCCGGATGTCGCCGCTGCTGATCTTCTCGAACCTGAACATGCGCTCGCCGAGCTTCCGGCATGCGCTGCGCGTGACGATCGCCGTGGCGGTCGGCTTCTGGCTCGGCCGGCTGCTGCCGCTCACGAACGCGTACTGGATCGTGATGACCACCATCATCATCCTGAAGCCCGGCTACTCGCTGACCAAGCAGCGCAACGCGCAGCGGATCATCGGCACGCTGATCGGCTGCGCGGCGAGCATCGCGCTGATCTACACGGTGAAGGAGCCGCACCTGCTCATCGCGATCATGTTCGGGTCGATGGTGATGAGCTACAGCCTGCTGCTGTTCAACTATGCGGCAAGCGTCGTGTTCACGTCGTCGTACGTGCTGCTGATGTTCCATCTGCTCGCGCCGGGCAGCATGCGGATCATCGGCGAACGCGCGATCGACACGGTCGTCGGCTGCATGATCGCGATCGCCGCGAGCCGGCTGTTCCCGTACTGGGAATACCGGCTGATGGGCAAGCAGGTCGCCGACATGCTCACGGCGAGCCGCAAGTATTTCGAGGCCGTCTGGCGCGCCGGGCGCGGCATGTCGTCGCCGCCCGTGCCGGCCGCCGACGGTGCGGCCGTCGTTGCGGGCGTAGCCGCGGCGATCGAGACGCCTGCTGCCAGCCTCGACGACGACTACCGCTACCGCCTCGCGCGCAAGGACGTGAACATCGCGTTCGCGAACCTCGGGCAGGCGTTCCAGCGGATGATGATCGAGCCGAAGGCGCACCAGCGCTTCGTGCCCGAGTTGAACGACCTGCTCGTGCAGACGCACGTGCTCGGCGCGCAGATCACGGCCGCCGCGCCGCTGATCCGCAGCGCCTGCGCGGCCGATGGCGGCCTCGTCCACGACGACGCGTTGCAGCGCGGCCTCGCCGCCGTGCTCGACAATCTCGAGAAGGCCGAAGCCGGCGAGCCACCGCCGGCCGACCAGCTCGAAACGTCCAAGCAGATCACGCGCGATCTCGATGCGATGGTCGTGTCCGCGGAAAAATCCGATGCGGTCGGCGCCGAGCTCACGCACGACCTGAAGGTGCTCGCGCACCAGTGCAAGCAGATGCTCGCGTCGTCGCTGCTGATCCGCAAGGATGCGAGCGTGATCCGCCTGCCCGCCTGACCTCCGCCAGTCCGCGCCGGCAGGCCGGCCCGTGCACGTCGCGGCTCGGCCGCCGGCGCGCTCCTGCTCGACGATTACCCCGAAGCATGCCCCACCCGCTCCACGCGGCCCGTGCCCGCGGCGCGCGACCGCCCCACGCCCCATTCCGCTCGCCGCGCCAGTCAGGGAATACCCGATTCCGGTCACCGGGCCCGGCTTGTTATCATTCGTTCACATTCAAGTTGTATAGACAACTTGAGCCAATCGGGCCAGCCTCGCTCGCCCGGTTCGTCGCATAACGATATCGGAGACTCGATGAAAAACTTGCAGCGCCACCTGAGCGCGCGGCACATCCGCTTTCTCGCGCTGGGCTCGGCGATCGGCACGGGCCTGTTCTACGGTTCGGCGTCCGCGATCCAGCTCGCGGGCCCGGCCGTGATCCTCGCGTACCTCCTCGGCGGCGCGGCCGTCTACATGGTGATGCGCGCGCTCGGCGAAATGGCCGTGCGCGACCCCGTCGCGGGCTCGTTCGGCCACTACGCGACCGAGAACCTCGGCCCGTTCGCGGGCTTCGTCACCGGCTGGACCTACACGCTCGAAATGGTGATCGTCGCGATCGCCGACATCACCGCGTTCGGCATCTACATGGGCTTCTGGTTTCCGGATGTCCCGCAATGGATCTGGGTGCTCGGCGTCGTCGCGATCATCTGCGGGCTGAACCTGTGCCACGTGAAGGTGTTCGGCGAGCTCGAATTCTGGCTGTCGATCATCAAGGTCGGCGCGATCGTCGCGATGATCGGCGGCGGCGTCGCGATCCTGCTGACCGGCATGCGCTTCGGTCATTCGGCCGACGTGCCGACGTTCGCGAACCTGTGGAACCACGGCGGCTTCTTGCCGAACGGAATCGGCGGGCTGATCGCGTCGTTGTCGGTCGTGATCTTCGCGTATGGCGGAATCGAGGTGATCGGGATGAGCGCCGGCGAGGCGAAGGACCCGGAGCGCGTGATTCCGCGCGCGATCAACGCGGTGCCCGCGCGCATCCTGCTGTTCTACGTGCTGACGATGGTGGTGCTGATGTCGATCGGCCCGTGGACCAGCGTCGGCGGCGACGGCAGCCCGTTCGTGCAGATCTTCTCGACGCTCGGCGTGAAGTCCGCCGCGACGATCCTGAACCTCGTCGTGATCAGCGCGGCGATCTCGGCGATCAACAGCGACATCTTCGGCGCGGGCCGGATGATGTTCGGGATGGCGCGCCAGGGTCAGGCGCCGCGCGTGCTGATGACGACGTCGCGCCACGGCGTGCCGTGGGTCACGGTGCTCGTGATGGCCGGCGCGCTGCTGGTCGGCGTGCTGCTCAACTATCTGATGCCGAAGGACGTGTTCCTGGTGGTCGCCGCGATCGCGACGTTCGCGACCGTGTGGGTCTGGCTGATGATCCTGCTGTCGCAGGTGGCGATGCGTCGCCGCCTGTCGAGCGCCGAAGTCGCCGCGCTGAAGTTCAAGGTGCCGCTGTGGCCCGTTGCGCCGGCGCTGACGATCGCATTCATGGGCTTCGTGATCGTGATGCTCGGCTGGTTCGACGATACGCGCGTCGCACTGTATGTCGGCGCGGCATGGCTCGCGCTGCTCGCGGCCGTGTTCTACGCACGGATCCGCCCGAAATTCGCCCCCGCGTCACGTTGACGCACGGCTGACCTGCCCATGCGGCGCGCCGGTTCCGGCGCGCCTTCTGCTATCCGGTTGCGCGGCGCCCGTCGCGCCGGAAGCCGCGGAGCGACTCCGTTCGCCTGCCCCGCGCGCGACCCGAGCGGGCCGCGCACCGGCACCTCAGTGCGACGCCGCGCTCGCGGCCTCGGCCGGATGGGCCTCGTCGTACGCGTGCTTCTGCGAAATCGCGTTGTACAGGATCGTCCCGATCACGAGCAGCACGGCCACGACGATCAGGATGCTCACGTTGCGGACAGGGTTCTTCTTGCGCTGATCGTTCATGGTCGGGGCGATTCCGTCTAATTCGTCGAAGCCGGCATTCTACGCGCTTGCGCCCGCGCTGCACCGCCCCGTTTCCAATCCCCTCCCCCGCCTTCCCGGCCGCTTGCCGCAAGCTTTCATTTGATAATCGTTCCCATTTCGATTTAGAATCCAGAATCTTTCGATTTGTAATGTTCCGGATCGCTCGGGCGGCAGGCGCGCCCCGGAACGCTCCCTCGTCCACCTGCCCCACCGGAGTCTTCATGTCGAATCCGCGCACCCGCCTGCTGCCGCTCGCCGGCGCCCTCGCCCTGGCCGCGGCCGCCTTCGCGCCGCTTGCCCAGGCGGCCGAGGAAGTGAGCCTGTACACCACCCGCGAGCCGAAGCTGATCCAGCCGCTCATCGACGCGTTCACGAAGCAGAGCGGCGTCAAGGTCAACACGGTGTTCGTGAAGGACGGCCTGCTCGAGCGCGTGAAGGCGGAAGGCGCGCAGTCGCCGGCCGACGTGCTGATGACGGTCGACGTCGGCAACCTGCTCGACCTCGTCGACGGCGGCGTCACGCAACCGGTGCGCTCGAAGACCCTCGACGACGCGATTCCCGCGAACCTGCGCGGCACGAATGGCGACTGGTACGCGCTGTCGCTGCGCGACCGCGTGCTGTACGTCGAAAAGGACCTGAAGGTCGATGCGTTCCGCTACGAGGATCTCGCCGATCCGAAATGGAAGGGCAAGGTCTGCATCCGGTCGGGCCAGCATCCGTACAACACGGCGCTCGTCGCGGCGATGATCGCGCACGACGGCGAGGCCGCGACCGAGCAATGGTTGCGCGGCGTGAAGGCGAACCTCGCACGCAAGGCGACCGGCGGCGACCGCGACGTCGCGCGCGACATCCTCGGTGGAATCTGCGACGTCGGCCTCGCGAACGCTTACTACGTCGGCCACATGAAGAATGCGGAGCCGGGCAGCGATGCGCGCAAATGGGGCGACGCGATCAAGGTCGTGCGCCCGACGTTCGCGAACGCGAAGAGCGGCGGCACGCACGTGAACATCAGCGGCGCGACGGTGGCGAAGCATGCGCCGCACAAGGCCAGTGCGGTGAAGCTGCTCGAGTACCTGGTATCGCCGGAAGCGCAGGCGTTGTACGCGCAGGCGAACTACGAATATCCGGTGCGCGCGAACGTGAAGCTCGACCCGGTGATCGCGAGCTTCGGCACGCTGAAGGTCGACCCGTTGCCGCTCGCGGAGATCGCGAAGCATCGCAAGCAGGCGAGCCAGCTGGTCGACAAGGTCGGCTTTGACAACTGACGCATCGCCTGCCCGCGCCTACCGCGCGCCGCGTCGATCGCTGCCGCGGCCGCGCGCGGGCAGCCTGTGGCTGCTCGCGGCGCTGGCGATCGCCGCGGCTGTCGCGGCACCGCTCGCGGTGCTCGTGGCCGCCGCGTTCGACGCCGATCTCGCGCACTGGCGGCATCTCGCCGAATTCGTGCTGCCGCAGGCGCTCGTCAATACGCTGCTGCTGCTCGCCGGCGTCGGCACGATCGTGTCGCTCGTCGGCACGGGCTGCGCATGGCTCGTCACCGCCTACGATTTTCCCGGCCGCCGGATCCTGACCTGGGCGCTGCTGCTGCCGCTCGCGGTGCCCACCTACATCGTCGCATTCGCGTATCTCGACCTGCTGCATCCGATCGGCCCCGTGCAGGGTGCGATTCGCTGGCTGCTCGGCTTCGACAGCCCGCGGCAGTTCCGCCTGCCCGATCTGCGCTCGCTGCCCGGCGCGATCTTCGTGCTCGGCTTCGTGCTGTATCCGTACGTCTATCTGAGCACGCGCGCGATGTTCGTCACGCAGTCCGCGAGCCTGCTCGAGGCCGCGCGCACGCTCGGCGCCGGCCGCCTCGCGACGTTCTGGCGCGTCGTGGTGCCGCTTGCCCGGCCCGCGATCGCGGTCGGCGTGAGTCTCGCGCTGCTCGAAACGCTGAACGATATCGGCGCGTCGGAATTTCTCGGCGTGCAGACGCTGACCGTGTCCGTCTATACGACGTGGATCACGCGCTCCGATCTCGCCGGCGCCGCGCAGATCGCGCTTGCGATGCTCGCGATCGTCGTCGGCATGATCGCGCTCGAACGCTATGGGCGCCGCCGCCAGCGCTACGCGCATGGCCGACGCATGCGGCCGATCGCGCCGCGCCGCCTGACCGGCGCGGCCGCGCTGGGCGCCGCGGCGCTCGGCTGGCTGCCCGTCCTGCTCGGCTTCGGTGCGCCGGCCGCCTATCTCGCGGTCGAGACCGGCAAGCGGCTGCACCTCGTCGGCGGCGTGTCCGCGCAACTGATGACGGGGCTCGCGAACACGCTGACGATCGCGACCGCCGCCACCGTCGCGACGCTCGCGTGCGGGCTCGTCGTCGCGTGGGCCGCCCGCGCGCAGCGCGACAGCGCGCGGGCGGGCCCTGCCCGCCTGTGCGCGCGGATCGCGAGCCTCGGCTACGCGGTGCCGGGCACCGTCCTCGCGATCGGCCTGCTGATCCCGTTCGCGGCGGCCGACCGGCTGTTCGGCGCGGCGCTCGGCCGCGACGGGCTGCTGCTGATGGGCTCGGCGACCGCGCTCGTGATCGCCTATACCGTGCGATTCCTCGCGATCCCGGCAGGCGGCATCGAGGCCGGCCTCGCGCGCATTCCGCCGTCGCTCGAACAGGCCGCGCGCTCGCTCGGCGAGACGGCCGGCGGCACGTTGCGCCGTGTCCATCTGCCGCTGCTGCGGCCCGCGCTCACGACGAGCGCGCTGCTGGTGTTCGTCGACGCGATGAAGGAGCTGCCGGCCACGCTGCTGCTGCGCCCGTTGAACTTCGACACGCTCGCGACCTGGCTGTATGCGGAAGCCGCGCGCGGCACCTATGAAGAAGGCGCGGTCGCCGCGCTCGCGATCGTGCTGGCCGGGCTCGTGCCCGTGATCCTGCTCGCTCGCACCCGCCACAAGATCGGAGCCTGACACCGTGAACCTGCTCGAACTCGACGACCTCTGCGTCGCCTACGACACGCCGCACGGCCGCCGCACCGTGGTCGACGGCCTGAGCCTCGCGCTGCCGCGCGGTGACATCGGCTGCCTGCTCGGCGCGTCCGGCTGCGGCAAGACCACCGTCCTGCGCGCGATCGCCGGTTTCGAGCCGGTGCGCATGGGGCGCATCGTGCTGGACGGCACGCCCGTCGCGGCGCCGTCGCTCGATCTGCCGCCCGAGCGGCGGCGCATCGGCATGATGTTCCAGGATTACGCGCTGTTCCCGCACCTGAGCACGGCCGACAACGTCGCGTTCGGCCTGCGGCGCATGCCGAAGACCGAGCGGCGCCTGCGCGTCGCGCAGATGCTCGAACTCGTCGGCCTCGCCGATTCCGGCGACGCGTATCCGCATGAACTGTCGGGCGGCCAGCAGCAGCGCGTCGCCCTCGCGCGCGCACTCGCGCCGTCGCCGGAACTGCTGCTGCTCGACGAACCGTTCTCGAATCTCGACGTCGATACGCGCGAGCGGCTCGCGTTCGAGCTGCGCGACATCCTGAAGCAGACGGGCCACACCGCGATCCTCGTCACGCACAATCAGGCGGAAGCATTCGCGATCGCCGACCGGATCGGCGTGATGAAGGACGGCCAGCTCGCACAATGGGATACGCCGTACGCGCTGCACCATCATCCGGCCAGTCCGTTCGTCGCGGATTTCGTGCGCCGCGACGCACTGGCCGACGAGCGCGCACGCGCGCTCGCGCGCGGCCGCTGAAGCCGCGCCGCCGGCGCGACGGCCCTGCCCGTCAGGCGGGCTCGGCCAGATCGCGCACGGGCAGCGCGGTCGAATACTTGATCTGCTCCATCGCGAACGACGAACTGACGTCGAACAGCGGCACCGTGCGAATCAGCTGCTTGTAGACGCGGTCGTAGTCGTCGATCCCAGCCACGACGACGCGCAGCAGGTAGTCGGTCTCGCCGCTCATCCGGTAGACCTCGACCACTTCCGGCATGTCGCGCACCGCCTGCGTGAAACGCTGCGCCCATTCCTCCGTGTGCTGGTTCGTGCGGATCGCGACGAACACGGTCGTGCCGACCCCGAGCTTGCGCGGATCGCACAGCGCGACCTGCGCGCGAATCGCGCCGGTTTCCTTCAGCCGCTGCACGCGCTTCCAGCACGGCGTCTGCGACAGATTCACGCGCTGTGCCAGCTCCGCGATCGGCAGCGTGGCATCCGCCTGCAGCAGCTCCAGCAGCTTGCGATCGATGGCGTCCATTTCTCCATTCCCTCGTCGATAGAAATTTATTCTATTCATCCTGCCCAACGGGGAACAATATGAAAACTGCCTCGTTGCGTCGACCGGTGTAAATACCGATCCGTCGTGCACACGACGCTTTCGCCGCGCACTCGCCGCGCCAAATGAAACAGGCGACGCCACCCGGGAGGGCGGAATCGCCTGAAATTGCCGCGCGTCGCGGCTTGCACGTCGCGCGCCGGCCGGCGCTTACCCGCCGCCGGCCGTCATGCCGCTCAATACGCGACCGTCGCGATCTCGCGCACGAAGCTGTCCTGCTCGACGGCGTCGACGAACGCAGCCGCGTAGTCTTCCGCCGAGATCTTGCTGTTGCCTTGGGCGTCCGCGATCAGCTTGCCGACGCCCGTGCGGAACGCGCCCGTGCGCTCGCCCGGCGCGATCAGCGCGGCCGGCGCGAAGAAGGTCCAGTCGAGATCGGCGACCGTCTTCAGGTAGTCGAGCGCGTCGCGGTGCGCGAGCGCGACCGCCTTGTACGCGTCCGGGAAACCTTCGGTGTCGACGAGCTGCTTGCCCGGCGCGACTTCGAGCGAACCGGCGCCGCCCACCACGACGAGCCGCTTCAAACCGGCCTGACGCGTGCCGGCGACCAGCGCCTTCGCGACCGCGACGACCTGCGCCGCATCTTCCTGCTTCGGGCCGTACGCGCTTGCGACGACGTCATGGCCCGGCAGCGCGGCCGCGATGCTGGCGGCGTCGAACAGATCGGCTGCCTTCGCGGTGATGCCGTCGCCGGATGCGCCCGGACGGCGCGACAGCGCCGTGACGCGGTGGCCGCGCCGCACGGCTTCCGCCGCGATGCGCGAGCCGATCATGCCGGTGGCGCCGAACAGCGCGATATTCAACGAACGTTGCGTCATATCGATTCTCCAGAAATAAAAATATGTAACACAGTTAATTACACATAAGACCGAAAAAAACGGGGCGAAGCCCCCGTTGCGCCGATCGCCACGCATGCGCGCCGCCCGGCTTCCTGCTCTGCCCGCCGTCGATCACCCGCCGGCGCGCGCCGCCCGTTGCGTACGCTGTTCCAGGTCCAGCATGTCGGCCGTCACGTCGACCAGCGTGCGCGTGGCAAGCGAAGCCTCCATCGCGCGCTGCGCGTCGCCGATATAGCCGGTCAGCACGCCCTGGATGTGCCGCCCGACGAGACACGCCGGATTCGGCGCCTCGCGGTGCAGCGCGAACAGTTGCGCATCGTCGACCGCGCGATACACGTCGAGCAGCGTGATCTCGGCAGGCTCGCGCGCCAGCAGCGCACCGCCGCCCGCACCGAGCTGCGACGTGGTCAGCCCCGCTGCCGCCAGCATCGACAACAACCGGCGAATCAGCGCCGGATTCGTATTCACGCTGCCCGCGATGATGTCGGACGACAACGGCACGCCTTCCTGCATCGACAGCAAGGCGAGCACGTGAACGGCAAACGCGAACCGGCTGCTGGTATTCATTCGTGACTCACTCGGCGACGCCGGCCCGACCCGCACCCGGCGACATGTGTAACCATCATAATTACATTTTGAGGATCGTGCAAGCCCGCGTCATTCGCCGCTCGCGGGCTTCGCCCCCGAGGCGTTCTGCTGGCTCCACTGCTGGAGTTTCTTGCCGGCTTCGGCGATCTTCGCGCCCGCTTCGGAAGCCGCATGCGCGACGACGGCGGACGCCGCCGCATCGATCTGCGCCTGCGCGGCCGACGCGAGGCCGCTTGCGGACAACGGCGGCACGGCCGACGCCGCGGATGCGAGGCCCGCCTTCGCCGCGTTGATCTGTTGATTGACGGTGCTCGCCACCTGGTCGAGCGCCTTGGCGGCATTGTTCGCCGCATCGGCGGCCGCGCTCGCGGCCGTATCGGGTTGCGCGGCCGGCGTGCCGGACTTCTCGCAACCCGCGAGCAACAGCAGCGCACCGGCGGCTACCGCCGCCAGCACGGACCCGGGCACGCGACGCGCCCGCGATGTCTTCATGTTCATCAGCAATCTCCGGTCGCGCGTTGCGCGACCTCGTGGTTGGACCGGTGTCGATGATACCGCCTGTGGAACAGGCTCAATGACGACCCATCATTAAAAATCCCTTTCAATTTCGGACTCGTCTGATTCAATCGCAGGCGCCACGCCTCTAAAGTGGGCACGCTGCAATTCGCTTCGTCCGTGCCCCTTTTCCTCGTCATGGCTTTCCTCGTCGACTGGCTCATCGCCCTGGCCGCGCTGCTCGCCGCCACCCTGTTCCTGTGCCTGCGCGCGCCGTCGGCGCGCCGCCTCGCCGAATCCGGGCGTCCGCGCCGCATCGCATGCGCGCGCCTGCTCACGCAGGCCGTGATCGGTTTCTGGACCGCCGCGCTGATCGTCGCACAAGGCATCCTTGGCGCCGACGGCGACGGTCAGTCCGTCGCGGGCTTCGCGGCGCTCGCGGTCGCCGCGCTCGGGCTGGCGACCGTCGCCGCCTACTGGTCGGCGTGCGCGCTGCGGCTGCGCCGGCCGCCCGCGCTGTTCGCGCGCCACTGACGCGCCAGATCGGTGCACGGCAACGCATCGCCGCGCACCGCTTCATTCGTCGCACGCACCGGTTCGGCACGCGACGCACCACACGCGTGCACCCGGCACGGTCCTTCACCGGCGTCCAGCACGCCCCGATCCCGTGCACGATTCACCGGAATGCCGCATCGCGCCGTATCCGAGCACCAATTCCACGCAGTCGTTCACCAGATTGGCTCGATACTTGCATTCCTTGCCCGTTTTTTGCGCAAGGAAGCTAGAGCATGGATGGTCTGAAATCCGGCGTCGACACACTGTTCCTGTTGATCGGCGCCGTCATGGTGCTCGCGATGCACGCGGGCTTTGCATTTCTCGAGCTCGGCACGGTCCGCAAGAAGAACCAGGTCAACGCGCTCGTGAAGATCCTGGTCGACTTCTCGGTGTCGACGCTCGCGTATTTCTTCATCGGCTACACGATCGCGTACGGCGTCGAATTCTTCGACGACATCGGCACGCTGTCGCAGCACAACGGCTATGCGCTCGTGCGCTTCTTCTTCCTGCTGACGTTCGCGGCGGCGATCCCGGCGATCGTGTCCGGCGGTATCGCCGAGCGCGCGAAGTTCAACCCGCAACTCGTCGCGACGCTGATCATCGTCGGCTTCATCTATCCGTTCTTCGAAGGGATCGCCTGGAACGAACGCTTCGGCGTGCAGGCCTGGCTCACGCATGCGTTCGGTGCGCCGTTCCACGACTTCGCGGGCTCGGTCGTCGTGCATGCGTTCGGCGGCTGGGTCGCACTGCCGGCCGTGCTGCTGCTCGGCGCGCGCCACGGCCGCTATGCGAAGGATGGCCGGATCGCCGCGCACCCGCCGTCGAACATCCCGTTTCTCGCGCTCGGCGCATGGGTGCTCGCGGTCGGCTGGTTCGGCTTCAACGTGATGAGCGCGCAGACGCTCGACAAGATCAGCGGCCTCGTCGCGGTGAACTCGCTGATGGCGATGGTCGGCGGCACGCTCGCGGCGTGGATGGCCGGCCGCAACGACCCGGGCTTCACCTACAACGGGCCGCTCGCGGGCCTCGTCGCGGTATGCGCGGGCTCCGACGTGATGCACCCGATCGGCGCGCTCGTCACGGGCACCGCGGCCGGTGCGCTGTTCGTCGCGATGTTCACCTGCGTGCAGAACCGCTGGCGCATCGACGACGTGCTCGGCGTCTGGCCGCTGCACGGGATGTGCGGCGCGCTCGGCGGTCTCGCGGCCGGCGTGTTCGGGCTGCCCGCGCTCGGCGGTCTCGGCGGCGTGTCGTTCCTGTCGCAGCTCGTCGGCACGCTCGGCGGCATCGCGATCGCGACCGCGGGCGGCACGCTCGTCTACGGCGCGTTGAAGGCGACCGTGGGCCTGCGTCTCGATCGCGAAGCCGAATTCGACGGCGCCGACCTGTCGATCCACCGCATCTCGGCCACACCCGAGCGCGATTGAGCGCGAGCGAGCATCCGAGGGGCATCCAGCGGGCCGCCTGACGGAGGCCCGACGCATCATTACGTTTTCAATTCAAAAAACTTTCATCTAGCATCCCTACACTTCGGTCCAGATTTCAACTTGCCTTCGCGAAGCTTGCTGCTCGCCAGTGTCGCGAAGGCCATTCTTCCAACAACCGAAACTGGACTCCACATGCCCGCGTTGCCCAATGCTGCCCGTCGTCAGGCCCTGAAGATCCTCGCCGGCGCGCCGATGCTCCCCCTTTCCGGCCTCGCGCTGCCGGCCCTGCTGACGGGTTGCGGCGGCGACGACGATCCCGCGTCCACGCCGGCCCCGGTCGCCGCCGCCTATACGTCGGCGGCGTTCTCGGCGATGACCGCGCCGACGCTCGACAACGCGGCCGCGATGGCCACGACGACGGTCGGCTCGACGCTGTCGGTGTCGTTCTCGGACGGCTCGTCGCGCAATTTCAAGCTCGCGTACCGGCCGTTCTTCGTGACGGGCGACATGGTGCCGGACGGCAACGGCGGCACGACGCTCGCGGGCGGCTACTACGACATCAACAACCAGCCGATCGTCGATCGCTCGGTGGCCGGCAAGGAGCGCCAGTTCTATTCCGACTGCCCGGACGGCAGCTCGCTGCTGACGCTGAGGAACGCGAACGTGCCCGGCGTGAAAGGCAACACGGTGTTCGCGGTCGTGCAGTTCGAATATGCGACGCGCGACCAGGCCAGCGCGTCGCAGTACGGCCAGCTGCCGTCGCCGATCGCCGTGCTCACGCTCGACCAGGATCCGGCCACCGGCGCGCTGAAGGTCGTGAAGTACCACAACGTCGACACGTCGAAGGCGCACGGCCTGTGGATCACTTGCGGCGCGAGCCTGTCGCCGTGGGGCACGCACCTGTCGAGCGAGGAATACGAGCCGGATGCGACGAAGGTCGCGACCGACGCGCAGTTCAAGGCGTTCAGCAAGAACACGTTCGGCGACGAGACGAAGGCGAACCCCTACCACTACGGCCACCTGCCCGAGATCACCGTGAACCCGGACGGCACCGGCACCGTGAAGAAGCACTACTGCCTCGGTCGCATCTCGCACGAGCTGATCCAGGTGATGCCGGACCAGCGCACCGTGATGATGGGCGACGACGCCACCAACGGCGGCCTGTTCATGTTCGTCGCCGACAAGGCGGCCGACCTGTCGGCCGGCACGCTGTACGTCGCGAAGTGGACGCAGACGTCGTCGGCCGGCGCGGGCACCGCGACGCTCACGTGGATCAGGATCGGCCACGCGACCAGCAGCGAAATCGAAACGCTCGCGAACACGCTGAAGGCATCGGACATCATGGACCTGGTGACCGCCGATCCGAACGACGCGAGCTACACGAAGATCCACTTCGGCGGCAAGTTCAACTGGATGCGCGTGAAGCCGGGGATGGAAAAGGCGGCCGCGTTCCTCGAGACGCACCGCTACGCGGCGCTGCTCGGCGGCAGCATGGCGTTCACGAAGCTCGAAGGCACGACCGTGAACGCGAAGGACAAGATCGTCTACACGGCGATGTCGCGGATCGAAACGTCGATGGTCAAGGGCAACGCGGTGTCGCGCGACGTCGCGGTCGACAAGAAGATCGCCGCGGGCGCCGTCTACGCGCTGAACCTGAAGGCCGGCCAGCGCGACACGACGGGCGGCGCGATCGACAGCGAATGGGTGCCGGTCGACATGGGCGCGCCGGCCGCGCTGGTCGGCGAGGACCTCGCCGCGGCCGACGCGCTCGGCAACCTCGCGAACCCGGACAAGATCGCGAACCCGGACAACCTGAAGTTCTCCGAAAAGCTGCGCACGCTGTTCATCGGCGAAGACTCGGGGATGCACGTGAACAACTTCCTGTGGGCCTACAACGTCGACACGAAGTCGCTCGCGCGCGTGCTGTCGTGCCCGGCCGGCGCCGAATCGACGGGCCTGCACGCCGTCGACGAGATCAACGGCTGGACGTACATCATGAGCAACTTCCAGCATGCGGGCGATTGGGAATCGCCGCTGCACGACAAGGTCAAGCCGACGCTCGACCCACTCGTGCGCGCGAACTACAAGGATCGCTTCGGCGCCAGCGTCGGCTACCTGACGGCCGAGCAGACCAGCATCAAGCTCGCGAAGGGCTAAAGGCCGCGCGCGAGGGGGGCATTGCCCCTGGCCGGGCGCCCCTAGCCGGGCGTCTTTTCTTCATCACCGTTCATTCGTCGGCGCTCCACGCCGTTTCACGCGCGATGCCCATTGCGGGCATCGCGCTTTTTTTTGCGTGCGGGGATTTCGTGCAAGCGGCGTAAATCGCGCATGCAAGCAGCCGTGAAACTGGCCCGGACGGGCGTTTGCGGCGATCGGAGGATAATACGGGCCTGACGTCCGGGCGGACAGTCGGAAAACGGGCAAAAAAAAGCGCCACGGAGACCGTGGCGCTAAAAAAGTTCTAGCCATTCCGAGGGCCGTGCTAGAACCTGAGAGACTGCGCGAAACATCGTTGCCGGTTAAACTCTTGAAACGATGTTTCGAAAACGTGAGACATTCTTTCCGTTTCCGCCCGACAAGTCAAGCGGTATTTGCACCGGCTCATGCACTTTCCGGTCATGCTCATTTGAGCGTTTTCCCAATAAACCAAGGGTGAACCCGTAAAATCTCATCCAATGACCGGTTCGCCCGCGAAACATGCATCTTTTGACAATAGTCCTACAATACCAACAAAATTGAAATCGAGTTTCGGAATTAGAGAGAATCCCTCGTGTCGACAACTGTAACCTCTCCCGCGTCGCGGGACCGTGAATCGTCGCCCGACGAGATCACCGCCCTCGCCCGCGGTCTCGCCGTGCTGCGCCGCATCGCGGCTGCCGACGCCCCCGTCAGCAACCGCGAACTGACCGAATTGACCGGCATCCCGAAGCCGACCGTCTCGCGCATCACCGCGACGCTCGTCAGCGCCGGCTTCCTGTTCCAGTTGCCCGACAGCGAGCGCTTCGTGCTGACCGCGTCGGTACTCGAACTCAGCCACGGCTTCCTGCGCAACTTCGACATCCGCGCGCGCTCCCGGCCGTTCATGATCGAGCTGGCCGAACGCACGTCGCTGTCCGTGCACCTCGCGGTGCGCGACCGGCTCGACATGGTCGCGATCGACGTGATCCGCCCGCGCTCGGCCGTGCTCGTCACGCGCCTCGAAATCGGCTCGCGGATGGACATCGCGCGTACCGCCGTGGGCCGCGCGTATCTCGCCGCGCTCGAGGACGACGAGCGCCGCCAGTTGCTCGAGTCGCTGCGCACCACCGCCGGCGACGACTGGCCGCACGTGTCCGCGCGTCTGACGCCCGCGCTCGACGAAGCGATGCGCGACGGCCACGCGATCGCGATCGGCGAATGGCGCGAAGGCCTGAACGCGGTCGCGGCCGGTTTCGTCGGCCCGTCGGGCCAGCGCTATTCGGTGAATTGCGGCGGCGCGTCGCACCAGTGTCCGCCCGAATGGTTGCAGGAACATGTAGTGCCCGCGCTGCAGGAATGCATCAAGAAAATCACCCGCGAAATCGGCGGCGCGCCGGCCCGGCGCGTCGAGCTGTAATCGTTTCGTCATCGCCGTGTCGCGTTGTGTAACGACCGTAACCCGTTGAAAGATAGATCGCTGGACTGTAACGGGGACGGCACGTAGGATCATGCCCATCGTCGCGCCGCATTCGCGGTGCGCACCGCTCTTTTCCCGCGTGGATCGGCGGGGCCCCGGACCGAGCCGGGCCGCCCCGTCGCGTCACCCGCACGCCCACGCGCAGCCGAGCAGCCCGATTTCCGGCCCGCCGCGCCGTCTTCCTGACAGAACACGATGGATAACGAACAAAAGCCCACGCCCCCTTCGAAAGACCCCGCACCCACCGTCGCACGGCGCCCGCGCCGCACGCTGCTGATCGGGACCGTCGCGGTCGTCGTCATCGGCGGCCTGTTGTGGTGGCACCCGTGGAACCGCACGCCGGCGGCAGGCAGTACGGCGAAAGGCGCGGGTGCCAGCGCCGCTGCGGGCAGCCACCGCGGCCGCGGCGGCCCTGCTGCGATGGCCAACGTGCCGCAGCCGGTGCAGGTCGCCACCGCGACGCAGGGCGAGATGCCGATCGTGCTGTCCGCGCTCGGCACCGTCACGCCGCTCGCGAACGTGACGGTGAAGACGCAGTTGTCGGGCTACCTGCAGTCGGTGTCGTTCCAGGAAGGCCAGATCGTCAGGAAGGGCGACGTGCTCGCCCAGATCGACCCGCGCCCGTACCAGGTCGCGCTCGAGAACGCCGAAGGCACGCATGCCCGCGACGCGGCGCTGCTCGCGACGGCCCGTCTCGACCTGAAGCGCTACCAGACGCTGCTGTCGCAGGACTCGATCGCGTCGCAAACCGTCGATACGCAGGCGTCGCTCGTCAAGCAGTACGAAGGCGCGGTGAAGACCGACCAGGCCGCGATCGATTCCGCGAAACTCAATCTCACGTATGCGCGCATCACGGCGCCGGTCTCCGGCCGCGTCGGCCTGCGCCAGGTCGACCCGGGCAACTACGTGACGCCGGGCGACGCCAACGGCCTCGTCGTGATCACGCAGTTGCAGCCGATGAGCGTGATCTTCACGACGTCGGAAGACAACCTGCCGCAAATCCTCAAGCAGGTGAACGCGGGCCAGAAGCTGTCGGTCACCGCCTACAACCGCAACAACACGGTGCCGCTCGAGACGGGCTCGCTCGCGACGTTCGACAACCAGATCGACACGAGCACCGGCACGGTCAAGTTGCGCGCGAGCTTCGATAACAAGGAAGGCATGCTGTTCCCGAATCAGTTCGTGAACACGCGGCTGCTCGTCGACGTGATGCGCAACGCGACGATCGTGCCGACCTCCGCCGTGCTGACGGGCTCGATCGGCCAGTTCGTCTACGTCGTGAAACCCGACAACACCGTGACGGTGCGCAAGGTCACGATCGGCCCGGTCGACGGCGAACGCACGAGCATCGTCAGCGGCGTCGCGCTCGGCGAGCGCGTGGTGACCGACGGCTCGGATCGCCTGCGCGAAGGCTCGAAGATCTCGATTCCGGCCGACAAGCCGAAAGGCGCGTCGGGCGCGCACGGCGCTGGTGTGGCGTCGGGCGCGGCGGGTGCCTCGGGCGCATCGGGTGCCGGCGGTCATCGCGGCGGACACAAGCTCGGCGCGTCGCAGGCAGCGACCCCCGCGGCCCAGTAACGCCCGGGCCGCTCGATGAATCCATCCCGCCTCTTCATTCTCCGGCCGGTCGGCACCGCTCTCCTGATGGCGGCGATCATGCTGGCCGGTCTCGTCGCGCTGCGGTTCCTGCCGCTCGCCGCGCTGCCCGAGGTCGACTACCCGACGATCCAGGTCCAGACCTTCTACCCGGGCGCGAGCCCGGAAGTGATGACGTCGTCGGTCACCGCGCCGCTCGAACGCCAGTTCGGGCAGATGCCGTCGCTGAACCAGATGTCGTCGCAAAGCTCGGCCGGCGCGTCGGTGATCACGCTGCAGTTCTCGCTCGACCTGCCGCTCGACATCGCCGAACAGGAAGTGCAGGCCGCGATCAACGCGGCCGGCAACCTGCTGCCGTCCGACCTGCCTGCCCCGCCGATCTACGCGAAGGTGAACCCGGCCGATGCGCCGGTGCTGACGCTCGCCGTCAAGTCGAAGACGCTGCCGCTCACGCAGGTGCAGGACCTGGCCGACACGCGCCTCGCGATGAAGATCTCGCAGATCGCCGGCGTCGGCCTCGTCAGCCTGTCCGGCGGCAACCGGCCGGCCGTGCGGATCCAGGCGAACCCGACCGCGCTCGCGAAGTACGGGATGAACCTCGACGATCTGCGCACGACGATCTCGAACCTGAACGTCAACACGCCGAAGGGCAACTTCGACGGCCCGACGCGCGCGTACACGATCAACGCGAACGATCAGCTGACGAGCGCCGACCAGTACAACAGCGCGGTCGTCGCGTACAAGAGCGGCCGCCCGGTGATGCTGACCGACGTCGCGACGGTCGTCGCCGGCTCGGAGAACACCAAGCTCGGCGCGTGGGTGAATTCGGACCCCGCGATCATCCTGAACGTGCAGCGCCAGCCGGGCGCGAACGTGATCGCGACCGTCGACGCGATCAAGGCGCAGTTGCCGAAGCTGCAGGAAACGCTGCCGGCCGCGCTCGACGTCGAGATCGTCACCGATCGCACGACGATGATCCGCGCGGCCGTGCGCGACGTGCAGTTCGAGCTGCTGCTCGCGGTCGGGCTCGTCGTGCTGGTGATGTACCTGTTCCTCGCGAACGTCTACGCGACGATCATCCCGAGCCTGTCGGTGCCGCTGTCGCTGATCGGCACGCTCGCGGTGATGTACATGGCCGGCTTCTCGCTGAACAACCTGTCGCTGATGGCACTCACCATCGCGACCGGCTTCGTCGTCGACGATGCGATCGTGATGATCGAGAACATCTCGCGCTACGTCGAGGAAGGCGAATCGGGGCTCGAGGCCGCGCTGAAGGGCTCGCGGCAGATCGGCTTCACGATCATCTCGCTGACGGTCTCGCTGATCGCGGTGCTGATCCCGCTGCTGTTCATGGGCGACGTGGTCGGCCGGCTGTTCCATGAATTCGCGATCACGCTGGCGGTGACGATCGTGATCTCGGCGATCGTGTCGCTCACGCTCGTGCCGATGATGTGCGCGAAGCTGCTGCGCCATTCGCCGCCGCCGGAGAGCCATCGCTTCGAGGCCCGCGTGCACCGGTCGATCGACTGGGTGATCGCGCGCTACGCGGTCGCGCTCGAATGGGTGCTGAACCGCCAGCGCTCGACGCTCGTCGTCGCGCTGCTGACGCTCGGGCTGACCGCCCTGCTCTACGTATATGTACCGAAGGGTTTCTTCCCCGCGCAGGACACCGGCGTGATCCAGGCGATCACGCAGGCGCCGCAGTCGATCTCGTACGGCGCGATGGCCGAACGCCAGCAGGCGCTCGCGGCCGAGATCCTGAAGGATCCGAACGTCGACAGCCTCACGTCGTTCATCGGCGTCGACGGCAGCAACATCACGCTGAACAGCGGCCGGATGCTGATCAACCTGAAGGCACGCGACCAACGCACCGAAACCGCCGCGCAGATCATCCGCGACCTGCAGCAGCGCGTCGCGAACATCACCGGCATTTCGCTGTTCATGCAGCCGGTGCAGGATCTGACGATCGACTCGACGGTCAGCCCGACGCAGTACCAGTTCATGCTGACGAGCCCGAACGCCGGCGAATTCGCGACCTGGGTGCCGAAACTCGTCGCGCGGCTGCAGCAGGAGCCGTCGCTCGCCGACGTCGCGACCGACCTGCAGAGCAACGGGCAGTCGGTGTACATCGAGATCGACCGCCCGAGCGCCGCGCGCTTCGGCATCACGCCGGCGACCGTCGACAACGCGCTGTACGACGCGTTCGGCCAGCGCATCGTGTCGACGATCTTCACGCAGTCGAACCAGTACCGCGTGATTCTCGAGTCGGAGCCGAAGGAGCAGCACTACGCGCAATCGCTGAACGACATCTACCTGCCGTCGGCCGGCGGCGGCCAGGTGCCGCTGGCGTCGATCGCGTCGTTCCACGAGCGGCCGTCGCCGCTGCTGGTCGCGCACCTGTCGCAGTTCCCGTCGACGACGATCTCGTTCAACCTCGCGCCGGGTGCGTCGCTCGGCGAAGCGGTCAAGGCGATCGAGGCCGCCGAGAAGGACATCGGCCTGCCCGGCTCGTTCCAGACGCGCTTCCAGGGCGCGGCGCTCGCGTTCCAGGCGTCGCTGTCGAATCAGCTGTTCCTGATCCTCGCGGCGGTCGTCACGATGTACATCGTGCTCGGCGTGCTGTACGAGAGCTACATCCACCCGATCACGATCCTGTCGACGCTGCCGTCGGCCGGCGTCGGCGCGCTGCTCGCGCTGATGATCACCGGGCACGACCTCGACATCATCGGGATCATCGGCATCGTGCTGCTGATCGGTATCGTGAAGAAGAACGCGATCATGATGATCGACTTCGCGCTCGAGGCCGAACGCGTCGAAGGCAAGCCGCCGCGCGAGGCGATCTACCAGGCGTGCCTGCTGCGCTTCCGGCCGATCCTGATGACGACGCTCGCCGCGCTGCTCGGCGCGGTGCCGCTGATCGTCGGCGCCGGCGCCGGCTCCGAGCTGCGCCAGCCGCTCGGGATCGCGATCGCCGGCGGCCTGATCGTGTCGCAGGTGCTGACGCTGTTCACGACGCCCGTGATCTACCTCGGCTTCGACTCGCTCGCGCGCCGCGTGCGCGGCTGGTTCGAACGCCGCGGCCCCGATGCCGGCACGCGCACGGATGCGTAAATGAAACGACCCCCACGCTCACTTCGTTCGCTGCCCCCCAAGGGGGCGGTCGGCACCCTTGGGGCGGCCCAGCGAGTGCCGACATGAACCTGTCGCGCCCCTTCATCACCCGCCCCGTCGCGACGACGCTGCTCGCGCTCGGGGTCGCGCTCGCGGGCCTGTTCGCGTTCATCAAGCTGCCGGTGTCGCCGCTGCCGCAGGTCGACTTCCCGACGATCTCGGTGCAGGCGTCGCTGCCGGGCGCGAGCCCGGAAACGGTCGCGACCAGCGTGACGAGCCCGCTCGAACGGCACCTCGGATCGATCGCGGACGTCTCCGAAATGACGTCGACGAGCACGGTCGGCAACGCGCGGATCATCCTGCAGTTCGGCCTGAACCGCGACATCGACGGCGCCGCGCGCGACGTGCAGGCCGCGATCAACGCGGCGCGCGCCGACCTGCCCGCCGCGCTGAAGAGCAATCCGACCTACCGCAAGGTCAACCCGGCCGATTCGCCGATCATGGTCGTGTCGTTGACCTCGGAGACGGCGTCGCCGGCGAAGGTGTACGACTCCGCGTCGACGGTGCTGCAGCAGTCGCTGTCGCAGATCGACGGAATCGGCCAGGTCACCGTGAGCGGCTCCGCGAACCCGGCCGTGCGCGTCGAGCTCGAACCGCAGTCGCTGTTCCACTACGGGATCGGCCTCGAGGACGTGCGCGCGGCGCTGGCCTCCGCGAATGCCAACGCGCCGAAGGGCGCGATCGAGTTCGGCCCGCAGCGCTTCCAGCTCTATACGAACGACCAGGCGTCCCAGGCGTCGCAATACCGCGACCTCGTCGTCGCCTACCGCAACGGCTCGGCCGTGCGGCTGTCCGATCTGTCCGACGTCGTCGATTCGGTCGAGGACCTGCGCAACCTCGGCCTGTCGAACGGCAAGCGCGCGGTGCTCGTGATCCTCTATCGCTCGCCCGGCGCGAACATCATCGAGACGCTCGATCGCGTACGCGCGGCGCTGCCGCAGCTCACCGCGTCGCTGCCGGCCGACATCACGGTCACGCCGGTGCTCGACCGCTCGACCACCATCCGCGCGTCGCTGAAGGACACCGAACACACGCTGCTGATCGCGATCAGCCTCGTCGTGATGGTCGTGTTCCTGTTCCTGCGCAACTGGCGCGCGACGCTGATCCCGAGCGTCGCGGTGCCGATCTCGATCATCGGCACGTTCGGTGCGATGTACCTGCTCGGCTTCTCGATCGACAACCTGTCGCTGATGGCGCTGATCGTCGCGACGGGCTTCGTCGTCGACGACGCGATCGTCGTGCTCGAGAACATCTCGCGGCACATCGAGAACGGCAAGTCGCGGATGCAGGCCGCGTTCGACGGCGCGCGCGAAGTCGGCTTCACGGTGCTGTCGATGAGCATCTCGCTCGTCGCGGTATTCCTGCCGATCCTGCTGATGGGCGGGATCGTCGGGCGCCTGTTCCGCGAGTTCGCGCTGACGCTGTCGCTCGCGATCGCCGTGTCGCTCGCGGTGTCGCTCACGGTCACGCCGATGATGTGCGCGCGCCTGCTGCCCGACAAGCACGACCCGCACGACGAGGGCCGCTTCGGGCGCTTCCTCGAACGCGGCTTCGCGCGCATGCAGCGCGGCTACGAGCGCTCGCTGTCGTGGGCGCTGCGCCGGCCGCTGCTGATCCTGCTGACGCTGTTCGCGACGATTGCGCTGAACGTCTACCTGTACGTCGTCGTGCCGAAGGGCTTCTTCCCGCAGCAGGACACCGGGCTGATGATCGGCGGCATTCGGGCCGACCAGTCCACGTCGTTCCAGGCGATGAAGCTGAAGTTCTCCGAGATGATGCGGATCGTGCAGGCCAATCCCAACGTGAAGAGCGTCGCGGGCTTCACCGGCGGCACGCAGACCAACTCCGGCTTCATGTTCGTCACGCTGAAGGACCGCACCGAACGCAAGCTGTCGGCCGACCAGGTGATCCAGCAGCTGCGCCCGCGGCTGGCGGACGTGGCAGGCGCGACCACGTTCCTGCAGGCAGCGCAGGACATTCGCGTGGGCGGCCGGCAGAGCAACGCGCAGTACCAGTTCACGCTGCTCGGCGATTCGAGCGCCGACCTGTACAAGTGGGGGCCGATCCTGACCGAGGCGCTGCAGAAGCGTTCCGAGCTGACCGACGTGAACTCCGACCAGCAGCAAGGCGGCATGGAGGCCATGGTGACGATCGACCGCGCGACGGCCGCGCGGTTCGGCATCAAACCCGCGCAGATCGACAACACGCTGTACGACGCGTTCGGTCAGCGCCAGGTCTCGACGATCTACAACCCGCTGAACCAGTACCACGTCGTGATGGAAGTCGCGCCGAAGTACTGGCAGAGCCCGGAGATGCTGAACCAGGTGTGGATCAGCACGTCCGGCGGCAGCGCGAACGGATCGCAGACCACCAACGCGGCCGCCGGCACCTTCGTCGCGACCGCGGCCGGCACGTCGAGCGCCGGCACGGCCACGCAGAGCGCCGCGGCGATCGCGTCCGATTCCGCGCGCAACCAGGCGCTCAACTCGATCGCGGCGAGCGGCAAGTCGAGCGCGTCGTCGGGCGCGTCGGTGTCGACGTCGAAGTCGACGATGATCCCGCTGTCGGCGGTCGCGACGTTCGGGCCGAGCACGACGCCGCTGTCGGTCAACCACCAGGGGCTGTTCGTCGCGACGACGATCTCGTTCAACCTGCCGCCGGGCGTGTCGCTGTCGCAGGCGACGCAGGTGATCTATCAGACGATGGCGCAGATCGGGGTCCCGCCGACGATCGTCGGCAGCTTCCAGGGCACCGCGCAGGCGTTCCAGCAGTCGATGAACGATCAGCCGATCCTGATCCTCGCGGCGCTCCTGGCCGTCTACATCGTGCTCGGGATCCTGTACGAGAGCTACATCCACCCGATCACGATCCTGTCGACGCTGCCGTCGGCCGGTGTCGGCGCGCTGCTCGCGCTGCTGCTGTTCAAGACCGAGTTCAGCATCATCGCGCTGATCGGCGTGATCCTGCTGATCGGCATCGTGAAGAAGAACGCGATCATGATGGTCGACTTCGCGATCGACCAGACGCGCAACAACGGGAAGTCGTCGTTCGACGCGATCCACGAGGCGTGCCTGCTGCGCTTCCGGCCGATCATGATGACGACGATGGCGGCGCTGCTCGGCGCGCTGCCGCTCGCGTTCGGCAGCGGCGACGGCGCCGAGCTGCGCGCGCCGCTCGGGATCGCGATCGCCGGCGGCCTGATCGTGTCGCAGGTGCTGACGCTCTATACGACGCCGGTCGTCTACCTGTACATGGACCGGCTGCGCGTGTGGACCGAGAAGCGCCGCAACCGCCGCGGCAATACCGGCGGGCCGGCGGTCGCCGGCGAGTGATGGCAGCGGCCGCCGGTCAGGCGGCCGCTTTCCTTCCGCGCTTGAACACCGGCGGCAATCGGCTATCGTGAGTCCATGCCCACCGCCGTGCCCTTCCCGGGGACACACCATGAACGTCCAGCTCAACCACACGATCGTCTGGTGTCGAGACAAGCGCGCATCGAGCCGCTTCCTCACCGAACTTCTGGAACTCCCGCCGCCGACGCCGTTCGGCGCGATGCTGGTCGTCGCGCTCGACAACGGCGTGTCGCTCGATTTTTACGAAAAGGCGGGGGAGATCACGGCGCAGCATTACGCGTTCCTGACCGACGAAGCCGGCTTCGATCGCGTGTACGCGCGCATTCGGGAGCGCCGGCTGCCGCACTGGGCCGATCCGGCGAAGCGGCAAGCCGACGATATCTACCGCCACAACGGCGGACGCGGCGTGTACTTCGACGATCCGGACGGTCACTTCCTCGAAGTGATGACGCAGCCGTACGTGCTGAACGGCTAGCGTGGCAGGCCGGCCGGCGTTGCGCCGGCCGGTACCGCGCAGCGCGGGTGCCGACCTGTTTCGGACGACACCCGGCCGGCTGCCGTGACTCGTTACTCGGCGGCAGCCGTCGTCTTGCGCGGACGACGCGCGCGCGGTGCCGCCTTGCGGGCCGGCTTCTTCGGCTTGGCGGCGGCCGGTGCTTCGGCAGCCCCCTCGGAAGTCGCTTCGACCGGCGTCACGTCGTGCGACGGCTGCGCGGCCTCGTCCCGAGCGCCGGAAGCACGACGCGCCGGCTCGGCGGGCGCCGCTGCCGCGTGCCGCTCGTCATGCGCCGCGTCGCGATGCGATTCGTCCGCATGCTGGTCGTGCGCGTGCGCATCGCCGCCATGCGTCGCGTCGCCCTGCGCGGCGGCGTCCGGCTTGCCGGCCGCGTGGCGACCGGTGCCCTTCGCGGCCGCGCCCTTCTTCGCGCCGGTCTTCTTTGCCGCGCTCTTGCGCGCACGCTTGCGGCCATCCTTCGCGTCACCATGCGCGTCGGCCACGTCGGGCGTGTCGTGTGTTTCGCGTGTTTCGCGTGTTTCGGCCGGCGCCGCGTCGGCGACCTCGGCAACCTCGGCGAACTCCGCGTCTTCCACGTCGACCTGCACGCTTTCGTGAACGACCGCTTCCGCCCGCTGCCCGCGACGGCGCGCGCCGCGGCCGGCCGGCGCCGACTCCGCCGCGCGCGTGCCGTGATGGGCGCCGTGGTACGCCGCGCCGCCCTCACCGCCCGTCGCGGCGTGCTCGGCGGCACTCGGCTGGAACTGGCGGGAACGCGACACGAACGCACCCGATTTGTCGTCGCGCCCCACTTCGAGCAGGCCGCGCGCCTGCGCCTCGTCGAGCAGGTTGCCGAACGCGCGGAATCCGTAGTACGACTCGTTGAAGTCCGGCTTGCGGCGCTTGATCGCGCTCTTGAGCACCGACGCCCAGATCTTGCCGACGTCGTCGCGCTCCGACGCGAGCGCGTCGAACGTCTCGACCGCCAGCGCGATCGCCTCCGCCTTGCGCGCGTCCATGTCGTGCTTGCGCGACGGCTCGTCGGGCCGCTTCGCGCCGCCGTTGCTCGCGCGCTGCTGCTGTTCGCGCTTAGCGAGCGCACGCTGCTGCTCGCGCACCAGATCGTCGTAGAAGATGAATTCGTCGCAGTTCGCGACCAGCAGATCCGACGTCGAATTCTTCACGCCGACGCCGATCACCTTCTTCGCGTTCTCGCGCAGCTTCGACACGAGCGGCGAAAAATCCGAATCGCCGCTGATGATCACGAACGTATCGACGTGCGACTTCGTGTAGCAGAGGTCGAGCGCGTCCACGACGAGCCGGATGTCGGCCGAATTCTTGCCCGACTGGCGCACGTGCGGAATCTCGATCAGCTCGAAGCTGGCTTCGTGCATCGACGCCTTGAAGCCCTTGTAGCGATCCCAGTCGCAATAAGCCTTCTTCACGACGATGCTGCCTTTCAGCAGCAGCCGCTCCAGCACGGGCTTGATGTCGAATTTCTCGTACTTCGCGTCGCGCACGCCGAGCGCGACGTTCTCGAAGTCGCAGAACACGGCCATGCTCACATTGTCCAGGGGTAATGCCATGTGTACTCCAACCAGTGGGCCGCCGCGTTATGCACACGTAGCGGCGAAAAATGCATCGCGCACATGATAGCCGGTCGGCGCGTCATTCCCGCATCCGTGTGAATGAATGCACGCCGCTACCCGTGCCGGTACGCCTGAAACCAGTACGCCCGCGCCGGTACGCCCGCGCCGGTATGCCCCTTATTACGCGCCCGCCGCCGGGTCAATTCGACATTACACTTGAGTTATCGATCGTCCGTCCCTATCTGGATGGATGACGCATCGAGCAAGGAGCGGTTTCATGACGACGAAGGTACTGCTGATTGGCGCGACCGGCCGGACGGGCCAGGCCTGCGCGGATCTGCTGCTCAAGCAGCCGGAGTTCGAGGTCACGGCGCTCGTGCGCCGGCACGGCTATGCGCTGGCAGGCGCACGGGTCGTCGAGGCCGATCTGACGAACGATTTCTCGCACGCATTCCAGGGCATCACGCACGTGATCTACGCGGCAGGCTCGGCCGAATCGGAGGGCGCGACCGAAGAGGAACAGGTCGATCGCGACGCGGTCGCCCGCGCGGCCGACTATGCACTCGCCTACAACGCGCAGAAGCTCGTGGTGGTCAGCTCGCTGTCCGCGTACCGGCCCGAGCACGGGCCGGACGCGCTGCACCACTATTCGCAGATGAAGCGCGAAGGCGACGATCGCGTGATCGCGTCGGGCGTCGACTACGTGATCCTGCGCCCGGGCCCGCTCACGGACGACCCGGGCGTCGGCAAGATCGCGCTGACCGACACATGGCTCGAACCCGCTCCGCCCGTCTCGCGCCAGGACGTAGCATGGGCCGCGATCGAGGCGATCAAGCTCGGCATCTCGCGCAAGGTCGTCGGCTTCGTCGGCGGCAGCGTGCCGATCGAACAGGCGCTGCGCGCGTAACGGGCAGTCGTGCGCCGGCAGGCGGCGCATGCCCGTCCCTACGGCCCGCACGACGGGCCGTTCTCACGTGAGGGGCCGCCGCTTACTGCTTCGGATGCGCGTCGGCCCACGCCTTCACGGCGGCGAGCGTGTTCTCGACGTGCTTGTCGGGCGACAGGCTCGTGTATTCGTAGAGAATCTTCCCTTCCGGCGAAATCACGTAGGACACGCGGTTCGCGCGGTCGAGCGCCGGCAGCTTCGCGTCGTATTCGCGGATGATCTTCGCGTCCGGGTCGGCCGCCACCGGGAACTTGCTCCGGCACTCGCTCACCGAGAACTTCGTCAGCGTGTCGATGTTGTCGGCCGATACGCCGATCACCGTCGCGCCGTAAGCCTTGTAACGGTCGACCGCGTCCGCGAACGCATGCGCCTCGATCGTGCAGCCCTTCGTGAACGCCGCCGGATAGAAATACAGCACGACCGGCCCCTGCTTCAGTGCGTCCGCGAGCGAGTACGTGTAAGTCTTGCCGCCCAGCGACGCCTGCGTCGTGAAATCGGGCGCCGCGGCGCCCGGCTTCAGTTCCGCCTGCGCCAGCAGCGCATGACCGGCCACCAGCGCCGCCATGGCGCCCAGCAACAGTTTTCGCTTCATCTGCGTCCTCATTTCTTATAAAGTCAGCCCGATGTGGGCCACGTGGGGCGTTCGCCTGCCGAACACCCGCGTCGATGATCCGGACCCGCGGCAGCGCCGCCCGCGGCCGGCCCGTTAAAGATTCCGCACAGTCTGCCGTTATTCCTTCCGGACAACCGGTTCCAGCCCTTCACGTCAGCGAGAAACATGGAAGCCAACAGGAAACAGACGTCACGCAAGGGCTCCTGGCGCAGCGCCTTGCATACGCTGCGCCGCTTCGCCCGGTCGGGTGGCGCGCTGATGCCCGCGCGCGCCGTCGCGCCGCGCCGCGACGATTCCGTGCGCAACTGGCTGGAACAGACGGTCGGCACGGTGGATTTCCTCGCCCATGTCGACCGCGAACTGCGCTTTCTGTACGTGTCCGACGCCAGCCTGCGCTTCATCGGCTACCACCGCGACTACCTGCATACGCTGACGCTGCGCGACCTGATCGCCGAACAGGATACCCCGGCGCTCGAAGGCCTGCTCGCCCGCGCCGCGCGTTCCGGCCAGGTCGAGAAGGCGACGATGTGCATCGTCAAGTCGCTCACCTACCCGCTGGACGTCGAGGTCCGCGCGTTCAAGAGCCGCCACCACGGCGTCGACGGCTTCGCGATCGCGGCGTTCGACGTGTCGTCGTGGCGCGCGCTCGAGGCACGCCTGACGTACGAAATGCATCACGACCCGATGACGGGGCTCGACAACCTGTCCGCGCTCGTGCCGGCGCTGATGCGCGCGCAGCAGACCGCCGACGAGGACGGCACCTGCGCGGCGCTGCTGCTGCTCGACCTCGACGACTACCAGCGGATCAACCGTGCGCTCGGCTACGACGCGGGCGACCTGCTGCTGCGCGAGACCGCGCAGCGGCTGAAGGCGCTCGTCACGCCGAACGAGCAGCTCGCGCGCGTCGCGAGCGACAAGTTCGCGGTCGTGCTGAGCGCACCGGACCGCCCGCAGGCGAGCCACGCCGCCGATGCGCTCGCGCGCCGGCTGCAGGCCGCGGTGCGCGAGCCCTACGTGTTCCAGGGGCAGACCGTGCACCTGTCCGCGAGCATCGGCATCGCGCTCTATCCCGACGAACGTGCCGCGCCGCATCGGGCGCAGCATCACAGCCCGCTGCTGCGCCGCGCCGACCACGCGCTCGCGCAGGCGAAGGCATCGGGCGGCAACGCACTCGCGTTCCATGCGCCCGTCGACGATCCGGCCGACGCCGAACGGCTCAAGCTCGAAGCCGACCTGTACGACGGCGTGCGCAACGGCGAGTTTTCGCTGCATTTCCAGCCGATCACGCGCAGCCAGTCGGGCGCGGTGGTCGGCGTCGAGGCGCTGATCCGCTGGCGCCATCCGGTGCACGGCCTCGTGCCGCCGGCCACCTTCATCCCGCTCGCCGAATCCATCGGCCTGATCAACTACCTCGGCAACTGGGTGCTCAAGGCCGCGTGCATGCAGCTCGTCGCGTGGGACGGCCAGGGGCTCGCGCTGCAATACGTGGCGGTCAACGTGTCGCCGCAGCAGTTCCGCGACCCGCGCTTCACGCAGAGCGTGCGCGAGGCGATCGCGCTGACCGGCATCGACCCGCGCCGTATCGTGCTCGAAATCACCGAAAGCCTGCTGATGCACGATCCCGCGCACGCGAAAATGCTGCTCGAGGAGCTGACCGGCCTCGGCATCCGCTTCGCGATAGATGATTTCGGCACCGGCTATTCGAGCCTCGCCTATCTGCAGCGCTTCCCGCTCGCGAAGCTGAAGATCGACCGCAGTTTCGTCGAGAACCTGCTGACGTCGCGCAACGACCGCGCGATCGTGTCGGCAGTGGTCGGCCTCGCGCAAACGCTGGATCTCGAGCTTGTCGCCGAAGGCGTCGAGACCGAGGCGCAGCGCGCGCTGCTGACGGAAATGGGCTGCAATCACATCCAGGGCTGGCTCGTCTGCCAGGCGCTGCCGTCCGAGGAGCTCGCGCGGCGCTTCGAGGCGCAGCAACTGCACCTGCACGCCGCCGCCTGACGCGCGCGGCGAACCGAACAGATCCGTATGTCAATCACCGAACACCTGCCCCGCACCGCGCTGCTCGACAAGCTGTGGGCGAGGATGAACGAACGGGGCGATTTCCCGCTGCTGTCGGAATCGCTGCGCGCGACGATGGCCGCGATGAAGAACGACGACCTCGACTTCACCGCGCTCGTGCGCGTCGTGCTGTCGGACTTCGCGCTCACGCAGAAAGTGCTGCGCCTCGCGAACTCCGCGATGTACATGGCGTTCGGCGGCAACATCACCACCGTGACCCGCGCACTGATGGTGCTCGGCATGGACGCCGTCGGCCATCTCGTCGTCGGGCTCAAGCTCGTCGACCATTTCCATCAGAGCACGCCGCGTCGCATCGACGCGAAGCTGGAGTTGAACCGCGCGCTGCTGTCCGGCTGCGTCGCACGCAAGCTCACCGAGCGCGCCGAATTGCGCGCGGGCGAGGAAGCCGTCGTCTGCACGCTGATGCGCCAGGTCGGCAAGCTGCTGGTGGTCTGCTATCTCGACAGCGAATGGGACCGCATCCGCCGCCGCGCCGCCGAGCTGAACGGCGACGAATCGGCCGCCTGCGCCGATGTGCTCGGCGTCGGCTTCGACGAAATCGGCCTCGAGGCGGCCGCGCGCTGGCGGCTACCGGACGAGATCCGCGCGGGGATGGCCGACGACGACGGTCACGCGACCTGTGCCGACGCGTTCGACGATGACGACGATGGCGGCTGCTGCCCGGCGATCACCGCCGGCGACGGCCCGGCCGACCGCGGCCCGGCCGACCGCGGCCCGACCGATCGCGGCCCGGCCGACCGCATCCGCTGGCTGCGCGCGGTGAGCCGCTGCTCGACCGACGTCGCAACTGCGCTCGCGATGCCCGCGGGCCCGCAGCGCGACGCGCGCGTCGCGGCGCTCGCGCAGCACTGCAGCCCCACACTCGGCATGGAACCCGCGGCGCTCGTCGAGATCGCCGAGCGCCTCGCGCGCGAGGAAGCGAGCGACACCATGATGCGCGAGATCGTCGAGCTGCGCGCGAACGCCGATGCGATCGCGCGCGCGCAGGCCGAGCCCGAGGCATGCCTCGAAGCCGGCCTCGCGGACCTGCGCGCGCTGCCGTCCGAGCACGTGCTGACGCCGGTGCTCGCGCTCGCGTCGGAAAGCCTCCTGGCCGGCCTCGCCTTCACGCGCACCGTGATGTTCGTGCGTCACGACGACGGCACGTTCGCCGCGCGTCTCGGCTTCGGCCCCGGTGTCGACACGGCGCTCGCCCGGCTGCGCTTCGACGAACGCTTCGAGCCGGACGTGTTTCATCTCGCGATCTCGAACTCGGTCGGCATCTTCATCGAACAGGCGCAGGAGCCGAAGATGATGAAGCGCCTGCCCGCGTGGTATCTCGACGCGTTCGACGACGCGCGCGCGTTCGTGCTGCTGCCCGTGCGCGTCGGCGCGACGAGCGTCGCGCTGCTGTACGGCGACTGGGCCGGCGCGCAACCCGCGCGCAAGATCTCGCAGCAGGAGATGGCCGTGCTCAACGAACTCGCGCGCGAACTGGGACGGTTCTTTCCCGCGCCGCCCGGCTGACGCCTGGCCCGCCGCCGTTTCCGCTCCACGAAAGCAAACCGGCCGCATCAGCGGCCGGTTCTTTACCATCGTGCGCGTACGAAACGCTTACTTGAGCGTGACGGGCACGCTGAAGTACTTCTTCGCGAGGGTGTCGATCGTGCCGTCGGCCTTCAGTTCCTTCAGCGCCTGATCGAGCGCGGTCTTCAGCGCCGCATCGTTCTTGCGCAGGCCGAAGCCGACGCCCGAGCCGAGGATCTCGGTATCGCTGACCGTGCCGCCCGCGAACGCGAAGCCCTGGCCTTGCGGCTTCGTCAGGAAGCCCTTCGAGCCGGCTTCCGAATCCTGGAAGGTCGCGTCGAGACGGCCCGACTTCAGGTCGGCGTACGCCAGATCCTGCGTCTGGTACGGCACGACTTCAACGCCGGCCGGCACCCACTTCTTCTTCGCGTACGCTTCCTGGATCGTGCCCTGCAGCACGCCGACGCGCTTGCCCTTCAGCGATTGCGGGGTCGGCAGCAGGCCGCTGCCCTGCTTTGCGATCAGCTGGTTCGGAATCGTGTAGATCGGATCGGTGAACGCGATCGCGTGCTTGCGCTGGTCGGTGATCGTCATGTCCGAGTTGATCGCGTCGAACTTGCGCGCCTGCAGCGCCGGGATCAGGCCGTCGAAGTCGTTCTCGACCCACACGCACTTCGTCTTCAGCTTCGCGCACACCGCGTTGCCGATGTCGATGTCGAAGCCGGTCAGCTTGCCGTCGGGCGTCTTGTATTCGAACGGTGCGTACGAGGCCTCGACGCCGAACCGGATCTCCTTCAGATCCGCGGCAAACGCGCTGCCTGCCGCCACGGCCGATGCCGCCACCACCGCATGCGCGGCCACTTTACGCCAATCCAACTTCATCAGGTGTTCTCCTCGATACTCGAATGTTCCGGAACTACGGGCGCATGCATCATTGCAGGGTCGGATGCCTCCGGCAATTCCGATGCCGCACCGTGATGCGGCGCAACAGCCGCAAGGCCGCGATTGTACCAATCCGCGCGGCCCGATATGGCGAAGCGGCCGCCGATGCGCGATGCTGCGCTGCGTGCCCGGCGGCCGCCACGCCACCTGTCGAACTTGCAAGACCGTGTCGCAAATACGCAAGCGCGACGTGCGCAGCGCCTGCGCGGCGTGCATGCGTCATCGCAAAAATGAATGGACCGCGGGACGACGCGCGGGCCGCGAGTCGTCGCGGCCCGCACGCGTGCGCATCGATCAGACGAGTGCGGCCAGCGTGTCGCGCGTCGTATCGATGACGAGCAGGCCCGCGCGCAAGCCCGGCTTCACGGTCGGGTTCGGGAACACGATGCGTTCCTCGTCGTGCTTCACCGTGTAGCGGTAGTCGCCGTCCTGCGCGAGCACGGTGCCGCGCGGGAACGCGGTGAAGTTCGCGACGTCGGCCGCGACGAACAGCTCGAGCGCGTCGCTCTGCTTCGTGATCTGGTCGATCACCGTGAAGACGCGCGGCAGCGACGGATGGCCGCCCCCGGCATCGACATCGCGCGAGGCACCCGACACGAGCTTGCGCACCGCGCGGTCGGCCGGCGCGAACCGGCTCAGGTCGTTCTCGCCGAACGGCCGCACCTTGCCGAGCTCCAGCGTGCACGCGAGCGCGCCGCAATGCTCGGCCGTGAAATGCGAATACGTGTTGCCTTTCGCCGTATGCAGCAGCACGGCCGCGATGCGTGCGTCGCCGAGCCATTCGACCATGGCGCGCGTGGGCGGCGTGCCCGTGTGCGGCAGCAGCGCGAATTGCTCGAACACCGATGCGCGAATCGCCGTGTGCATGTCGATGTGCCAGCGTGCGCTGCCCGCCGGCGCCGCCGCGAAGAATGCGGATGCCGCCGCTTCGAGTTGCGCGGCGCGCGGCGCTTCGCGGCTCGCGGGCGCCTGCGCGTGACGACCGCTGAACAGCCGGTTCAGATCGTCGTCGAGATAGCGATCGCCCGCGCGCATCGCCGGCACGTTGCCGAGCACGACGAGCAGCCGGCACGCGAGCGGCAGCGCGCCCGACGCCAGATCGCGCACCAGCATCGACAGCAGTTCGATCGGCGCGGTTTCGTCGCCGTGCACGCCGGCCGACACGAGCACGCTCGTGCGCGCCGCGGCGTCGGCGGCTGCCGGTTCGAATGCGAGCAGCCCGTCGCCGAGCCATTGCCAGCGCACCGCGCCGCTTGCGCAGGCACCGTCCTTGTCGGCCGGTGCACCACCGGCCAGCGTGAACGCGAGAAAGTCGTCGAGCAGCGCGGCGGCCGGCATTCGTGCCTCAGCGCTGGAAGTCATACAGCGAACCGACGCGCAGGATCTGCGTGAGCGCGTCGAGCGCCGTGCGCGACTCGTCGAGCAGCGCCGGATCGGCGAGGTCTTCCGGTGCGAGGCGATCGCGATAGTGCTTGTCGATCCACGCGTCGAGCGACGCGAACAGCGTATCGTTGATCCACACGTTCGACGTGACGGCCGCGCGCTCCGCTTCGGTCAGCACGACGCGCAGGCGCAGGCACGCGGGGCCGCCCCCGTTCTTCATGCTTTCGCGCAGGTCGAACACGAGCACGTCGTGAATCGGGCCGTTGCCGGCCGCGAGCTGGTCGAGATAGGCGGCGACCCTCGCGTTCTCGCGGCATTCCTGCGGCACGACGAGCACCTGCGAACCGTCCGCGCGCGACAGCAACTGGCTGTTGAACAGGTACGACGTCACCGCGTCGTTCACGCTCACGGCCGCGTCCGGCACCTCGATCACGTTCAGGCGTGCGCCGCGCGCGTCGAGCGCGGCGGTCAACGTGTCGTAGATCGCCTGCTTGTTGACGAACGCGCGCTCGTGCGTGAACAGCGTCTCGCGGTTGCCGACCGAGATCACGTCGTTGTGGAACACGCCCGCATCGATCACGTCCGGATCCTGCTGCGCATAGACCGTCGCTTCCTCGGCGAGCCCGTGACGATGCGCGACCGCGCGGCTCGCCTCGAAGGTCTGACGGGCCGGGAAGCGCTTCGGCTCGGGGCCGCGGCGGTATTCGGCACGGCCGTACACGAAGAACTCGATACCCGGCTTGCCGTATTCGGCGCAGAAGCGCGTGTGGTTCGCTGCGCCTTCGTCGCCGAGCGCCGGCGTGCCCGTCAGCGCTTCATGCACCGCGAAGTGCGCGGGGTCCGCAAACAGCGTCGACAGCGTGCGGCGCGTCGCTTCGTGCTCGATCGCGCGATGCAGCTTGCTGCACAGGTTCGCCGGCGTGAAGTGCACGCGGCCGTCGCTCGTATCCGCCGACGGGCTGACGGTGGCCGCGTTCGCGGTCCACATCGCCGACGCCGAGCTCGCCGCGGCGAGCAGCTCGGGCGCCTGTTTCGCGGCCTTCGCGATCACGTCGGCGTCCTTGCCCGAGAAGCCGAGCTCGCGCAGCAGGCGCAGCGACGGCCGCTCCTGCGGCGGCAGCACACCCTGCGCGAAGCCGAGATCCGCGAGCTGCTTCATCTTGCGCAGCCCTTGCTTCGCGGCGGCCTTCGGGTTCGCGGCCGACTTCTCGTTGTTCAGCGACGCCACGTTGCCGAACGACAACCCGGCGTAGTTGTGGGTCGGGCCGACGAGCCCGTCGAAATTGGCTTCTTGTGCGTTCATCGTCGCTCCCTCGATCAGAAATGCAGGCCCGGCGACAGGCTCGCGGGCAAAGTCAGTTGCGTGCTTTCCACCGACGCCATCGGATACGCGCAATAGTCGGCCGCGTAGTACGCGCTCGGGCGATGGTTGCCCGAGCGGCCCGTGCCGCCGAACGGCGCGGCGGACGACGCACCGTTGGTCGGCCGGTTCCAGTTGACGATCCCGGCGCGGATCGTGCGGCGGAAGTGCTCCCACACTTTCGCGTCGTTGGCCAGCAGGCCCGCGGACAGGCCGAACGCCGTATCGTTCGCGCGCTCGATCGCGTCGTCGAACGTCGCATAGCGGACGATCTGCGCGAGCGGGCCGAAATGTTCCTCGTCGGGCAGGTTCGCGACGCCCGTCACGTCGACGATCGCCGCGTTCACGAAGCCGAGGCGTGGATCGCGCTGCGTCATCGCGACGATCGGCTTCGCGCCCTGCTCGATCAGGCGCGACTGCGCGTCGACCAGCTTCGCGGCCGCGCGTGCCGAGATCACCGCGCCCATGAACGGCTGCGGATCGGCGTCGAACACGTCGGCGGTGATCTTCGACGTGACGTCGGCGAAGCGCGCGAGGAAGCGGTCGCCGAACGCGCCCTGCGGCACGAAGATGCGGCGCGCGCACGTGCAGCGCTGGCCGGCCGACAGGAACGCCGACTGGATCGTATGATGCACGGCCGCGTCGATGTCCTCGACTTCGCCGATCACGAGCGGGTTGTTGCCGCCCATCTCGAGCGCGAGCACGATTTCCGGACGGCCGCCGAACTGCTTGTGCAGCAGCGTGCCGGTATCCGAGCTGCCGGTGAAGAACAGTCCGTCGATCTGCCGATGGTTCGCGAGCGCGATGCCGGTATCCTTCTCGCCCTGCACGAGGTTCAGCACGCCGGCCGGCAGCCCGGCTTCCTTCCACACCTCGACCGTCGCACGCGCGACGCCCGGTGCGAGCTCCGACGGCTTGAACACGACCGTGTTGCCGGCGATCAGCGCCGGCACGATATGACCGTTCGGCAAGTGGCCGGGGAAGTTGTACGGGCCGAACACCGCGACGACGCCGTGCGGCCGGTGACGCAGCACCGCGACGCCGTCGGCCATGTCCTGGCGCTTCTCGCCGGTGCGTTCCTGGTATGCCTGGATCGAGATGCCGACCTTCGCGGCCATCGATGCGACTTCGGTGCGCGCTTCCCACAGCGGCTTGCCCGTCTCGCGGCCGATCGCGGTCGCGATCGCTTCCTTGCGTTCGGTGAGCAAGGCGGCGAAGCGCTTGGCGATCTCGCAGCGGGCTTCGAAGTCGAGCGCCGACCAGCCGGCGAACGCGCGGCGCGCGCTCGCGACCGCACGGTCGACGTCCGCCGCCGACGCACTTTCGCCCTGCCATGCGATCGCGTCGGTGCCCGGGTTGCGCGAAGCGAAGACGGGGCCCGAGCCTGCGACCCAGGCGCCGTCGATGAAGAGTTCCGTCATGATTCGTTTATCCCTGTTTGACTTTGAGCGGCAGCACGCGAACCGGATCGCCGGCCTTCACGTCGAGCGCGACGGCATCGTCGGCCGACAACACGAACGCGCCGTTCGCGACCACGCCCGGCGCGACGCCGACGCGGAAATCCCCGAGCGACGTGTTCGACACGAGCGACTTCGGCGGATGGCCGCCCTGCGCGTCATCGGTTGCATCCGGCACGCCGATCGCGACCGGCACGACGACGCTCTCGCGCACCGTGCGCAGGTCGTTGACGTGGCATTCGAGCACGGGGCCCGCATCGAAGATGTCGACGTGGTTCTGGTAGCGCAGCCCTTCCGCTTCGAGCATCTTGCGGGCCGGCAGCGTGTCGCGGTGCGTGAGGCCGACCGCGTCCTGCGCGTCCTGCGGCAGCAGGTCGACGTACACCGGGTAGCGCGGCATCAGCTCCGCGAGGAACGCCTTGCGGCCGTGCGAGCTGAGGTAATCGGCCGCGTTGAAATCGATCTGGTAGAAGTGCGAACCGACCGCGCGCCAGAACGGCGACGTGCCGTCCTCGTCGAAGTGGCCGCGCAGTTCCGCGCAGATGCGTTCCGGAAAGCGGTCGCGGAACTGCGCGATGAACATGAAGCGCGAGCGCGACAGCAGGCCGCCGACGCCGCCCGTGCGATAGCGCGGGCTCAGGAACAGCGAGCACACTTCCGCGTAGCCCGTCAGGTCGTGCGAGATGTTCAGCGCGGACATTTTCGTCCACACGCCGAGCTCCTGGCTCGCATGCACGACCGTGCTCACGCGATAGTTGTAGAACGGCTGCTCGAGGCCGACCTGCGTTTCGATCCCGCACACGCCCGCGATGTCGCCCGTCTTCGATTCTTCCAACACGAAGAAGTAGCCGGCTTCACCGGGTGCCGCCCGGCCTTCGAGCGTGCGGCGCGAGCGTTCGATGCGCGCGGCGAGCGCGTCGCGGTCGGGCTTGAACGTGGTCAGGCCCGGCCCGGTTTCCTGCGCGAGCGACACGAGCGCGTCGACGTCGCCCGTTTGTACGACCCGAACGACGATCATGCTGCCTCTCCCGTCAAATCTTCATCGCTGCGGCGGTGCAGCGGCACGCAGCGCACGACATCGCCTTCCTTCACATCGAGCGCCGCGCGCACGTCGCCGGCCAGCGGCGCCTGGGCGCCCCGTGCGTCGGCCGTGTCGCCCGGCAGGTCGGCCAGCACGCAGCGAAACGATTCGCCGCTGCCCGTCGACACCATGTACGCGACGTCGCCCTGCTGATGCGCGGCCTCGCGCACGACGCGTTCCGAGCCGTGCTTCACGCACGCGGTGCGGTCGACCTGCGCGGTCAGCACCGGGCCGGCGTCGAAGATGTCGACGAAGCGGTCGGGCTCGAAACCTTCCTCGAGATGGATGTCGTACGCGAGCAACGCCGTTTCGTTCGGCTCGCCGAGCACGCGCTGCGCGGCTTCCGGCAGCAGCGGCACGTAGAGCGGATAGGCCGGCATCACTTCCGCGATGAACGTGCGGCTGCGGCCCCCCGATGCGATGTCGACGTCGGTGAAGTCGCGGCCGAAGAACTTGCGGCCCACCGCTTCCCAGAACGGCGATCCGCCGGTGCCGTCGCTCACGCCGAGCAGCAGCGTGAACACTTCCGGCGTGAATCGGCGGCGGTTCGCGGCGATGTACATCATCCGGGCGCGCGAGATCAGATGCGCGGCCGCGTCGCCGCGCAGCGACGGATCGACGTAAAAGCCCGCGAGCCGGCTCTTGCCGGTCAGCTCGTGCGACATCGTGAGCGCGTGGATCTTGCGGTTCACGTGCAGCTCGCGCGACGCGTGGATCAGTGCGTCGTTGCGGAACGCGTAGAACGGCTCCGAGTAGCCGGCCGCGGCCACGATGCTCGCCGTGCCGAGCAGCTTGCCGGTCGACGAATCCTCGAGCACGAAGAGATAGAACTCCTCGCCGGCGAAATCGACGTCCGCGCGAAACGAATCCTCGGAGAGCGCCACACGCGCTTCGAGCGCCGCGCGGTCGTGCGGCAGCGAGTGCAGGACCGGCTGCGCGGTGCGCGCCATGTGCGCGAGCGCATCAAGATCCGTGAGTTTGCCGGGGCGAACAAATAGCATCGTCGTTCCTGTCTGCGATGGGGGCGCCGATCAGCGCGCGGTGGCTTCCTGTGCGGCGAGCACTTGTTCGACTGCCTTCTCGAAGCGCTTCATGCCTTCGTCGAGCAGGTCCAACGGGATCACCAGCGACGGGACGAAGCGCAGCACGTTCGGGCCGGCGATCAGCATGATCAGGCCTTGCTCGGCTGCCGCGTTGACGAAGTCCTTTGCGCGGCCGTCGAATGCGGCGGTGAGTTCCGCGCCGACCAGGAGGCCCTTGCCGCGGATGTCCTTGAAGATGCCGAAACGCGCGTTGATGCGTTCGAGCGCGCCCTTCAGTCGCACGCTGCGTTCGCGCACGCCTTCGAGGAGTGCCGGTTCGCCGATCAGTTCGACGACCTTGTCCGCGATCGCCGACGCGAGCGGGTTGCCGCCGTACGTCGTACCGTGCACCCCGACCTTGAAGTGCGCGGCCAGCTCGTTCGTCGTCAGCATCGCGCCGATCGGGAAGCCGTTGCCGAGCGCTTTCGCGGTCGTGAGGATGTCCGGCGTGACGCCCGTGTCCATGTAGGCGTAGAACTGGCCCGTGCGGCCCACGCCCGTTTGCACTTCATCGAAGATCAGCAGTGCGTCGTTGGCGTCGCACGCTTCGCGCAGCGCCTTCAGGAACGCCGGATCGGCCGGGATCACGCCGCCCTCGCCCTGCACCGGCTCGACGATCACGGCACAGGTTTTCGGGCCGATCGCGGCCTTCGCGGCTTCGATGTCGTTGAACGGCAGGTGCTTGATGCCTTCCGGCACGGGGCCGAAGCCTTCCGAGTATTTCGGCTGGCCGCCGACGCTGACCGTGAAGAACGTGCGGCCGTGGAACGACTGCACGAACGACACGATTTCGAATTTATCGGCGCCGTGGCGATCGAATGCGACGCGGCGCGCGAGCTTCAGCGCGGCTTCGTTCGCTTCCGCGCCCGAGTTCGCGAAGAATGCGCGATCGGCGAAGGTCAGCGATTCGAGGCGTTTCGCGAGGCGCAGCACCGGCTCGTTCGTGTAGCCGTTGCCGATGTGCCAGAGCTTGCGGCCTTGTTCGTCCAGCACCTTCAGCAGTTCCGGATGGCCGTGGCCGAGCGACGTCACGGCGATGCCGCACGCGAAATCCACGTACTCGCGGCCGGCCGTGTCCCACACGCGGGAGCCCTCTGCGCGATCCGGCACGAACGGGGCGGGGGAAAATACCGGCACCATCACTTCGTCGAATGTCTGGCGGGTCACGGTCGAGGTCGTCATGGTCGTTCCTTTCGGTTTCGTAAGAGGGTTCAACAGGATCAAGTTTAGGTAAGGGTGACGCAAGCGTCTTGCGGAATTGCGACGGGTTCTATCGGAAGGTTTTGGTTTTTGCCCTTCTCGGGGGGAGTTGCTGCCGCTTGGCGGTATTTTGGGGCTTTTGCTGGTTTGGCGGTCCGCTTGCGTTCTTCGCGAAATACCCGCGATCGTGTCGGTCTATTAGCGTCGCCCCTGCGCGGGGCAGCGGTCACTTTTCTTTGTCTTGCCAAAGAAAAGTAACCAAAAGAAAGGCGCCCGAAAACGCATGACCTCCCGGTGCCATCGCCACCAAAGTGGCCACCATCTAAGTGTCCGCGCCAGTCACGAACCCGGAGTGGTTCGAGCAATGGTTCCGACACCACTCACTACACCACGGAGCGGTATACCGCCCGCTAGCTCCATCCTCGCTTCGCTCGGCCGACAGGTCCATCCCCACCCATGCCGGCATCGCCCATTCTTGCAAGGAACCTTCTATGCTTTCGACACGGAGGAAATTTGCTGTGCCCGCAAGAAAATTGGGGGCCGCAAACACGTCGCTATCGCGAGAACACCGATGTCGAACGATCCGGCCACACAAATGTCGAGAGCAGAAAAAGTGCCTGGCAGTCGACTGATCGTGGAGAGGCGCGAACGCCCCGCCCGCTCGGAAGTACTTTGCAGCCGAGCGTAGCGAGGATGGAGCTAGCGGGCGGTATACCGCTCCGTGGTGTAGTGAGTGGTGTCGGAACCATTGCTCGAACCACTCCGGGTTCGTGACTGGCGCGGACACTTAGATGGTGGCCACTTTGGTGGCGATGGCACCGGGAGGTCATGCGTTTTCGGGCGCCTTTCTTTTGGTTACTTTTCTTTGGCAAGACAAAGAAAAGTGACCGCTGCCCCGCGCGAACCTATCCGAATGTTTGTGTGTGAGGCATAAACTGATGGCCAAGGAGCCACTTTATGCCACGCAAACGCAAGGAAGAAGTGACGATTGAACCGGGCAAGGGCTTGAACCTGGACCCGGAACTGAT
>NZ_PREY01000069.1:0-4944 GCF_002959955.1 Burkholderia sp. BE12 | reverse complement strand
GTCGGCGGTCGGCGGTCGGCGGTCGGCGGTCGGCGGTCGGCGGTCGGCGGTCGGCGGTCGGCGGATGGCGGATGGCGGATGGCGGATGGCGGATGGCGGATGGCGGATGGCGGATGGCGGATGGCGGCTAGCGGATGGCGGCTAGCGGATGGCGGTAGACGCGCGTCGCGCGCACCGCCGTCAGCTCGAAACAAGGATTGCCGCCACCTCCCGCACGAAACAAGCGCTTGCGCTCATCCACCCGCAGCCGCAAACAAAAAACCCGGCACGGGCCGGGCTTTGCGTTCAACCGTATCGTCGCGCGTTACGCTCGTCCGTCGCGCAGTTCGCGCCGCAGGATCTTGCCGACGTTCGTCTTCGGCAGCTCCGTGCGGAACTCGACCAGCTTCGGCCGCTTGTATCCGGTGAGCCGCTCCTTGCAGTAAGCAAGGATGTCCTTGTCGGTCAGCGCCGGATCCTTTTTCACGACGAACAGCTTCACGGCTTCGCCGGAATGCTCGTCCGGCACACCGACTGCTGCCACCTCGAACACACCCGGATGCGACGCCACCACGTCCTCCACTTCGTTCGGATACACGTTGAAGCCGGACACGAGAATCATGTCCTTCTTGCGATCGACGATCTTCACGTAGCCGCGTGCATCCATCACGCCGACATCGCCCGTCTTGAAGAAGCCGTCCGCGAACATGACCTTTGCGGTCTCGTCCGGCCGGTTCCAGTAGCCGGCCATCACCTGCGGCCCGCGGATGCAGATCTCGCCGGGCTCGCCGAGCGCGACGTCATTGCCGGCATCGTCGCGGATCGCGACTTCGGTCGACGGCAGCGGCAAGCCGATCGTCCCGCTGTATTCGGTGGCCGTAACAGGGTTGCAGGTCGCCACCGGCGACGTTTCGGACAGCCCGTATCCTTCGATGATCGCCGTGCGGGTCTTTTCATACCACCGCTTCGCGACGCCTTCCTGGATCGCCATGCCGCCGCCGTTGGCGATCACGAGCTTCGACAGGTCGAGCTGACCGAATTCGGGATGGTTGAGCAGCGCGTTGTACAGCGTGTTGACGGCGGGAATCGTCGAGATCTGGTAACCCTTCAGTTCCTTGATCATGCCGGCGATGTCGCGCGGATTTGGGATCAGGATGCCCATGCCGCCGGTACGCATCGTCAGGAAACCGCAGACGGTCAGTGCGAACACGTGATACAGCGGTAGCGCGACGACCGTCACGAATTGTTTCACGTCGGGATACTTGTCGTGAGCCGGCTGGTGCCAGGCGCCGGCCTGCAGCACGTTCGACACGATGTTCCGGTGCAGCAGCGTCGCACCCTTCGCAACGCCGGTCGTGCCGCCCGTGTACTGCAGGAACGCGACGTCGTCGGGGCCGATCTTCTGCGGCTTGAACGCCTGTCGCGCGCCCTCCGAGAGCGCCGCCTTGAAGCGCGTGAACGAGGGCAGTTGCCACGCGGGCACCATCTTCTTCACGTTCCGCACGACGTAGTTGACGAGCCACCCCTTGATGCCCAGCAGGTCGCCCATCGATGCGACGACCACGTGCTTGACGGCCGTATTGGCGATGACGGCCTGCAACGTCGACGCGAAATTCTCGAGGATGACGATCGCCTCCGCACCGCTGTCCTTCAGCTGATGCTCGAGCTCGCGCGGCGTATAGAGCGGATTGACGTTGACGACGGTATAGCCGGCGCGCAGGACCGCGGCGATCGTCACCGGGTACTGCAGCACGTTCGGCATCATGATCGCGACGCGCGCCCCGCGAGCCAGGCCGCGGGACTGCAGCCACGCGCCGAACTGGCGCGACAGCGTGTCGAGTTCGCCGTACGTGATGCCCTTGCCCATGCAGACGAACGCGGTACGGTCGCGATACTGCCGGAAGCTCTCGTCGAGCAGGTCCGGGACGGACGGATAAGGAGAGGAGTCAATTTCGGCTGGAACGCCGGGTGGGTACGATTTCAGCCAAATTTTGTCCATACCGCGCGTCTCCTCACTGATTTTCGAATGGTCGTGCTAAAAGGCATCGTAACGGCTCCCCCGCCCCGAGACAACAGGGTTAGATGTCCACTTCGAACTTGACCTCAATTTCGTCTGATCATACGGCGATATTCGATCAAATCCGCTCAACTTCCACAAGACAATCGTAAAACGTCGCCGAATTGCCCAGATCGGTCAGCGCCTGGCTCGTCACCTCGTTCGCGTTCCTGCCGTCCGGCGACAATTTCTTCCACCAGATCGACAACCCGACGACGAGCCCGGCACGCGCGCGATCGGTGATTCGCGCGAGCGCCTGCATCGAGCCGCGGTCGTTGAAGATGCGGACGGCGTCGCCCTCTGCGATGCCGCGGGCGCCGGCGTCGGCCGGATGCATGTCGAGGTGCGGCTCACCTTCGGTCGAACGCAGGCTGTCGACGTTCACGAAGGTGCTGTTCAGGAAGTGGCGGGCCGGCGGCGAAATCATCGCCAATGGATAGCGTGCGGCAAGCTCGGGCGCGGCTTCGGCCGATTCGAACGGCGGCAGGTAGTCGGGGACGGGGTCCATGCCCATCTGTTCGAGCCGCGGGCTGTAGAACTCGCACTTGCCGGAGGGCGTGCGGAAACCGCCATTCGCGAACGGCGCCTCCGGCAGCTTGAGCTTCAGCCAGCCGGCTCGCTTCAGCGTGTCCCAGTCGCTGTCGAGCGCCGGATCGTCCCAGCGAAGCGCCGCGCGCGCGACCTCTTCGTCGCTGTGATAGAGCGCGGGCTCATCGAGTCCCATGCTGCGCGCGATCCCGCGAAAGATCTCCGTGTTCGGCCGCGCGTCTCCCACCGGCGGAATCGCCGGCAGGTTCGCCATCACGTAGGTATGGCCATACGATTTGTGGACATCGAGATGTTCGAGCTGCGTGGTCGCCGGCAATACAATGTCGGCGAAATCGACCGTATCTGTCTTGAAGTGCTCGAGAATGACCGTGAACAAATCGTCGCGTGCGAAGCCCGCGGCGACCTTCGACGAGTCCGGCGCAACCGCCGCCGGATTCGAGTTGTACACGATCACCGCTTCGACTTTCGGCCCGAACGTCGCGTCCCCCGGATGCAGCAGCGCGTCGCCGATCGCGTTCATGTTGATGATGCGAGGCAGCTTGTGCGGCCACCCCGGCATCAGGTCCGGACGCAGCAGCGCCGCCTGGTTGACGGGCGCCGATTCCGACGACGAGAGAAGCAGGCCGCCTGCCCGATCGCGCCACGCCCCCGTCAGCGCCGGCAGGCTGGCAATCGCGCGGACGGCATTGCCGCCGCCGCGAACGCGCTGCATGCCGTAGTTGAGGCGGATCGATGCCTTACGGGTGGCGCCGTAGCGACGCGTAAGATCGACCAGTTCCGACGCATCGATGTCGCAGATCTGCGCCACGCGTTCCGGCGGATAGGACATGGCGCGCGCCTTGAGCGCGTCGAAGCCCAGCGTATGGTCGGCGATGTAATCGTGATCGAGCAGGTTTTCGGTCATCAACACATGCATCATGCCGAGCGCGAACGCGCCATCGGTACCGGGCTTCAGTGCGATGTGCTGATGGCATTTCTCCGCGGTCAGCGAACGATACGGGTCGATCGCGACAAGACGCGCGCCACGGCGCTTCGCTTCCTGCGCGCGGGTCCAGAAGTGCAGGCTCGATGCAATCGGGTTGGCGCCCCATATCAGAATCAGCTCGCTTTCCTCGAAATGTTCGAGGTGCATGCCGACACTGCCGCCGTATGTGTATCGCAGCCCCGCTGCACCGGCTGCCGAGCAGATCGTCCGCTCCAGCCGCGAGGCGCCGAGTTTGTGAAAGAAGCGCTGGGCGATGCCCTCGCCTTGCACGAGCCCCATGGTTCCCGCATAGCTGTACGGCACGATCGCTTCCGGCGCGCGTGCGGCGATTTCACCGAGGCGACGGCCGATCTCGTCGAACGCCTCGCTCCAGCTGATGGGCACGAAGCGCCCTTCCCCCTTCGTGCCGACACGCTTGAGCGGGACAGTGAGGCGATCGGGATGATGAACGCGATCCGCGTATCGGCTGACCTTTGTGCACAACACGCCTTGCGTCGGCGGATGATCGGGATCGCCGGTGACCTTGATTGCCTTCCCGTTCTCGACGGTCACCCGCATTGCGCACGTGTCCGGACAATCATGCGGGCAAACTGCCCGGGCTACCTGGGTGACGGCGTTCATCGTTTTGAATGCGGAGATGGGGATTCGCAAATTTTACGTGGACACGCCGAATAAAGCGCCTATTTCGCACCGATTTTGGATTACCTGACCGAAGAAGGGCAAGGTGGCGGGCTCCAGCAAGCAGAAAGCTGGTCGCACAATCCCGCTTGTCGATACGCTGGGGAAAGCAAATTGCGGTCTTGGTCGAAGATACGAGTAGTAATCGACTGAATCGCTGGAGGTGCAACCGATTGAGGGAATTTGATGCGGCAATTGATTGCGTGGGTGAGGTGCTAACGCAGATAGGCTGGGTAGTGCTCTTCCGCCCGCACGTGCATTTCGGCCGCGCCAATGCAAAAACCCCCGCCTTTTTGGGCGGGGGTTTCTGGCTTAGGGAGCCTGACGATTACCTACTTTCACACGGGAATCCGCACTATCATCGGCGTAGAGTCGTTTCACGGTCCTGTTCGGGATGGGAAGGGGTGGGACCGACTCGCTATGGTCATCAGGCAAAGGGGGTTGTTGCGTTGCTTCGCAGCGCAACCAATCTTGGAAGAAGCAGTAATTTAGGTTGTGTGTATCACACACGAGAATCCAACCAGTCTCTTGGATGGCTGCACGTGCATCGCACGGCGCTCATCCATAAGGCAGACTTGTTATAGGATCAAGCCTTACGGGCAATTAGTATCAGTTAGCTGAACGCATTACTGCGCTTACACACCTGACCTATCAACGTCCTGGTCTCGAACGACCCTTCAAGGGGATCTAGTCCCCA
>NZ_PREY01000068.1:0-6785 GCF_002959955.1 Burkholderia sp. BE12 | reverse complement strand
TCAAGGCGCGCGGCCACTTCCCGTCGGACGAGGCCGCGCTCAAACTGATATGGCTGGCGCTGCGCAACGTCGTTGCCAAGTGGACCGGCTCCCGGCACGATTGGAAGAGCGCGATGACGCAGTTCGCACTGCTTTACCCGGAACGATTCAACATTGGAGTCTGAATCTCAACCCGCCTCACACACGGAATTCCGGATACCTCCAGTACACACTGGCCGCGTTCATCAACGGCGCTCCGGTTCACAAGCTGGAAGATGTCACGTTCAGTCAGATCATGGCTCAGGCTGCGAATGAAAAGCTGCTCTCGCAAAACGAACGTGCATCCATGTCAGCACTGAAGCAGAAGCTGGGCAACGGCACAGCCACTACTCAGGACCTGGTGGACAATGCTGAGCTTCTCGCAAAGGCCACGAACCTAAAGCAAATCAGCGACATCACGCGCGCTCAGATTGACAAGGTTCGCGATGGAGCCTTTGAATCGGGCGTCAGGAATCTGGTTCAATTCCCCACGGCCCCGGCTTCGTTCGCTGGGCTATCAGGCTCCCGCTTGACCGGTCAAGGGTCCAAGATTCAGGTGAACCAGGCGGGCTCCTTCCTGGGTGGTGGCAACTTCTCCGCAGCCCTCACCGCGATGGGCGAAGGTCTCGTACTCAAGGCTACGCCCGACCCGAACCCGAAGGCCGGTAACAACATCGGCTATGGCTACAACCTGAACGCCAACGCTGGGACCATCGCTGAGGACTTCCGGCGCGCTGGTATCCCCGCTACGTCCATTGATGGCATCAAGAACGGCTCCGTTCAGATCACCCCCGAGCAAGCTGCACGGCTCCTGGAGGTGTCTTTGCCGCGCTATGAAGCCCGAGCAAAGCAGGCGGTGGATGCCGTAGACCCGAACCTTTGGCCAGCACTCTCGATGCCGCAAAAGGCTGCCCTCACGGATGTGAGCTACCAAGTGGGTGATGTGGGTCAGTTCCACAAAGCCCTTGGCGCTCTCGCTCGCAAGGACGTGGCGGGATTCCAGGATGCTCTCAAAGTCACCTACCTGGACAAGGACGGGAACCGCCGTGAGGACGTTCGACGGAACAACCTTCGAGCCCTCATGGTGAGCGGTCCCATTGCCTTTTACAACGGCATCAAAGAGGCCGCGCGTTCGTCCCGCTAGTACCTCATCCGTTCCAACCCACGCCGCCCCGCCAGTGATGGTGAGGGCGGCTTTTCTTTTTCTACCTCAGGAAACCTATGAACCAACGTAACGAAACCCTCATGGCTCTCGATGGAGCCCTTGCGCCGCTGCTGGCGGTAGTCGCTACGGCCACCGATGGGGCCGCAGTGTTCAACGATGACGGCACAACCATCCGAGCTCAGAGCCCCTTCGAGCTCGCATCAATCATCCGCAGCAATCCGCCCGTGGCCATCGCGAAACGTGAAGGGGCAGGGCGGTGGGCGTGGGGCTTCCCTGGCTGGGAGAAGCATCGGGATGAGCTTCAGGTGGCCGGGTTCGGAGAGCTTGCGGGAATCTCTGACGAGTTCCTGGCGCTGGCTGGGTTTGATCGGCAGGAGCTGGCGGTGCTGGAGGGCCTGGGTCACGTTGCATTCGTGCAGCCTCAAGTCTGATTCAGTCCATCCAGCGGAGCCCTTAGCGGGGCTGTGGTGGCGTCCTAGCGGCATCCGCTGGATGTCTCTGTCTGTATTTCTGCGCGTTCGCTTGTCTCCGTGCCTACGGGCACTACTTTTCATCAAATTCAATCGACCATGAAGTTATGTTCTGTATCGGGCTGTGGCCTAAAGGCGGGCGGCTATTCGCCGTTCTGCAATACACATAGGCGCGCTCAGCAGCGCCACGGACACCCGCGCATGCAGGGTGTGGAGGTCAGTGAGCTGAAGCCGTACCGCCAGCGCATCTCTAACCGCATCAAACGGAATCCGGACAGCCCGGCGTGGGGGATGCTCCGGGCCAACTGGGCGGCCTTTGCTGACCACAGCAGAGCATCGCAAGCACGCATGTTCCGGGGAGAGCCGTATAACCGGACCGAAGCGCGCGCCCACCAAGAGGTCATCAAGCTGGCTGACAACGTGAAGGCTGATGAAGTCGCGAGCGTGGTCCTGGCGCTGTATCTGCTTCAGCATGAGCGCCCCGCGCGGTTCCCATCGGACGAAGCATTCATGTTCCAGCTCGTGCGTCGAGTGATGCGCCTTACGGATGTTAACGTGGGCGTCTCCCACAACTCGCGGACTGGTCGGGCAGTGCGCGTCTATCGCGATTTGCCTCCCCGAGTAACCCGGCTGCTGGGTGGATGGCTGGTGGAAGTGTATGGCCGCGCTGGTCTGTACATTGCAACGCTGGAAACCGCAGAGATGGACCAGTCGGCAGCGCGTACCGCGAAGCTGGATGCTGCACTGGAGGCACTGGCATGACCACTGACATCAAAGACATCCCGCCTTGGGAAGGGCCTGACTTGCTGGCGGAGGCGCGAGAGGCCGCACGCAAGGCAGGCGAGGCCGCTGAACTTACCAGCAATCTCGCTCATGCAAAGCAACTGGCTCCCCGCAAGGAACCTACGTGGGCCGATGTAGAGGCCAGCTCCACCCTGCCTGAACCCAAGACGGCGGACAGCATCCAGACACCCGCGCGGGAGCTACCAGCGTGGCTTCAGAAGGCCAAAGAGGAAAACGCAAAGATCAGCGCCCGTATCCACGCGGAGCGGGCGGCTACAGGCAAACAGAAACCCGCATCTGCGAGCCATGCCGGAAAGTCCAAGCTGACGGAGATTCAGGTGACGGAAATCTGGAGGTCTACAGATACGGGCTCAGCGCTCGCAGCTCGCTACGGTGTGTCAGCCATGACCATCAGCAGCATCCGGCACGGCAAGCTTTGGGGCGGATTGACGGCCACGTTGGGAGAACCGGGTGTGACACCGCGAAAGCGGAAAGGTGTCGAGATTGGGGCTGCTACTCGGTAGCCTGCTATCGGCAGGCTAGTCAAGATTCGACCGAAGTTCAAGGAAAGATGCGCGCGCAACGAATGGCATCAATGCAATTTGAGCCCTCACTCAGGCGGGGGCTTTCGTTTTTCTAGAGAGGATGGATATGGAGGCGACCGTGGGCGAGTTACGTGATACGCATTTGAACAGCCATCGCGTGGCCCGTAATCCGCTGCTTAAGGACTTTGTGCTGTCCATCGCGAAAGAAGCTGAAGATCACGAAGCGGCATTGGACTTGAGGCAACGGAGGCGTAGGCCCGATGACCAACGCGTGTTTGCGCGACAGGTGGAATGCCTGATCTGCGAAGCGTTGCTTCAAGACGTTCGCGGGCGGGGCGGGTTGGTCACCGTTACGCGTTCCAAGCGGATTCTCGGCTATAGGAGCCGCTACCAATCAGAGGTGATGGGAAAGACCTTGCCTGATGTTATGGACCTGCTGGCTGGCCCGCAAATCGACCTACTTGAGATTTCCTTGGGGATGGTCAACCCGTTTGGCAACACGAACCCTCAGACGACGTTCCGGGCATCCGACCGGCTCATCGAGCGAGCCTCAGGATTGAACCTGACCTACGCAGATTTTGGGCGAGACGACGCCGAAGAGGTCATCGTTCTCAAGGCGTCGAAAAAGGCTGGGGCGAGTAGCTGGATGCAGTATGCCGATGACGAGGTAACGCACGATTTGCGCCGGCAAGTGCAAACCATCAATGCATGGCTGAGCGTGGCTGACATTTGCCTGACCGGGGCTATTCCTGGTGTTTCAGTCGATGACCGGAAGATGACCCGCAGTTTCAATAACGGGACCTTCGCGCACGGCGGGAGGCTCAGCGGCGGATTCTGGCAGAAGATGACCAAGGAGCAGCGCAAGGACATCTACATTGACGGAGAGGCTACGGTTACGCTGGACTACAAGCAGATGGGGCCATCTATTCACTATGGACTGGAGGGGATTCCATTCGTGGATGATGCCTATGCTATCCCTGGGTATGAACTTCATCGGACAGGAATCAAGAAAGTCTTTGGAGCAATGACCCACGCCGGGGGTAGGTTCAATCGGCTTGATGACCTGGAAGCGGGCGCGCTACCTGCGGGAGCAAAGCTATCGAAGGTATGCGGGGACATCGAGACATACCACGCGCCGATTGCTCATCGTTTCTATTGTCGATCAGGGATGGAGGCCATGAGGACGGAGAGCGATATTATCGTGGACGTGATGCTGGAGCTGAAGGCGAGGGGACTTGTAGGTCTTCCCATCCATGACGCAGTGCTTGTCAGCGAAGATGAGGCAGACTTAGTAGAAAATGTCATGCGCTCGGTATTCACCCAGCACACGGGTAACAGGGTGGCAATCAGCAGAGAGGAATGAGGTGGATAGGCAGGACGGCACTCACCACCGGCCCATCGCTACCCAGCCACCCATATATCATAAGTATATTGATCCGGGGCTCCATAAGAGGGGCCCGTAAGGCGAATCATGGAGTTAGGACAAATCGTACTTTGCCGAAGCCTCTACATGGAGGCTGAAGCTCATCTGTCTCGCAACGGTGCTGTTCATGCGGGGCTCGCCGTATCGATTGCACAGGACGCCGTTGAGTTGTTTCTACGCGCCATCATCAAGAGCAATCCTCAACCGAATTCGAAGGTGCCGGAAGAGTTCGCCAAGTGCATGGATTACATCGATACCCTGGCCGGGAGCGATGATGGCCGACGCGTGCCGTTTAGAGCTCGTATGAATGAGCTGAACAAGGCCCGTGTTAGTTTCAAGCATTACGGTCTGGTGCCGGACAGGGCGGATGCCCGTAGGCTGTTGAACTACACGCAGGACTTCTTCGAAAAAGCAACTCCGCGTTTTTTTGCGAAAGAGTTTGGCGCTGTATCTATGGCAGACCTGGTTGTACTTCCAGAGGCCCACAAGAGACTCAAGAAGGCTGAGGAGTGTCTGATGACAGACGGATGGGGCCGCGCGTTGGGCTATAGCGCGGAGGCCGTTGATTTGGTCACGGGCCAACTTCTTTTCTCGGCGTCACAGAGGGTTCTGCTGGCTCCCCCTTCTCTCGGTTCTCTGACCAATGAATTTACCGGAATGTTGAAAGAGATTGAGAACTACGTCCATCACGTCAACGCTGGCAGCAGACGGCTGAGCTTAATGCTGGCTCTTTCGGTCAACATTGACGAGCTCGTGAGGTTTGAATCGATTGTCCCACTTGTGAAGCGCCGGACCTCCGGAGAGTATATGTGGGAGAGCTCTCACATCAGCGAGCCGGGTAGCCGCGAGGATGCCGAGTTTGCCGTGAGCTTTGCCACACGATTCGCGATAGAGGTTCAGGGTCGTATGTCGGGAGCAGATCAACGCAGGCGATAATGCTTGATGCGGTTAGCCGAGCCTCCCCAGCAGGTTCCTAGGGTCCAGATGCGTGTATCGCTTGAGCATCTGAAGAGTCTTGTGACCACTGATGGCCGCGACCTCCATCATGTTGAATCCCTTCTCGAATAGACGGGAGATGCCCTCATGCCGGAGGTCGTGGAATTTGAGGTCTTCCAAGTCGCACGCAATACGGACCTTCTTGAAGCGCCGCGCGATGCTGCCCTTTCGAATATCGAAGACGGGCCGGCCAGGTCGCATGGGAAGAGTCCGAAGGGCTGCCACTGCTGCACGTGACAGGGGGACTATGCGAGGCGAGCCGTTCTTTGTATCAGGGAGATACGCGAGCTGCCCATCAAGGTCCAGGTTTGGCCAGGTGAGCGACGCTATTTCACCGCTTCTCATCGCTGTTTCAACTGCGACGATAACGGAAGCTTTGAGCCAGTAATCTCCGACACGTTCGCACCATCCGATGATTTTGTCGAACTCCCCCGGTCGGAGTCGGCGGTCTCTAACGTTTCCCTGCTGGATTCTCCGCATGGCCTTCCTGGGGTTCAGGACATCTTCATAGCCCCAGTCGGTGCGCGCAACTTCGTATAGGTGGGAAATCAGCGCAATCTCGGTGCGTATGGTGGCGATGGCTATTCCTCGGGCCAAACGCTGATTCATGTACGCGGTCAAATCAGCACCACGGATTCCGTAGATGGGCAGGTCGACCAATGGATTCTTGAGCCATCGGCTGATAACGCCCAACTCTGTACGGAAGCTTTTCTTGCGCGGCGTTACCTCACTGGCATACCTCTCAAGGGCCTCCCTTAGCGTTGGGCCAAGGCGGGAAGCAAGCTGCCTCCCGTGCGTAGGTTTCCGTCCCAGTTCCAGCTCACGCGCCGTGGCCCAGGAAGTAGCATCCTGGATGCCATCAAAGGTGCGAGATTCAGGGGCAGCATTCTTGAGCCGAATCATCACCTGAATGCGGCCATTCCCTCTCTTTCTGTAGGTCGGCATATGGGCTGTACCCGTGCGATTGCTCAGATGGCTGGACGGGCGCGCACGAACTTCAGGGAGTCACTAAGGCGTTCCACCTCTGGAAGCTCGTTTGCCTGGAGCAGACCCAGCATGGCAGCATGTGGTGAGCCGCTACACGCAGCCTTGAGGAGGTCGATTGCGGCATTCACGAGATGCTTAACGGCATCTGCATCCAGGCCGGCAGATATATCTAGCTCGGCAAGACTGGCCGCGAACCTCAAGAGCTCGTCAAGTTCCGGCCAGGCCGGCAATCGCTCGCTAGGGAGTTTGATGATGTGCTCCATTGCAGCCCTGACCTGCCCCCGGTTTTAGTCCGAACTGCAGTTAGAGTCCGAGGTTAAAAACTGCTGTTTTGCATCGTGCGCCCGAGCGAACTGCGCAGGCGTCAGATAGCCGAGCGAACTATGAGGCCGCTCGGT
>NZ_PREY01000067.1:0-7455 GCF_002959955.1 Burkholderia sp. BE12 | reverse complement strand
GGGCGGGTGGGGCGAACGAAAGGAGCGACTATGTTGAAGAAAAATGCGGTGTGGCTGATCACAGGATGTTCGAAGGGGCTGGGACGGGCACTGGCCCGAAGCGCGCTCGAATCCGGGTATCGCGTCGTGGCAAGCGCGCGGGATGAGGCAGCCGTCGAGGACCTCGTCCGCGCGTATGGCGACGCTGTCGCGGCCGTCCGGCTCGACGTGACCAGCCAGGAGCAGGCAGAGGCCGCCGTTGCCGCCGCCCACGAACGATTCGGCGCGGTCGACGTGCTCGTCAATAACGCTGGCTACGGATATCTGGCCGCGATCGAAGAGGGCGAGGACAGCGATGTCAGGGCGATGTTCGAGACGAATGTCCATGGAACCTGGAACATGATCAAGGCGGCCCTGCCCGGCATGCGCAAGCGCCGGACAGGACATATCGTCAACATCGGCTCGGTCGGCGGCCTGACGACGTTCCCCGGCGTAGGCTTCTATCACATGACGAAGTTTGCCGTCGAAGGGCTCTCCGAAACCCTGGCGAAAGAGATTGGCCCGCTAGGCATCGGCGTGACGGTCGTCGAGCCGGGCGCATTCCGGACCGATTTCCGGGGCGCATCGATGCAACAGTCCGGCATACGTCTCGAAGATTATGCGGACACAGCCGGCAAGGCTCGCGACAGTGTGCTCGCCGGGCACGGAAAACAGCAGGGCGATCCGGTGCGCGGCAGTCGAGCCATCATCGCTGCGCTGGAATCGGATCGGCCGCCGCTGCATCTCGTCATCGGAGGCGATGCGCTCGATCTCGTCCGCGCCAAGCTCGAGGACCTGAGGGTCGACCTCGACACGTGGGAGCATCTGACGAGAAGCACGGATTACGAGGCGTGAAGGAGGCGCGGGTGGACGCACCCAGTCGGCTGCGTTGGCCCGGGCAGTCCGGCACCCCCATGTGAAGGGCGGCGACATTGAAACCTGGTGTTCTACCCGACTCCTTCCACATCAACGTCAATATTGCCCATCCCGGCTTTTCGCTGTCGACCGTATTGGCGTGGAGAACGGTTCATCACGCGTTTGAACGCCGTGCTGAAGGACTTCTCCGACTCGTAGCCAAGGGCGAGACCGATTTCCGAAACCGAATCGCGGGAATGGGTCAATCGGTCCGCGGCCAGCATCATTCTCCACCGCGTCAAATACTCCATGGGCGAGAGCCCGACCGTCTCCTTGAATCGGAGCGCGAACGTCGTGCGAGACATCGCCGCTTGCTCGGCCATGGTCTGCAAGGTCCACCTGCGACCCGGCGAGGCGTGCATGGCGTCGATCGCAGCCCGCATACGTTTGTCGGACAACGCGAAAAGCCAACCGACGTTTTCATGGCGCTCGTTCGACAAATGAAGTCGTAGCGCCTCGACAAGGACCAGCGTCGCCAACTGCTGCGCGACGATGAAATCTCCAGGTTGCGCATCGCTCAATTCCTGCCGCATGCGCTCCACGCACCATCGCAGTGTTGCCCGATTCGTTTCTTCGCGGACATGAATGAGCGGCGGCAGCATGCCCAACAGCAGATCGGCCTGGCCTTCGGCTAGCGTGAAATAGCCGCCGATGCTCAGGAACCGGCCCCCGCCGTTGTGCGTCACGATGCGCCCATCCGGGACCTGCGGCAACAGCGTATGGACGTCGACCGGTTCGACGGCCAGATCGCTGGCGAGGCGAAACGGCTTTCCTCCCGCCAGCAGGAAGCATTCACCTGCACTCACTTTCACGGGAGAGGGCAGCCCCTCGACCCAAACCCAGCACTCGCCGCGCAGCACGGCGTGAAACTTGATGCCGTCGTGCGCGCCGAATTGCACGGCCCAGTCTCCGTTCGCATCGAAGCCGCCAGACACATAGCTGCGCAGTCTCAGTAACGACAACACTTCCGATAGCGGGTCCATGAATCAATTCCGAACGATCTCAAACCAAATGCGAACTCTACGCCATAGTCCGTCCCGCGCCAAATCCTTAACCTGTCGTTGAAACGATCAGGAGGTGGGTGATGCGCGTATTTGTCACGGGTGCGACGGGCTTTATCGGCTCTGCTGTCGTTCGCAGTCTCGTCGATGCCGGCCACGAGGTTAGCAGCCTTGTACGCTCGGCCAATGCCGCCGCTTCACTCGAAGCCTTGGGAGCTCGAGCCTGCCGCGGGACGATCGAGGATCTCCCTGTACTGCGCCGGGCTGCGGCAGCGGCGGATGGCGTCATTCACACCGCCTTCTTTCATGCGCTCTCGCACGCCAGCCTGGGGACTCGAGTACGCATCATGTTCGGCGGTCGCCCTGCGAATATCGTCGCGCGATTCACGACTGCGGCCGTCGGAGCGGAGCGGCGCGCCATCGACACATTCGGTGGCGCACTCGAAGCAAGGAAAGGCTCGCTGGTCATCGCGTTTCCGACGATGGCGATGGCGCCGGGGCGACCGGCACGCGAAACCGATGCCGCTGATCTCGGCACGGTGGGCGGCCTCAGGGCGCAATCCGAACAGGCGGCACTGGATCTCGTTGCGACCGGCGTGCGCGCCACGGTTGTTCGGCTGCCGCCGTCGGTGCATGACGAGACCCGGCTCGGGCTCGTCACGCGGTTGATCGAAATTGCACGGAAGAAGCGAATTTCCGCGTATCCGGGGGACGGGAACAACAGATGGGCGGCCGTGCACCGGCTCGACGCATCGCTGCTGTTCCGGCGCGCGCTCGAAAGCGGCGAGGCGGGCGCCCGCTATCACGCCGTGGCGGAAGAGGGCATTCCGTTCCGTGACATCGCCGAGGCGATTGGACGCCACCTCGACGTCCGCGTTGCGTCTTTGTCGGCCGAAGACGCCGCGCGGCATTTTGGCTGGCTGGCGCCCTTCGTCCGTGCCGATAATCCGGTTTCCAGTCAGGCCACACGGGAACGACTGGGCTGGGAGCCGCTGCATCCGCAGTTGATGACCGACCTGATCGCTTCCTTGCGCGACGTACGTCGTTGACGTCTCTCGTGCCTGGACACGGCACCGCGGCATCCGCACGTGATTGCCGTGCCCGCGGAAAACGAGGGGCCGTCTGAATGGACGGCGACGTGGGTTTCACGACAACCAGGAGTGCTTATGATGGGTTTGACCAGACTGGCACCGCTCGCTGCGGCTCTTTCCATCGCGTTCGCGCCGTCGGCACACGCCGAGCGCGTCGACAGTGGCGTGCCGGGGATGCGCTTCGATCATGACGTGCCGGTGACCATGAACGACGGCGCAAAGCTGAGCATCAACATCTATCGTCCTGACAAGCCCGGCCGCTATCCGGTGCTGATGCTGATGGGGCCTTATGGCAAAGACACCAGCATGGCCGACGCGCCCGCGTACAAGACATCGTGGGCCAAGCTCATCGCAAAGTATCCGGATCTGTGCAAAAAGTCGTCTTGCCGATATATCCGTTTCGAGGCGCCCGATCCGGAACGCTGGGTTCCGAATGGCTATGTCGTGATCCACGCCGACGTGCGGGGCGCCGGCGCATCGCCGGGTGTGCTCGATCCTTTTTCGCCGCGCGAAACGCAAGACTACGCGACACTGATTACCTGGGCCGCGCATCAGCCATGGAGCACCGGCAAGGTCGGTCTGCTCGGTACGTCGTTCCACGCAATCAACCAGTATCAGGTCGCCGCGCTCAACCCCGAGGGCCTCGCCGCGATCCTGCCGTGGGAAGGCGCCTTCGATCAATATCGTGAGATCGCTTACTACGGCGGCATCCTCAACGTGGCGTGGCAGTTCTGGTGGGAACATCAGGTCGTGCCCAACCAGAACGGGAACGCCGGGACACCGCTGGTCGATTCCATCGGCGGCGGCAAGGACACCGGCTTACCGCTTTCACAGGAGCGTCTGAAGGACAACCGCATCGATCCCGTCGGCGCCTTCGCCAGGCATCCGTTCGACGACGCCTGGTATCACGAGCGCACACCGGACGGCAGCCGAGTCACGGTGCCGTTGCTCGACGTCGCCAACTGGACCGACTGGGGCACGCAAGGTTACCTTGCGGCGGCCAGCAAGCAGAAGTGGCTGCGCATCCAGACCGGCGACCACTTGACGCCGTTCTATTCGGACCAGGCGCTGGCGCTGCAAAAGCGCTTCTTCGATCATTTCCTGAAAGGCATCGGCAATGGCTGGGAGCAGGAGCCCCGTGTCGCCGTGCAGGTCAGGCGCCCGGACGGTGCGACATGGCGAAACGAAAAGGCGTGGCCGTTGCCTGGCACGAACTGGGAACCTTACTACCTGGACGCAGCGAGCGGATCGATGGGGCCTGCGCTCGAAGCCGCCGCACCGGCTGCGAAATCCTGGTCGGGCTCAGGTGAAGGGCTGACATTTACGACCGCGCCGTTTGCGGACGAAACGGAGTTTACGGGTCCCATCGCTTTGCGATTGTGGGTCGGTTCCTCGACGGCGGATATGGACATTTTCGCGGCGGTTCGGCTCATCGATCCCGAAGGCCGTGATGTCACTTTCATGGGAAACAGCGATCCGAACGTACCGCTCGATCTGGGCTATCTGCGCGTGTCGCACCGGGCTATCGACCCGGCGAAATCCGCGGCCTGGCAACCGTTTCATCCGCACCTCGCTGCCGAGCCGATGACGCCCGGACAACTGTATCCGGTCGACGTGGAGTTCACGGAGCCGACGAGCATCGTCATTCCCAAGGGATATCGCCTGGCCCTGACGATCCAGGGGAAGGACTTCGGCTATGGGCCCGGCGCGCCCATCGTGCACGCCAAAGACTACGATCTTCCGGACGACAGCCATTCCGGGCTGTTCTTCGCCGCTCATCCCAATCGCGATCCCGCTCTTTACGGTGGCACGGACACTGTCGCGACGGGTAGCAAGCATGCGTCGTACCTGTTGTTGCCGCACGTCCCGCCTCGCCGTTGAATCGATATCGTGGCGGCCTCGTCGATTCCGTATTTTGCCGTTTTCGGGACGCTGCTCGTCGCCGCATCCCTTTTTGGTTTCCATCGCGTTGACAGGTGTGCCGACGCTCTCGTCAAGAAGAGCCTTCACATGCCTTTGCGTTCGATGGGCGACTCGTTGTACGTCATGTTCCGAGTGCCGAGATCAAATAATCGATCACCACCCGGACTCGCGTCGGTACGCGTCGACCGGCTGGATAGACGAGGTGGGTTGCCATGCGTTCCGGCTGAAACTCGGGCAGGAGGACTTCGACTTGTCCGGTATCGATTTCCGCTCCGAAGAGCCATCGTGGCGCCTGGGCAATGCCGAGCCCGTGCAGTACCGCGGCACGTACCTGCTCTGCGTCACCCGTCAAAAAAGACCCCTGAGGAACGCACTGAACGATTTCTCGCCCGACCTTGAAGCGCCAAGGGCGGCGCTCATGGTTTCGGGCGAAGACGACGCCTGTATGTCCGTCCAGGTCGGCCAGCCGGGCAGGCCGGCCTTTAGCCGCGATATAGCCCGGACTGGCCACGAGCAGCGATTCCGTCTCCGATAGTTTTCTCGCTGTCAGCGAGGAATCCACCAGTGGCCCGTGGCGGATTGCCAGATCCAGTCCTTCCCCGACGAGGTCGACCTGTCGCTCGGATACGGATAATTCGAGCGCAACGTGCGGATATTGTCGAAAGAACCCGGGAAGGAGCGGCGTCACGCACAGGCGGCCGTAGGCAGGCGCGGTCGTCACTCTCACCAAGCCTTGTGGAGACTGCTGTCGCGTCCCGACCGACGACTCCAGCGAATCGAAGTCTTCCATCAAGGGCTTGGCCGATTCATAGAATGCCTGCCCCGTCGCGGTGATCACCACCTGACGCGACGTTCGCAACACCAGCTGAGCGCCGAGATACTCCTCCAGCGCGGCAATCTGCTTGCTTACGGTCGGTTGTCCAATGCCTTCCTCGCGCCCGACGGCGGAAAAACTGCCGCATTCGACTAGCCGAACAAACAGGCGAATTGCGTTCAGGCGATCCATGAGTATTCGTATCGATCCATTCTGTACTGGAATCGATGGTATGCCGGGAGGCTGCGTTTCGGCAACGGGCCTACTTGTTTAAGTTACCGCCTGTGCAGTTACCGTCATCACTGTTTACCGCTGGAGAAACGCGTCATGAAAGCTATCTGCGTTACCGCTGAACGCTCGTTGGAAGTTCGTGATATCCGGCCGCCGAGCCGGCCGGAAGCAGGTCATGTGCTGATCGACATGGAGGCATCTGCTATCAACCATGGCGACAAGATATTTTTGCGTATGCGGGCCGAGGATGGCAGAGCGCTCGCGCCCAGCCAGCACGGCGTGTGGGGCGCTTCCGGCGCCGGGACGGTGGTGGCGACAGGTGCCGGTGTCCCGGCGCGTTATATGGGGAGACGCGTCGCTGTCTACCGCTCGCTGAACCGTAGCGCGTACAACATCGGGCTTTGGTGCGAAAAAGCGCAGGTGCCTTGCACGAGTTGCCTGATCTTGCCCGAACACGTCAGCGCACGGGACTATTGCGGGTCGCTCGTCAACGTGATCACAGCCTATGCGTTTCTCGAAACGATTACCGAGGCCGGGCATCGGGGCGTGATTGCCACGGCGGGGAACGCGGCAACGGGGCTGGCGCTCGCGGCACTCGCTCGTCAGAGAAATATGCCGGCGATCTCCATGGTGAGGAGCCAGGCTGCGCAGGAGGCGCTGCAACGCCACGGTATCGAGCATATCGTGCGCGCCGATGAAGACTTTACCGACACACTCGGAAAGCTGTCCTCCGAGCTTGGAACGACGGCTGTATTCGATGGTGTGGGCGGTGCACTGACCGGCCAGATGGCAGCCTGTCTGCCGATGCGCTCGTCGGTATATTTCTACGGCACGATGGCCGGACCCGTTCCGTTTCCCGTGTCGGCGCCGCTCTTCATGATGAAAGATCTTTCGATGCAGCGTTTCAGCAATTTCGAGAGCCGCACGGTGCGAGAGCATGAAAGGTTGGTGGCTGCCCTGAGTGCGCTCGAGAGCGTGATTGTCGATCCCGTGTTCAGGACGAGCCTCGGTCAGGAATTCAGCCTTGATCTGATTGACGACGCTATGGCCTACGAATCCATCGACGGACGAAAGGCGATACTGACAAGCCAATCGTGAATCCCGATACCAATCCCGCCACGCCATGCTTCCGAAGCCGGGCAACCAGTCGGCGAATCTGCCGCGTCGTCAATTCCAGCCGTTCTGCCGCGCGCCACGGCTTGAGCCTGCCATCCGCCACGTTCTGAATGACCTTGAACCGGTCCAGTTCGCGCATCGTCATCGTGATCCGCTCCGTTGCAGCCATCGCAGCCTCCGGCGCCGGACACCCGGCGGCCGAACAGCTTACGCGGCACGAAAGCGGACATTTCTATGTAGCCAAAAGCGGACATTTCAATCTAGCCACTACAACCAATGTCATACCCGGATTCAGATGTCGTAGCGCCAGCTAAATACAGATGTCGCATGTTTCATCCGCTTTCTC
>NZ_PREY01000066.1:0-12044 GCF_002959955.1 Burkholderia sp. BE12 | reverse complement strand
GCGTCGCAACGTGCGTGCCTGCCGCGCGACCACCGGCGGGGCGGGGCGTCCGCGGGAATGCGGTTTGAAGGGGACGAAGGGGACTGTCGTTTTTACATGACCGCCGGACCCGCGCCTGCACTCACATGCGCGGTATCGACCGAATATCCGAATGCTCGCCGATGGCCGGGTCGCCGGCCGCCGGATCGCCGTCCGTGTCCGGAATCGGCACACCCGGGTCATACCGCACCACCGTGCCGTGTTCGATCCGGTGCGGGAACGGCGGCGGCTCGTCCACCTCGTCGCCGAAGCGCGCGCGCACGAACGCGCGCAGCAGCGCTTCGCGCGCGGTGTGGCCCCGGGCGCCGCAGGTCGACGGACCGTCGACGAAGGTCGCGTCGCATTCGACGTCGGCGCCATGGCTGGCGATCCGCAGATCGGTCACGCGATCGAGCACCGCGCCCGCATCGGCCCACGAGGCCGAAGGCGCGAACGGCGCATCGAGGTGCCGGAGCGCGTCGCACGCGGCCGTCACGACGACGGTGGGCGCGACGGCCGTGAAGCGCAGCGTGTCTTCGTCATCCGCGCACAACGCGCGTGCGCACCAGTAATCGAGATCCTTTCCGTCGAGTGCGTCGGTTCGCATCTGCTGGCTCCGTCGGATCGAAAAAAGCTTACCGCGCAAGCGCCGTGCCCATCGCGGGCGTGGCGAGCGGCGCCCGCATCCGGGCCACCAGCGGGTAGTGGTCGGACGCGTGCCGCGCCCGCGCGCTGCGGTGCACGACCACGTCGACCAGCAGCTCGCCCGGATGGATCCAGATCCGGTCCAGCGAGAACACCGGCCATACGGTCGGGAACGTGCGCGGCGCAGGCGCGCGCCGGAACCGCGTGACGAGCGCCTGCAGCGCACGGCCGCGCACGAACCATTCGTTGATGTCGCCGAGCAGGATCACCGGCATCGCGCCCGTGTCGAACGCCGCGAGCAGCCGCTGCACCTGGGCGCTGCGCTCGCCGGCCGACAGCCCGAGGTGGGTTGCGACCACGCGGATCGTGCCGGCGCCGCAGTCGATGTCGGCATCGAGCGCGCCGCGCGGCTCGCGCGGGTGGAACGACAGGTCGAGCGTGCGCGCCGCGCGGATCGGGCAGCGCGACAGCACCGCGTTGCCGTAGCGGCGCTCCGGCGTGTCGATCGTCGGCCCGGCCGCCGCGTGCATGCCGGTCGCGTCGCGCAGGTGCGCGAGCACGTCCGGCGCACGCGTGCCGCCGAGCGGCACTTCCTGCAGCGCGATCACGTCCGCGTCGAGTTCGTCGATCACCGCCGCGATCCGGTCGGCCGCGCGCGCCGACCATACGCCGGCCCCGCCGCGGATGTTGTAGGTCGCGATGCGCAGGTCGCGCCCGCCCGGCGCGGCGGCGGGCGCCGCGTCGGCGGTGACGACGTGCGGCGGCGGGGCCGCGTGTGTGCTCAGCGCCATCGTCGCAGCACCCTCACGAGCAGGATCGACACGCCGACGAGCACGAGGCCGATCGCCGCGAGCCACGCGAATGCACCGGGCCCCGGATGGCTGAGCGCGGCGGTCAACTGGTGCGCGAACGTAACGGTCAGCACGATGCCGGGCAGCATCCCGAGCGCGGTGCCGATCAGGAAGTCGCGCAGCCCGATGTGCGACGCGCCGGCGACGAGGTTCACGACGGTGAACGGGGCGATCGGCAGCAGCCGCAGCACGGCCATCGCGACCACGCCGCGTCGGCCGATGTGCTCGCTCAGCCGGTTCGCGCGCGGGCCGGCGAGCCGGCGCACCGCGTCGCGCCCGAGCCAGCGGCCGAGCGCGTAGGTCGCGGCGGCGGCCGCCATCGAGCCGATGCCCGCATATGCGAAGCCCGGCCAGGCGCCGAACACGAGCCCCGTCGCGGCGATCAGCAGCGTGATCGGCACCGCGAAGGTCGCCGCGACCACGTAGGCCGCGAGCAGCAGCGCCGGCGCGGCCGGCAGCCGCGCGATGCCGGCCAGCGCGTGCGACAGCGACGCGACGTTCAGGTGCTCGCCCAGCGGCGTGAAGCGCCACGCGAGCGCCAGCGCGGCGATGGCGAGCACGATCGCCCCGAGCACGAAAAAGCGCGCGGTGAGCGAGCGATGCTGCTCGTGCGGCACGAATTCGCGGACGAACCGGTCCGGCTCGATCGGCTGCTCGGGGTCGAGCCGGGCGCTGACCGGCACGAGCGCCTCGAATTGCGGCGACACGGCCGGGTCGAGCGTGCGCAGCGTGCGGCCCGGCTTCGCGCGCAGCCGGTCGAGGACGACGTTCGGCCGCTCCCCGCACGCGAACGCGTCGGCCACCGCATCGGGCGTCGTGCCGAGATGCTCGGCCAGCAGCCGCTCGCGCATGCGGGCGATCGCGCCGCGAATGCGTGCGTCGCCGGCCGCGACGAGCGCGATGCAGCATTCGGTATCGAGCAGCATCGAGCGGTTGTTCAGGTTCGCGCTGCCGATCACGATGCATTCGTCGTCGACGATCGCGACCTTGCTGTGCACGTTCACGCACGCGTCGCCGAGCCCGTCGACGTGCGGATACAGCAGCCGGTAGCGGTCGAAGCGGTCGGCCGCCGCGAGCGTCGCGTGCAGCCGCGCGCGCAGCACGCCCATCGTCGCTTCCTGCAGCCAGCCGCTCTGCACGCGCGGGGCGACGACCGTCACGTCCGGCCCGTGCGCGTCGGCGAGTCGGGCGGACAACGCTTCGCGCACCACCGCCGCGGTGAAGTACTGGTTTTCGACATAGAGGTGCCGCTGCGCGGCGCGGATCGCGTCCTCGACGAGCGCGCGCACCTGCAGTACCGGCTCGCGGCCGCCGTGGCGCGGCGCCGTATAGGCGATGCCGAGCCGCACGTCGCGCACGTCGACGCGCGCGTCGGGCGGCCACGGATCCTCGTCGTCCGCCCGGTCGAGATGGCGCCGCGCGCGGATCGCGATCGGGCGCCCGCATGCCTGCAGCCAGCGAGCCCGCGCCTGTTCGCCGATCGCGGCGGCGGCGTCGCCGTCGAACATCGCGTGCACGTCGTGGAACGGCCCGTACGGCATGCCGTGCTCGTCGCGGCGGCGCGGGTCGTCGGCCGCATGCGCGGGCGTGTCCCAGCGGGCGCGCGTCAGATCGAGGCCGCCGACGAACGCGAGCCGGTCGTCGATCACGACCAGCTTCTGGTGATGCGACGCGCCGCGCGGGTGCGCATCGTCGAGCCGGAACCGGATGCCGCGATGCGCGCGCCAGCCGGCCCGATACACGGGCGGCCAGTCGCGCTCCAGCGCGTAGATCATCGCGAAGTCCCACGCGAGTACGTAGATGCGCAGGTTGTGGCGGGCGGACGCGAGCGCGTGCAGGAAGGCCGCGAGCGTGTCGGGCAACGTGTCGTCGGCGCCGCCCGGCGCGAGCCGCATCCGGCTGTCGACGTCCCAGCCGACGATGAACACCGTATGGCGCGCGCGCAGCAGCGCGGCGCGCAATGTCGAGAAGTACGCGTCGCCGTCGACCAGCATCGCGAAGCGGTCCGCGCCGCGGATCGTGTCGCAATTGCGCCCGCGTTCGAGCAGGCCGTGCCGCGGCGTCCCGTGCGCCGGCGCGGCGTCGAGCAGGCGGTCGTCGGCGTGGGTCGCGCGATCCGGCACGATCATCGGGCGCCGACGTCCCGGTCGCCGTCGATCCGCTGCAACAGCGCATCGCAGCGCGCGCGCAGCGCCTGCAGTTCCGGCGAATGCGCATCGAGCCGCACGCGTTCGCCGCTGTGCGGATCGCCGCGCGCGACCGCGATTTCGTAGATCTCCTGCGCGATCGTCGCCGACGCTTGCGCGATCCTGATCCGGTCGAGCCAGTCGCATTCGGCGTGCCGGCACGCGAGCCACGCGCGCAACGCGCCGACCAGCTGGCTGGTCGTGAGCCACGCGCCGCCGCGCATGCGCGCGGCCAGCTGGCTCGTCACGAGGTAGGAGAGCAGGTCGGTCTGGGTCACACGAAACTCCTTGACGAGGTGTCGGGTTGACAGGTCCGTACGCACGCGATGTTTTGCAGCGTCTCGCAAATTGCCGCGAATTCCGGTCCGCTGGTGCGCGAGAACGACACGGAGATGTCGTCGGTGTCCGGATCGTCGTCCGACTGCTGGACGATGAATCGTTTCACGCGCACGCGGCCGGGGCCGAGCGCTTCGTGCAGCGTGCCGAGCGTCAGGCCGCCGCGCTCGGCCACGAGCAGCAGCGTGCGCTGCTGGCGCTGCGCGATGAAGCGGCGCTCGAGCGGCTTCACGCCCGCGAGGATCACGAGCACGATCGCGGTTGCACCGATCGACGCAACCACCATGCCGCCTCCCGCGGCGAGCCCGACGCCGGCCACGGCCCACAGGCTCGCGGCCGTCGTCAGCCCGCGCACCATTTCGCCGCGCAGCAGGATCGAGCCCGCGCCCAGAAAGCCGATGCCGGACACCACCTGCGCGGCGACCCGCGACGGATCGAGCACGACGCCGTTTTGCCCGCGCACGTCCTCGAAGCCGAACGTCGACACCAGCATCACGAGCGCGGAGCCCACGCACACGAGCATGTGCGTGCGCAGCCCTGCGGCCCAGTTCAGGCGCTCGCGTTCGAGCCCGATCACGCTGCCGAGCAGCGCGGCCAGCAGCAGGCGTCCCAGTAGTTCGAGGTGGCCGATCATGATGTGCATCCCTTCCGGCCCTGCACGATGCGGGCCCGGTAACGGTTCGATGCGGAAAAGGGACGCAAGCAGCGTGCCGGCCGGGCACGCCGCGTGCGCACGAGGCCGACGGCGTGCGCGGCGCCCAGGCGGCGCGCATTTTTTGCATCGCCATCGCAGATAAGACAGGAGGCCACCGTGGCACATCAAGAGGACGCACAGGTTCGGGACCCGTATCGCGGTCACGAAATCCTCGTATGGGCGCGACCCAACGAGCGAGGCGCATGGCGCGACGAGGTCCAGGTGTACGTCGCCGGCGAGCGCATCGAACTGCTTGTACCGGAGGCCGCCGGCCCCGAATGGCTGACCGAGGTCGAGGCGCTGCGCGCGGGCGTCGAGCGCGGCCGCTATCTGATCGACAAGCGCGTGGACGACGACTGACCGGTATGGCGCTTGCAACGCCGTGTGCCGCGACGGCACTCCGCCGCACCCCCGTGAACCCATGCCGGCCCGCGCCGGGAGGAACCGATGAGCGATCCGCGTACTCTGCATATCTACCGCTACGACCCCGACCGCGACGCGCGGCCGTACCTGCAGCGCTACGAGATCGACGTGGACCCGGCCGACCGCATGCTGCTCGACGTGCTCGGCCGCGTGAAGCGCGACGACGAGACGCTCGCGTACCGGCGCTCGTGCCGCGAGGGGATCTGCGGCTCGGACGCGATGAACATCAACGGCAAGAACGGCCTCGCGTGCCTGACCAACATGCAGACGCTGCCGCGCGAGATCGTGCTGCGGCCGTTGCCGGGGCTGCCGGTGGTGCGCGACCTGATCGTCGACATGACCGACTTCTTCAATCAGTACCACTCGATCCGGCCATACCTGATCAACGACACGACGCCGCCCGCACGCGAGCGGCTGCAGTCGCCGGAAGAGCGCGACCAGCTCGACGGGTTGTACGAATGCATCCTGTGCGCATGCTGTTCGACGTCGTGTCCGAGCTACTGGTGGAACCCGGACAAGTTCGTGGGGCCGGCCGGGCTGCTGCAGGCGTACCGCTTCATCGCCGATTCACGCGATCTGGCGACCGCCGAGCGGCTCGACGATCTCGAGGATCCGTACCGGCTGTTCCGTTGCCGGACGATCATGAACTGCACGGACGTGTGCCCGAAGGGGCTGAACCCGACGAAGGCGATTTCGGAGATCCGGACGATGCTGGTCAGGCGGACGGTGTAGCGGTTACGGCCGCGCGGCCACCTCGTCGAGGTGCCACAGCAGGTCCGCCGGATCGTCGTACACGCGCAACGCGCCCGCGCGTTCCAGTTCGTCGCTGCCGTAGCCGCCCGAGAGCAGGCCGACGCCGAGCGCGCGGCAGCGGGCGGCGGCGAGCATGTCCCAGATGCTGTCGCCGACCACCACCGTATGCTCGATCGGCACGTTCAGCTTCGCGGCGGCGGTCAGGAACAGGTCCGGGTCCGGCTTCGCGTACTTCACCTGATCGCGCGTGACGACCACGTTCTTCGCCGGATCGACGCCGAGCGCCTCGAGATTGATCGCCGCGGTTTCCATCCGCCCGCTGGTCGCGATCGCCCAGCGAATGCCCGCGTTCGACAGCGCGGCCAGCAGTTCGCGCGCGCCCGGCAGCGGCCGGACCTGCGCGCGCAGCCGCTGGTACGCGGCCGCATGCAGCCGGGCGAGCCGCTCGACGCGCTCGGCGTCGATGTCGCCGGCCGTCTCGCGCAGCAGCTGATTCAGGAACAGGCCGCCGCTCATCCCGATCTTGCGGTGGATGCGCCACACCGACAGTTCGATGCCTTCGGCATCGAGCGCTTCCTTCCACGCGAGCACGTGCTGATAGACGCTGTCGACGAGCGTGCCGTCGAGGTCGAACAGAAATGACGTTTCAATGCGCATGTGAATCTCCTGGCCCGATGGCGTTCGGGCAAATCAAATCGTCGGCAAAACCCGATTCGTCACATTATCGGCGCGCGGCCGTGTCACCGCCATGTCCCGCGTCGCACGCACCGCGCCCGGCGGCAGCGTGCCGAACGGCGCTGGTACAATCGCGCCGATGCGCCGGGCGGGCCGCCCGCGCGCGCCCAACCTTCGCCGAATTCCCGTATGGCAACCCCCGACGCCGTCAGTTCCGAACAATCGTGGTGGGGCGTGCTGGCCCTGGCACTCGCCGCCTTCATCTTCAATACCACCGAATTCGTGCCCGTCGCGCTGTTGAGCGCGATCGGCGACAGTCTGCAGATGCAGCCGACCGCGGTCGGCCTGATGCTGACGATCTACGCGTGGGCCGTTGCCGTCGTATCGCTGCCGCTGACGTTCGTCACGCGTCACGTCGAGCGCCGCAAGCTATTGAGCGTGGCGCTGCTGGTGTTCGTCGGCAGCCATGTCGTGACCGGCGTCGCGTGGAATTTCACGGTGCTGATGATCGGCCGGCTCGGCATCGCGTGCGCGCATGCGGTGTTCTGGTCGATTTCGGTCCCGCTCGCCGTGCGGCTCGCACCGAGCGACCGCAAGAGCCGTGCGCTCAGCCTGCTCGCGATGGGCTCGGCGATCGCGATGGTGGCCGGGATTCCGCTCGGCCGCGTGATCGGCGAGGCGTTCGGCTGGCGCGTCACGTTCCTGATCATCGCGGGCGCGGCGGGCGTCGCGTTGCTGTTGCTGCGCGCCACGTTGCCGTTGCTGCCGAGCCAGGGCGCCGGGTCGCTGAGCAGCATCGGCGTGTTCCTGCGCAAGCCGGCGCTGGTCGCGCTGTACGCGATCACCGTGCTCGTCGTGTCCGCGCATTTCACGTCGTACACGTACATCGAACCGTTCGTGCAGAGCGTCAACCATGCGAGCAGCAGCCGGATCACGTACGTGCTGATCCTGTTCGGCGTCGCCGGCCTGCCGGCCGCGATCTGCTTCAATCGGATCTATCCGCACCGGCCCGACGATTTCCTGCTGGCGTCGATCGTCGCGCTGTCGGGCTGCCTGCTGATCCTGTTCCCGAGCGCGCTGAACATCGTCACGCTGTCCGTGCACACACTGGTGTGGGGCGGCGCGATCGTCTGTTTCGGGCTGGCGATGCAGGCATGGGTGCTGAAGCTGGCGCCCGAGGCGACCGACCTGGCCGTATCGATCTACTCCGGGCTGTACAACGTCGGCATCGGCGCCGGCGCATTGCTCGGCAACCATATCGCGGGCGACTTCGGGCTGCCGTGGATCGGCACCTTCGGCGGCGTGGTCGGCGCGTTCGCGGCCGGGATCGCGTGGCTCGCGTTGCGGCTGCATGCGCGGCGGGGAGTGGCTTAAGGCCTCTTCCCGCTGATTGCGGGCTTGCGCTGGCCATCAGGGCCCGCTGCTGCATCCCGAATCGTCAATGCGACCCGTCGTGCCGGATCCCCGCCGCATCGAGCTGACGAAGTTTCGTGTACAGCGTCGTGCGTGAAATGCCGAGTTGCCGCGCGGCCGCCGACACATTGCCGTCGTGCTCGTCGAGCGCCCGGCGGATCGCATCGAGCGACTGTTCGTGCAGGCTCGCCTGCGGACCGGCGGCTGGCGCCATGTTGCATACGTCGGCGGCTTGTTCGAGCACATCGGCCTGACGCGCGGCCGTCGCCCGGTCGAGCGGCGCACGTACGGTGCGCACCCATACGTGGCTACCATCGTCGCGCGCGATCCGCTGCGGCGTGCGCGCCGGTGTCAGCAAACGGCGCTGCTGCGCGGGCGTCGCGCCGGGAAACAGTTGGCGGAGATCGCATGGCCCGAGCGGCCCTTCCGGCGCGAGATCGAGTATCCGGCGCGCCAGCCGGCTCACCGCGCGCACGCGGCCCGCTTCGTCGAGCGCAATGACGCCCGCGAGCGGCGTGCCGAGCCAGCGTGCGTCATGCTGCACCTGCAGCAGATGGCAGTCGCGCAGCATCGCATAGAGCCGCTGCTCGGCGGACAGCGACGCGTGCCGGAATTGCTCGCGCAGCTGCGCGACGTTGCGCCGGCCGATGCCGGTGATATCCAGTGCACCGATCACTTCGCCGTCGAAGCCGACCAGCGGCACCGCGAGACAGAACACCCGCGAAAACTCGTCGAGATAGTGCTGCGCGCCCGCGACGACGGTTTCGGCGCCGTCGTGAATCACGCAGCTCGGGGCGGTCGTTCCGATGTTCGGTTCGACGATCCGGCGTCCGGCGACGATCGGCGTGAGCAGCGCGTCGTCGCATTGCGGGCTGCGCCGCGCATGGACGATCGTGCCGTGCGGATTGACGCACATGATCGTCCATTCGCTGCCGCCGAATGCGGCCCACAGCGGCTCGATTTCCTGCGCGACGCAGCGGGTCAGCCGCCGGTCCGCGCGCGATTCGTCGAGTTCGCGCTGCATTTCATAGCGGGCGGTTTGCCAGGGCCGGAGCCCGGCGTCGCGCGAACGCAGCCACGAGCGCGCGACGCTGGCCGGCAACGCCGTGTCCGGCAGCGGCTCGCCCGCGGCGAAGCGGGCGCGGAGCCGGTCGAGGTCGACCGGCCGTGAAACGGATTCGGGGGCTGGGTTCACGCTGCGCTCCAGTTGGGTCGAGGTCCGGGCCGGGTGTGCCGGCCGGGCGTGTCGCGCGAATGCGTAATATAGCCCGGTGCCTGAAGCGGGGTATTTTTCCGGGAAGGGCGCCGCCGCGTGCGGCCGATCTGCATCGGCGGCCGGCGGCGCCCGTTGCGTTCAATGCGGCAAACGCAGGATCGGCTTGAGCGTGCTCCCGTCGCTGCTGTCCGCCGCCGCCTGGTTGATCTGGTCGAGCGGATAGAACTTCACCAGCCGGTCGAACGGAAACCGCCCTTGCAGGTGCAGTTGCACGAGCTGCGGGATGAACGTCTGCGGCACGCTGTCGCCTTCGACGATGCCGCGGATCGTGTGGCCGCCGAGCAGCAGGCTGTTCACGTCGAATTCGGCCTTCGTGCCGAGCTTCGGCGCGCCCACCACGCCCATCGTGCCGCGCGAGCCGAGCGCTTCGATTCCTTGCGACAGCACGGCCGGCAGCCCGGTCGATTCGAGCGCGAAATCGGCGCCGCCGCCGGTGATCTCGCGGATCGCGTCGACGACGTCGACTTCCCGGCTGTTGATCGCGTGTGTCGCGCCGAGCTCGAGCGCCAGCGCGAGCCGCGACGGCACGATGTCGACGGCGATGATCGTCGTCGCGCCCGCGATGCGCGCGGCCATCACGGCGCTCATGCCGACCGCGCCCGCGCCGAAGCTCGCGAAGCTGCTGCCCGGGCGCACCGCGAGCGAATGGATCACCGCGCCCGCGCCGGTCTGGATCCCGCAGCCGAGCGGGCCGAGCAGTTCGAGCGGCGCTTCCTTCGGCACCTTGATCGCGTTGTTCTCGCGCGCGAGCGCGTAGCTCGCGAACGACGACTGCGCGAAGAAATGATCGTGCAGCGGTTGCCCGGCTTCGTCCCGGATCGCGGTCTGCCCGTCGGCATCGGCGCCGCCGAAATTCAGCGCGAAGAACTGCCGGCAATACGCGCCGTGACCGCCGACGCACGACGCGCAGTGGCCGCACGCGCCGTAGGTCAGCACGACGTGATCGCCCGCGGCGAGCGTCTTCACGTTCGGGCCGACCGCCTCGACCACGCCGGCGCCTTCGTGACCGAGCACGGCCGGCAGCGGTACCGGATAGTACTGGTCGCGCACGATCAGGTCGGTGTGGCACAAGCCGGTCGCGACGACGCGCACCAGCACCTCGTCGCCGCGCGGCGCGCGGATCCGGGCCGCCTCGATCGAGAAGGGCGCGCCGGCGGTGCGCGCGACGGCCGCGGTGACGGCGCGTGTATCGTGTTCGGTGTACATGGTCGGTCTCCTCGTCAAATCGGATAGAGCGGCGCTTCGCCCTTGATCGTCAGCCACTGCCACTGCGTGAATTCTTCCCAGTTTGCCGCACCGCCGATGCTCGAGCCATTGCCCGACGCGCCGACGCCGCCGAACGGGTTGATCGCCTCGTCGTTGACGGTCTGGTCGTTGATGTGCAGCAGCCCGGTGTTCAAGCGCTCGCCGATCCGCAGTGCGCGGCCGACGTCGGCCGACAGGATCGCCATCGACAGCCCGTATTCGGTCCGGTTCGCGAGCGCGATCGCGTCTTCGTCGGTATCGAACGGCACGACGACTGCCACCGGCCCGAAGATTTCCTCGTCGAAGGCCGGATTGCCCGGCGCGACGCCGCTCAGTACCGTCGGCTCGAAGAACAGGCCGCGATGGCCGCCGCCCGTCTCGACGCGTGCGCCCGCGCGGCGCGCCGCGTCGACCAGGTTCGCGGCATGGTCGCGTTGCGCGGCGTTGATCAGCGGGCCGAGGCCCACGTCGCCGGCGGCGGGGTCGCCGACGCGCAGGCTTTGGGCCTTCTCGACGAGCTTCGCGACGAAGCGATCGTGAATCGCGCGCTGCACGAGCACGCGGCCGGTCGCCATGCAGATCTGGCCTTGGTGCAGGTACGCGCCCCATGCGGTGTTGGCGATCGCGCGGTCGAGATCGGCATCGTCGAGCACGATCAGCGAGTTCTTGCCGCCGAGTTCGAGCGACACCTTCTTCAGGTGGCGGCCCGCCGCTTCGCCGACCTTGCGCCCGGCCGCGGTGGAGCCGGTGAACTGGATCATCGCGACGTGCGGATCGGCGACCAGCGTCGCGCCGGCCGCGCCGTCGCCGGGCAGCACGTGCAGCACGCCTTCGGGCAAGCCGGCGAGCTCGAACACGCGCGCGATCGCGACGCCGCCGCACACGGCGGTGCGCGGATCGGGCTTCAGCACGACCGCGTTGCCGAGCGCGAGCGCGGGTGCCACCGCGCGCATCGCGAGGTACAGCGGGAAGTTGAACGGCGAAATCACGCCGACCACACCGCGCGGGCGGCGGCGCGCGAGCGACAGCCGGCCGGCTGCGGACGGGAGCACTTCGCCGGCTGCGCGTGATGGCAGGCTGGCTGCTTCGTGGAGCGCCTTGATCGTGACCGAGGTTTCGAACGCCGCCTTCGCGCGCGTCGAGCCGCTTTCGCGCACGAGCCAGTCGACGATCGCGTCGAAGTGCGTTTGCGCGACCGCTGCGGCGCGGCGCAGGACCGCTGCGCGCTCGTCGTAGGGGAGGGCGAACCATGCGGGCTGGGTGCGGTGTGCGGTGGCTGATGCTTCGGCGACGGCCGCGCCGTCGGCGAGGCCGACGCGGCCGAGCGTGTTGCCAGTCGCCGGTTCGATCACGTCGGCCGCGTGCGGGCTCGCGTGCCAGCTTCCGTTGAAGATCTTGCCGCGCCAGACGTCGGTGTCGAACAGTGCGGGGTTGCTGCTGCTATCCATGTGCGCTCCTGGGGAATTCGGATCGGCCGGGTCGGGGGTGTTGGTTGGCTTGGGCGTCGACCGGCATGCGCGGGAGGGTAG
>NZ_PREY01000065.1:0-16284 GCF_002959955.1 Burkholderia sp. BE12 | reverse complement strand
GAAGGGGGGCGGAGCGGGGCAAACGCAGCGGCGCGGCCCACCGGGGCCGCGCCGCGTCGGGTCGGCGTCAGTCGGACAGGGCGTCCGATGCGGCTTCCGCGTCGTCGTGCGATGCGGTCGTGCGGATCAGCGGGTCACTGGTGCTCGGGCGGCCCGTTTCGACGTGGCCCGCGAAGCGGCGCAGGAAGCCCAGCAGCCGGCCGTCGCTGACGGTCAGGTCGTACCAGCCGTGGCTGCCGCGCAGGTCCCAGTAATCGTCGACGTGCGCGCCCGGCGCGAGGTCGAACGTGCGCGCGTGACCGTGGCCGTACGCGTTCGTGACCTTGAGCCGCACGGCCTTGTGGCCGCGGTTCATCAGGCGCAGCGTGATGTTGCCGTTCGCGACGTCGTAGCCGTAGATCACCTCGGGGTTGACGTTCGCGCTGCCGACGCCGGTCGCGAACGGGCCGCGGAAATGGCAGTAGAAGCCGTTCGGGCCGTACACGTCGAGGTCGTACAGGCCGAGCGACGCGGCGGCGCTCCACGTGTCGGCGACGCGTTTGCCGGCTTCGACCGTGTATGCCCACGGGCCGTCGACGCGATTGCGCGACTGGACCTGGAACGCCGCGCCTGCCCGGCCCGTGTTCGCGAAGGTCAGCCGGAACTGGCCGTTCGCGGCTTCGACGCGGCCGTGCACGAACAACTCGTACGGCAGCGCACGCGCCGGACGCAGCCCGGCCTCCTGTTTCGGCAGCTTCTGCAGCGCCGGCGGGACCGGGATGTAGTCGGGATGGCGCACGCGGTCGGGCGGCGCGTAGCCGCTCGTGTCGGGCAGCGTCGGCCATGCGGCGTCCGCGGTCGCGAACTCGAATGCCGACGTCAGGTCGCCGCACACCGTGCGACGCCACGGCGACACGTTGGCGGCCGTGACCGGATACTGCGCGCCGAACCGCGCCTCGATGAATTGCAGCAGCGACGTGTGATCGAAAGTCTGCGAGCAGACCCAGCCGCCCTTGGTCCACGGCGACACGACGAGCATCGGCACGCGCGGCCCCAGGCCGTACGGGCCGGCCATGTGCGATGCGTCGCCGGGGAATGCCTCGTTGGTCGTCGCGACCGTCGACAGGCCGTTGTCGCGCGACTGCGGCGCGAACGGCGGCGGCACGTGGTCGAAGAAGCCGTCGTTTTCGTCATACGTGATGAAGAGCGCGGTCTTGCTCCACACGTCGGGATTCGACACGAGCGCCTTCAGCACCTGCTCGATGTACCACGCGCCGTAGTTGGCGGGCCAGTTCGGATGCTCGGAATACGCTTCCGGCGCGCAGATCCACGACACCTGCGGCAGCGTGCCGTTCTTCACGTCCTGCTGCAGCACGTCGAACAGCGTGCCGCCGGCGCTGATGTTGGTGCCGGTACGCGCCTTGTCATACAGCGGCGTGCCGGGCAGCGCGGTGCGGTACTGGTTGAAGTAGAGCAGCGAGTTGTCGCCGTAGTTGCCGATGTACGGGTTTTGCGTCCAGCCCCACGAGCCGTTTGCGTCGAGCCCCGTGCCGACGTCCTGGTAGATCTTCCACGACACGCCGGCCTGTTCGAGCACTTCCGGATAGGTGGTCCAGCCGTAGCCCTTTTCGTCGTTGCCGAGCACCGGGCCGCCGCCCGTGCCGTCGTTGCCGACGTAGCCCGTCCACATGTAATAGCGGTTCGGATCGGTCGAGCTGGGGATCGCGCAGTGGTAGGCGTCGCAGATCGTGAACGCGTCGGCGAGCTGGTAGTGGAACGGGATGTCGTCGCGCTTCAGGTACGCCATCGTCGTGGTGCCCTTGTTCGGCACCCACTGGTCGTAGCGGCCCTTGTTCCAGGCGGCGTGCATGTCCTGCCAGCCGTGCGGCAGATCCTGCAGGAACTGCAGGCCGAGCTTGTCGGCGCCCGGGTGGAACGGCAGCAGTTCGGCCGGGCCGACCGGCTGGTGAAACACCGACTTGCCGTTCGCGAGACGCAGCGGGCGCGGGTCACCGAAGCCACGGACACCGCGCATCGTGCCGAAGTAGTGGTCGAACGAACGGTTCTCCTGCATCAGGATCACGATGTGTTCGATGTCGCGGATCGTGCCGGTGCGGCGGTTCGCGGGAATCGCGAGTGCATCGCGGATCACGGGCGGAAACAGGTTCAGCGCGGCGGCGCCGGCAGTGCCGGCGGCGACGCGCAGGAAGTCACGACGGTTCGATCGGGTCATGGTCGTTATCGTGCGTTAAAGGGGGAGCCGATTGGCGGGACCTGCGGGAACGGCGCGCGCCGGATCGCAGGATGCGGCTGCGCCGGTTCGTGCCGCCGCGAGCATAGCGAGGAATCGGTGTCATTCATGTGAAGTCCGGAAACGTTTGCACGCGTGGATCGGATCGCGGCCGGCGGTGCGTCGCCGCACGAACTGCGAGGAAGCGGCGGCGGGCCGGGCGGGCGGCGCGTGGCACGCCGGAGGAGCGGGGAGCGGCGGGACAGCGGGACAGCGGGACAGCGGGACAGCGGGACAGCGGGACAGCGGGACAGCGGGACAGCGGGACAGCGGGACAGCGGGACAGCGGGATAGCGGAATAGCGGAATAGCGGAATAGCGGAATAGCGGAATAGCGGGGCGGGAGAGGGAAGGCCAGGACGGCAGAGGACGGCAGAGGACGGCAGCGGCCAGGATGGCGATGCGCACGCGTCAGGCGTCAGGCATCAGGCGTCGGTCACCCACGCGCCGAACCATTCGCTCGGCCGCGCGATTTCGTCCTGCGCGGCGACGAGTTCGAGTTCGTAGCGGCGGGCGTCGTAGGTGGCCTTCACGACCGCATGCACGGCCGCGAGCGTGTGCTCGAACGCGGCGCGCACCGAGTCGCCGCGCAGCCGGCACGCGACGAAGATCGCGCTGGTCAGGTCGCCGACGCCGACCGGATGGCGCGGAAACGCATACAGCGGCCGCTGGCCGATCCACGCTTCGGTTTCGGTGACGGCGAGCATGTTGAAACGGTCGGCCGGGCTGTTGCGGTCGTGCAGGTGCTTGACGAGGATGATCTTCGGGCCGCGGCGGATCAGCGCCCGGCACGCGTCGACGGCTTCGGCGACGGTCTCGATGCGCCGCCCGGCGAGCTTCTGCAGTTCGGTGTGGTTCGGCGACATGCCGTCCGCGAGCGCGGGCACTTCCTGGACGATGAATTCCTCGACGCCGGGCTCGGGCCGGATGCCGCCCGTCTGGCCCATCGCCGGATCGCAGAAGTACCACGCGTTCGGATTCATCGCTTTCACCGAGCGCACGATCTCGACCGCCGCGCGTGCCTGCGGCGGCGAGCCGAGGAAGCCGGACAGCACCGCGTCGCAACGCTTGAGCGCGCCGATGGCGGCCACGCCGTCGACGAGCTGTTCCATCTTCGCGGCATCGATCGCGCTGCCGGCCCAGTGGCCGTACTGCATGTGATTCGACAGCTGGACGGTGTTGAGCGGCCAGACGTTGATGCCGAGACGCTGCATCGGGAACACGGCCGCACTGTTGCCGGCATGGCCGTAGATGACGTGCGACTGAATGCTGAGGACGTTTTTCATGGGAATTCGCCTGCACGCGTTTCAGGGTCACGTCACACGATACCCGAGTTCGTCATACGCGCGGAAGTCGCGCGGCCCCGGAGTGTTGCGCGCCGTCGTCACGCGAGCGCGTAGAATCGCGGGGCGCGACGCAGCACGGCTGCAGCCCGGCTGCCCGCGCGCGTCCCCAATCACCGTGATCGCCATGCTTTCGATTTGCAAGATGTTGTCCGTCGCGCGCGCCGCCGTGCTCGGCGCGAGTGCCGCCGCCGCATGCGCGATGCCCTTTGCGGCCATCGCCGCGACGGCCGTCGCCAACGACGGGCCCGTGTACGGCCCGCGCCTGGAAGGGTTCGCGTATCCGGCGCCCGTGCACGAGTACGCGTTCGTGTCGCAGCGCGAAACCCTCGAGATGGCGTACCTTGACGTGCAGCCCGCCCACCCGAACGGCCGCACCATCGTGCTGCTGCACGGCAAGAACTTCTGTGCGGCGACCTGGGAGGACACGATCGGCGTGCTGAGCCGCGCCGGCTATCGCGTGATCGCGCCGGACCAGATCGGCTTCTGCAAGTCGTCGAAGCCCGAGCGCTACCAGTACAGCTTCCAGCAACTCGCGCGCAACACGCACGCGCTGCTCGAATCGGTCGGCGTGAAGTCGGCGACGATCCTGGGCCACTCGACGGGCGGGATGCTCGCGATCCGCTACGCGCTGATGTATCCGAAGGCGACCGACCAGCTCGTGCTCGTGAACCCGATCGGCCTCGAGGACTGGAAGGCGCTCGGCGTGCCGCCGCTGTCGGTCGACTACTGGTATGCGCGCGAACTGAAGACCACGGCCGACGGCATCCGCCGCTACGAGCAGGGCACGTACTACGCGGGCAAGTGGTCGCCGTCGTACGAGCGCTGGGTGCAGATGCTCGCCGGGATGTATCGCGGCGCCGGCCGCGACGCGGTCGCGTGGAACTCCGCGCTGATCTACGACATGATCCTCACGCAGCCGGTGGTCTACGAATTCGGCGCGATCCGCGTGCCGACGCTGCTGATGATCGGCGACAAGGATACGACCGCGATCGGCAAGGACGTCGCGCCGCCCGACGTGCACGCGAAGCTCGGCCGCTATCCGGAGCTCGCGAAGCGCACGCAGGCCGCGATTCCCGGCGCGCAGCTCGTCGAATTCCCGGCGCTCGGACACGCGCCGCAGATCCAGGACCCGGACGCCTTCCACAAGGCGCTGCTCGACGGGCTCGAGGCCGTGCACCCGCAGTGATGCGGGGGCAGGCGGCGAGCGGCCGCGCCGTCAGCTTGCCTCGTTCGCGAGCTCGTCGCGGATCTGCGCGGTCAGCTCGAACGAGCGCAGCCGCGCGGCGTGATCGTAGATCTGCGCGGTGACGATCAGCTCGTCGGCACCCGTCTGCGCGATGCGCTCGCGCAGCTTGTCGCGCACCGTGTCGCGCGAGCCGACTGCCGCGAACGACAGCGAGTGCGCGACGGTCGCGAGTTCGAGTTCGTTCGCCTCGAGCACGTCGACGGGCGGCGGCAGCTTGCCCGGCGTGCCGCGCCGCAGGTTGATGAACTGCTGCTGCAGCGACGTGAACAGGCGCCGTGCCTCGTCGTCGGTCTCGGCCGCGAACACGTTGACGCCGACCATCGCATGCGGCTTCGGCCATGCGGCGGACGGCCGGTACTGCGCGCGATAGATCTCGAGCGCGCGCATCAAATAATCCGGCGCGAAGTGCGACGCGAACGCGAACGGCAGCCCGAGCATCGCCGCGAGCTGCGCGCTGAACAGGCTGGAGCCGAGCAGCCACACCGGCACGTCGAGCCCTGCGCCGGGCACCGCCCGCACGCGCTGGCCGGGTACCGGCTCCGCGAAGTAGCGCTGCAGCTCCGCGACGTCGTCCGGAAACGAGTCCGCGCTGCCGACCAGGTCGCGGCGCAGCGCGCGCGACGTGGTCTGGTCGGTGCCGGGCGCGCGGCCGAGGCCGAGGTCGATGCGCCCCGGATACAGCGACGCGAGCGTGCCGAACTGCTCGGCGATCACGAGCGGCGCATGGTTCGGCAGCATGATGCCGCCCGAGCCGACCCGGATCGTCTGCGTGGCGCCCGCGACGTGGCCGATCACGACCGAGGTGGCCGCACTCGCGATCCCCGGCATGTTGTGATGCTCGGCCAGCCAGTAGCGCCGGTAGCCCCAGCGCTCCGCGTGCTGCGCGAGGTCGACGGTATTACGGAACGCTTGCGAGGCGTCGGCGCCGGCCGGAATGGGGGCGAGATCGAGTACGGAAAAAGGTGTCATCGGAAGACCTTCGAAACGGGGTGGCGTGGTGATGCGCTTACGCAACAAACGCCAAGGATTTTGCCAAAGGGTTCCGGAACGTGCTGGCGGCGCACGGATACCCATGCGCCTTACAGGGGTGCAGGGTTGCTTGCGGCGATCGTTGCAAAAATCAATCTAATCGCTGATTAATTACCAAACTTTACGGCGATTGGAAATGAAACCGCATCGACATACAAATTTGCACGAAACGTTTGATTTTCAAGACTGCAATACGCCTGCAAAGTGCTTACGCTAACGTGAACGTGGCCGGGCCGATCGGGTTCGTCGACCGCTCAGCTTTGCCGGAATCGCACTAGTCCGTTTCTCGTAGCGCCGAGCGCAGGGCGGCGCGGACTGCTAAAATCCGGCGCCTGCCCATGTTGTGCCGATGGAGCCATTCGAGTCTTCCCGCATGCCGTCCTGGCGCTGCGCGGGGATACGCCACGCGAAGCCGGGCATGGCCGAACCCGAACCACGGGTCGTGCCTCCCCATTACAGACGCTGCTGGAACAAGGAGTCGGGTCGTGCCCGCGTTCGTCGTTGTCGGAAAACCGCATCACGCTCAATCACGTTCGAGCGTTCGCCATGGCGCCCAGGTCGCCCGGAGGCGTCGCGCATGACGCCCACCGCAACGCTGCTCGACTGGCTCCTGATCGCGTTCACGCTGGCCGCGGCCGGCTATGCGCTCGTCGCGGCCTTCGCGCCGCGGCCGCGCACGCCGCGCACGGCGGCGCGCGACGGCTTCGAGCCGGTCAGCGTGCTCAAGCCGCTGTGCGGCGCCGAGCCGCACCTGTACGAAAACCTCGCGACCTTCTGCGTGCAGCGCCATCCTCGCCACGAGGTGCTGTTCGGCGTCGCATCGTCCGCCGATCCGGCTATCGCCATCGTCGAGCGGCTGCGCGCCGATCATCCGGAGTGCGACATCACGCTCGTGATCGACGCGCGCGTGCATGGCAAGAACCTGAAGGTCAGCAACCTGATCAATCTCGCCGCGCGCGCGAAATACGGCCGCATCGTGATCGCGGACAGCGACATCGCGGTGCAGCCCGACTATCTGGAGCGCGTGACGGCGCCGCTCGCCGACGCGTCGGTCGGGGTCGTCACGTGCCTGTATCATGCGCGCAGCGTCGGCGGCTTCTGGACGCGGATCGGCGCGCAGTTCGTCGATGCCTGGTTCGCGCCGTCGGTGCGGATCACGCACCTCGGCCGCTCGAGCCGCTTCGGCTTCGGCGCGACGCTCGCGCTCACGCGCGACACGCTCGACCGGATCGGCGGTCTCTTCGCGCTGAAGGACGAGCTGGCCGACGATTTCTGGCTGGCCGAGCTGCCGCGCCGCCTCGGGCGGCGCACCGTGCTGTCGGAGGTCGAGGTCGCGACCGACGTGATCGAACCGTCGTTCGGGCCGCTCTGGCACCGCGAGACGCGCTGGCTGCGCACGATTCGTTCGCTGAACCCGGCCGGCTTCGCGTTCCTGTTCATTACGTTTACCGTGCCGTGGCTCGCGATCGGCGCGGCGCTCGCATTGCGCCTCGACGGCACCTTCGCCGGCTGGCTGGCGGGCGGCGCGGCCGCGGTCGGCGCATTCGGGCGGCTCGTGCTGCATGCGCGCGGCGAGGACGGCTGGCGCGCGTTCTGGCGCGACCTGCCGCTCGTCGCGGTGCGCGACACGCTGCTCGCGCTCGAGTGGCTCGCGGCCGCGTTCGGCACGCACGTCGTGTGGCGCGGCGCGAGAATGACGGTCGTCGGCGGCGAACGCGCGACGGCGGCCGTGGAAGCAGTGGACGGCCGCTAGGGCCGTCGATCGAACCGGCCCGCGGGCCGAGCGCGTCGCAGGCGAAGGCGCGCGGCGCGACATGACAGAGAGGCGGGCGCCGGCATGGCGGCCGCGGTTTTTTGACTGATTCGTTGTAACGAAACGAACTATGCAGGCTACCGGAGCATTCATGAAAACGCTGTTCTTGCAGGCCCCTTCGTATGACGGCTTCGACGGCGGAGCCGGCTCGCGCTATCAGGCGAAGCGCGAAATCCGTTCCTTCTGGTATCCGACCTGGCTCGCGCAGCCGGCCGCCCTCGTGCCGGGCAGCCGCGTCGTCGACGCACCGGCCGACGGCCTGTCGGTCGACGAAACGCTGAAAATCGCCAACGACTACGATCTCGTGATCATTCACACGAGCACGCCGTCGTTCCCGACCGATGCGATGTTCGCGCAGGATCTCAAGAAGATGAAGCCGACGATGCTGGTCGGCATGGTGGGCGCGAAGGTGATGGTCGATCCGCACAACTCGCTCACGGCGAGCGACGCGATCGATTTCGTGTGTCGCGAGGAATTCGACTACACCTGCAAGGAAATCGCCGAAGGCAAGCCGTTCCCCGAGATCCAGGGCTTGAGCTGGCGCGCGAAGGACGGCTCGATCGAGCACAACGAAGCGCGTCCGATCCTCGAGAACATGGACGAACTGCCGTTCGTCGCGCCCGTCTACAAGCGCGACCTGAAGATCGACAACTACTTCATCGGCTACCTGAACTATCCGTACGTATCGATCTACACGGGCCGCGGCTGCAAGTCGCGCTGCACGTTCTGCCTGTGGCCGCAGACGGTCAGCGGCCATCGGTACCGCACGCGCTCGGTCGAGAACGTGCTCGCGGAAGCGAAGTGGATCCGCGACAACATGCCGGAAGTGAAGGAACTGATGTTCGACGACGACACCTTCACCGACGACCTGCCGCGCGCCGAAGCCATCGCCGTTGGCCTGGGCAAGCTCGGCATGACGTGGTCGTGCAACGCGAAGGCCAACGTGCCGTACAAGTCGCTGAAGATCATGAAGGAAAACGGCCTGCGCCTGCTGCTGGTCGGCTTCGAATCGGGCGACGACCAGATCCTCGTGAACATCAAGAAGGGCGTGCGCACCGATTTCGCGCGCCGCTTCAGCGCGGACTGCAAGAAGCTCGGCATCAAGATCCACGGCACCTTCATTCTCGGCCTGCCGGGCGAGACGCAGGAGACCATCAAGAAGACGATCGAGTATGCGAAGGAAATCAATCCGCACACGATCCAGGTCTCGCTCGCCGCCCCGTATCCGGGCACGACGCTCTACAAGCAGGCCGTGGAAAACGGCTGGATGGAAGAGAACAAGACCATCAACCTGGTGAGCAAGGAAGGCGTGCAGCTCGCGGCGATCGGCTACGCGCATCTGTCGCGCGACGAGATCTATCACCACCTCGAGCAGTTCTATCGCCAGTTCTACTTCCGTCCGTCGAAGATCTGGGAGATCGTGCGCGAGATGCTGACGAGCTGGGACATGATGAAGCGCCGCCTGCGCGAAGGTGTCGAGTTCTTCCGCTTCCTGCGCGCGCACGAGGCCTGATTCGTGGCGACGCAGCGGGCGGCGCGGGCGCTGATCTTCACCGCGGACGACTTCGGGCTGCATCCGCGCGTCAACGCGGCGGTCGAGCGTGCGCACCGCGACGGCGTGCTGAACGCCGCCAGCCTGATGGTGGGTGCGCCCGCGGCGCAGGATGCGATCGAACGCGCGCGGCGGCTGCCGTCGCTCGCGGTCGGCCTGCATCTGGTGCTCGCGGACGGGCCGGCCACGCTGCCCGCGCATGACATTCCCGCGCTCGTCGGCCCCGACGGGCGATTCGGCGACGCGATGGCGAAGGACGGCTGTCGCTTCTTCTTCCTGCCGCACGTTCGTGCGCAACTGCGCCGCGAAATCCGTGCGCAGTTCGATGCGTTCGCGGCGAGCGGCCTGCCGCTCGACCACGTGAACGCGCACAAGCATTTCCATCTGCATCCGACCGTGCTGTCGATGATCGTCGAGATCGGCCGCGACTACGGGCTGCGCGCGGTGCGGCTGCCGTACGAAACCGGCGCGCCCGCGCTGCTCAAGCCGTGGATCGCGCTGGTGCGCGCGCGGCTCGACCGGGCCGGGCTCGCGCACAACGACTACGTGGTCGGCATCGAGCATACGGGCGCGATGGACGAGGCCGTGCTGCTCGACGCGCTCGCGAAGCTCCCGCCGGGCGTCGGCGAGATCTACTGCCATCCGGCCGAAGCCGGCGACGGCCCGATCACGCCGACGATGGCCGGCTACCGTCCCGCCGACGAACTGGATGCGCTGCTGTCGCCGCGCGTCGCCGCCGCGCTGAAGGCGGCGGGCGTCGCGACCGGCGGCTTTGCCGACGTGTTCGGCGAGCCCGCGGCACGGCGCGGCGCGCACGCGTCGCGCGCACCGGGAGCGCAGCCGTCATGAGCAAGTGGATCAAGTGGCTCGGCTGGCCGATCGGCATCGGCATCCTGCTCGCGCTGGGGTTGCACGAAGGCATCGGCGACGTGTCGCAGATGCTCGCGCGCGCCGGCTACGCGCTGCTGTGGCTGGTGCCGTTCCACGCGCTGCCGCTGCTGCTCGATGCGTACGGTTGGCACCTGCTGCTCGACCGGCGCAGCTCGCTGCCGTTCCTGTGGTGGATCGCGACCGTGCGCGAGGCCGTGAACCGGCTGCTGCCCGTGGTCGGGATCGGCGGCGAGATCGTCGGCATCCGGCTCGCGCGCTGGCAGGTGCCCGACGCGAGCCGTGTGACTGCGTCGGTGATCGTCGAGGTGCTCGTGACGATCGTCGTGCAGTATGCGTTCGCGGCGCTCGGCCTCGTGCTGCTGCTCGCGACGACCGACAACATGGGCGGCGGCACGATCAGCCTCGCGCTGTTGCTGACGCTGCCGTTGCCGGTGCTCGGCGTGGTGCTGATGCGGCGCGGCGGTATCTTCCATGCGATCGAGCGTTTCGCGGGCCGCCTGCTCGGCGATTCGCATCGGCTGCTGCAGGGCGTCGACGGTCGCCGGCTCGACGCCGACATCGATTCGCTGATGTCGCGCACGGGCCTGCTGTTCAGCACCTTCTTCTGGCAACTGGCCGGCTACGTGCTCGGTGCGCTCGAGATCTACTGGGCGCTCGCGCTGCTCGGCCATCCGGTGTCGATCGGCGGCGCGATCGCGATCGAGGCGATGACGCAGGCGGTGCGGCATGCGGCGTTCATGGTGCCGGGCGGGCTTGGCGTGCAGGAAGCGACCGTCGTACTGCTCGCGCAGATGTTCGGCGTCGACCGCGAGGCGGCGCTGTCGCTCGCGGTGGTCAAGCGCGGGCGCGAGGTGCTGTTCGGTTGCCTCGCGCTCGGCTCGTGGCAGCTTGCCGAGCTGATGCGCACGCGCCGCCGTCTGGGCGTGCCGTCGGCCGGGCCGCGCACGCCGCCGCCGGCGAACCGGGCGTCCGAAACCCGGACCGAAACCGAAACGACGCATTGAACACGAGACGGGCCGCACGGCCCGTCTCGCGCTTTTGGCGCCGCGCGGGTATCCTTGCCGCGTGTTTTCTCCACGCGCATTCCTTCCGATGATCTTCCGTTTCCGGCTGCTTTCAGTAACGATGCTGGCCGCCGCGCTGGTGCTGACTGGCTGCGACGACAAGCAAGGCGAGTTCAACGTGCAACGTATCAGGGACTTCTTCAACGCGATCAAGCCCGCGCCGCTGCTGCTGAAGGGGCTGAAGGTCGGCGAATCGACCGAGGCCGATGTGCGCGGCACGATGGGCAAGCCCGAGACCGAGCGCACGTTCACTGACGGCTCGAAGCGTCTCGAATATCCGCGCGGCCCGATGGGCAACCAGACCTGGTTCGTCGACCTCGATGCGAACGGGCGCTACACGGGCGCGACGCAGGTGCTGACCGCCGAGAATTTCGCGAAAGTGCGCCCGGGGATGAACGAGGACGAGGTGCGACGCCTGCTCGGCAAGCCCGGCGACATCGCGCAATATCCGCTGAAGCCCGAGACGGTCTGGAGCTGGCGCTGGCTCGAGGACGGTGTCAACACCGACGCGTTCTTCAACGTCCATTTCGGCCCGGACGGGCTCGTCTATACGACTTCGCGCTCCGACATCCTGAAAGGGCGGTGACGTTCACGCGCGGCGCTTCTTCAGCCAGTCGCGCAGCGCGTCGTTCATGCGCGTCTGCCAGCCGGGGCCGTCCGCCCGAAACGCGGCGAGGATGTCGGCGTCGTAGCGGATGCTGACCTGCTCCTTCGGGTGCTCGAGCTTCGGGCGCCCGAACTTCTTCGCGACGACCTCGACGAACGGCTCCATCGCATCGATTTCTTCGTCGCTGAGTTCATGGGCATCCGGATCGGCGGCGATGCCGCGTGCGATCGCTGCTTCTTCCTCGGGCGTGTTGCGTATGAATTTAACCGCCTTCTTCATATCGAATCATCTCTCGGTTGTTGGCTTTTCGCAGGCTGACGATACGCAGCGCGCGGCCGCGCGGGACGACGATCGCCGTGTGAAGGCGCGTGCCGATCGGCACCAGACAGATCCAGCGCGCCTCGCCGTAATCGCGACGGACGTCCGGCCACACGCGCGCTGCTTCCCACTCGGCGAATTCGGCCATTCGCAGCGATATGCCGTGTTTCAGTCGGTTCGACAGATCCTTGGCATCGTCGAAAATGAACGGAATTTCGACTAATTGTGGATGCGAAAACATGAGGTGGCAAGAGGTTTTTGTAGATGCGAAAATGGGGCGTCGCCGCGGCTGACATCGAATCGGCGTGCATCGCGTGGCGGGCATGAGCGAGCGATTGTGTGGCGTGGGGCCGCACATGCCCATTCGGCTCGATGGCCAGTTCGCGGCTATATCGAAAAAGCGACCGGAAAATTGCAAAAAGCCCGCTTCCCGGCGTGTCATGAGACTGTCAGGGAGCGGTTTTTTTCCTTTTGAAACAGTGGCGTAGGCCGTACACGCAAATGGTGGGACGAATTGCTGCGGCGCAGCAACCGCGCGCACGGTGATTTGAGGCAATCAATTTCGCTTGCGACTATCCGCGTCAGCCCGGCGCGGGACACGCATACGCGTCGGCATTCATTCAATTCTGGAGACGCGCGTGTTCCTTTACGGCTTTGGTCCTGTCCTCTGGGCCGGCACCGTGCAGACCATCGAGCTGTCGGTGCTGTCGCTCGCCACCGCGGTGGCGCTGGGGCTGATCGGCGCGGTGGCGAAGCTGTCGCACAACCGGGTGCTGCGAGCGATCGCGACCGGTTATACGACGCTGATCCGCTCGGTGCCCGATCTCGTGCTGATGCTGCTGCTGTTCTACAGCATCCAGATCTGGCTGAACCAGTTCACCGACCTCGTCGGCTGGAACCAGATCGACATCGATCCATTCGTGGCCGGCGTGCTGACGCTCGGCTTCATCTACGGCGCGTACTTCACCGAAACGTTTCGCGGCGCGTTCCTGTCGGTGCCGCGCGGCCAGCTCGAAGCCGGCGCGGCTTACGGGATGAGCGGCGCGCGCGTGTTCGCGCGAATCATGTTTCCGCAGATGATGCGCTTCGCGCTGCCGGGCATCGGCAACAACTGGCAGGTGCTCGTGAAGGCGACCGCGCTGGTGTCGATCATCGGTCTCGCGGACGTCGTGAAGGCCGCGCAGGACGCCGGCAAGAGCACGTTCAACATGTTCTTCTTCATCCTCGTCGCGGCGCTGATCTATCTCGCGATCACGACCGTCTCCAACCTCGTGCTGATCCAGCTCGAGAAGCGTTATTCCATGGGCGTGCGGCACGCAGAACTATGATCGAGATCCTCCAGGAATTCGGCAAGGCGTTCCTTTTCTGGGACGGCCAGCGCCTGTCCGGCCTCGCGGTGACGCTGTGGCTGCTCGTTGCGTCGATTTCGTTCGGCTTCGTGTGCGCGGTGCCGCTCGCGGTCGCGCGCGTGTCGAAGAAGAAGTGGGTGTCGATGCCCGTGCGGTTCTACACGTACGTGTTCCGCGGCACGCCGCTCTACGTGCAGTTGCTGCTGATGTACACGGGCATGTACAGCCTCGAGTTCGTGCGCTCGCACTCGCTGCTCGACGCGTTTTTCCGCAGCGGGTTCAATTGCGCGATTCTCGCGTTCGCGCTGAATACCTGCGCATACACCACCGAGATCTTCGCCGGTGCGATCAGGGCGATCCCGCACGGCGAGGTCGAGGCGGCGCGCGCGTACGGGATGACGCCGTTCACGATGTACCGCCGCGTGATCCTGCCGTCGGCGCTGCGCCGCGCGCTGCCGCTGTACAGCAACGAGGTGATCCTGATGCTGCACGCGACGACCGTCGCGTTCACGGCGACCGTGCCGGACATCCTGAAGGTCGCGCGCGATGCCAATTCCGCGACCTACATGGCGTTCCAGTCGTTCGGGATCGCCGCGCTGATCTATCTTGCGGTATCTTTCGCACTCGTCGCGGCGTTTCGCCGCGCGGAGCGCCACTGGCTTGCGTATCTCGCGGCCGCCCGTCATTGAATTCACTCGAGGAGAGCCAGTTGGCCGAGATCACTCAAACGAGCGCTGCCACCAAGCTTGCGGCGCTCGACATCCACAAGCGCTATGGCGACAACGAGGTGCTCAAGGGCGTGTCGCTGAACGCGAAGGCCGGTGACGTCATCAGCATCATCGGCGCGAGCGGTTCGGGCAAGAGCACGTTCCTGCGCTGCATCAATTTCCTCGAGCGGCCGAATGCGGGGCAGATCGTCGTCGACGGCGAGGCCGTGCGCACGAAGACCGACCGCGCCGGTGCGCTCGAAGTCGCCGATCACAAGCAGCTGCAGCGCATTCGCACGAAGCTCGCGATGGTGTTCCAGCATTTCAACTTGTGGGCGCACATGAACGTGCTCGAGAACGTGATGGAAGCGCCCGTGCACGTGCTCGGCATTTCGAAGAAGGACGCCGAGGAGCGTGCGCGCGCGTATCTCGAGAAAGTCGGCCTCGCACCGCGCGTCGAGAAGCAGTATCCGTCGCATCTGTCCGGCGGCCAGCAGCAGCGCGTGGCGATTGCGCGCGCGCTCGCGATGCATCCGGACGTGATGCTGTTCGACGAGCCGACCTCCGCGCTCGACCCGGAACTCGTCGGCGAAGTGCTGAAGGTGATGCAGAAGCTGGCCGAGGAAGGCCGCACGATGATCGTCGTCACGCACGAGATGGGATTCGCGCGCAACGTGTCGAACCACGTGATGTTCCTGCATCAGGGGCGGACCGAGGAAGAGGGCGATCCGAAGGAAGTGCTGGTGCGCCCGCAGAGCGAGCGGCTCAAGCAGTTCCTGTCGGGCAGCCTCAAGTAACGCGACGGGGCAGGTTTCAGCCGTGGTACCGGTGTCCCGTCCCGCAGGCGCCACCCGCACGATGCAGGTGGCGATCGTTGCATTGCCGCCCGTGTCGATGTCGGGTGTGGGTCCGATCGTCGATGCGCTGAATCTCGCGAACGAGATCGACGGACGGCTTTTGTACCGCTGGCAGGTGTGTTCGTGGGACGGGCGACCGGTGTCGCTCGCGGGCGGCGCGCAATGGCATGCCGATGCGGCGTTCAACGATGCGATTGCGTGCGACTGGTTGATCGTCGTGTCGGAGCGGTTCCAGCAGTTTGCCGATTACCGGTTGTTTCTCGCGAGTCTCGCTCGGGTCGGGCAGCGCACGCCCGTCGTGACCGGCATTCACCACGGCGTGTGGTGGCTCGCGATGGCGGGGCAGCTTTCCGGGTATCGCGTGAGCGTGAACTGGGAGACGTATCAGCAGTTTGCCGAGCAATTCGAGCGGTCGATCGTCACGCAGCAGATCTTCGAGATCGATCGCGATCGGGCGACCTGTGCCGGTGGGCAGGCGACCGTCGATTTCATGCTGGCCATGATTGGCCGGGAACATGGGGCGGACCTCGCGGAGCGGATTGCCGATGCGTTGGGGGTCGGGGCGCTGCGCAGCGGCGAGGAGCGGCAGCGGATTCCTTTCGTTACGGCGCCGGGCGAGCGGCATCCTCGGTTGAATGACGCGTTGCTGTTGATGGAGGCCAATGTCGAGGATCCGTTGACGACCGATGAGATCGCCGGGTTGGTCGGCGTGTCGCGCCGACAGTTGGAGCGGCTCTTTCGGCAGTATCTCGGGGCGATGCCCTCCAAGTATTACCTCAATCTTCGGTTGCTCAAGGCGAGGACGCAGTTGCAGCGGACCAGTAAGTCCGTCGTTCAAGTGTCGCTCGCCTGTGGGTTTTCTTCTGCTGCGCATTTTTCTAATGCTTATCGGGAGAGGTTCGGCGTCACGCCGCGGGAGGATCGGCGAGCCTGGCTCGAAAAGCAGACCGGCGGGGGCAGTGAACCTCGGGGAGGGGCGCTCGTCGAGCGGGGGAAGGATTGAGGTTGGTTTTGGTTTGGTTTTGGTTTTGGTTTGTTTGGCGGTGTGCTTGCGGTTTTCGTGAAATGCCCGTAATCGTGTCGGTCTATTAGCGTCGCCCCTGCGCGGGGGGAGGTATCCGGAATTTCGTGTGTGAGGCGGGTTGAGATTCAGACTCCAATGTTGAATCGTTCCGGGTAAAGCAGTGCGAACTGCGTCATCGCGCTCTTCCAATCGTGCCGGGAGCCGGTCCACTTG
>NZ_PREY01000064.1:0-18149 GCF_002959955.1 Burkholderia sp. BE12 | reverse complement strand
CTTCGCGAATCTTGACCCGCAGTGCGTCGAAAAACACGACCGGATACATCGGCTCGAGCGGTCGGGCCTGCCAGGCCGTCACTTCGGCCATGACCTCGTCGGTCACGGAGCTGATGAAGTCGGGCGAGACCTCGGTACCGTACTGTTCCAGCAGAAAGCCCTGGATCTCGCGTACGGTCATGCCTCGGGCATACATGGCGACGATCTTGTCGTCGAAGCCGGTGAAGCGCCGTTCGTGCTTGGGAATCAGGATGGGTTCGAAGCTGCCGTCGCGGTCACGCGGCACCTCGATGCGGATCGGACCGTCTTCGGTCAGAACCGTCTTGGCCCCTTTGCCGTTGCGCTGATTCGTGACGTTGGCCGGCTTGGCAGCTCCGGCAGGGTAGCCGAGATGATGGTTCATCTCGCCGCCCAACGCACGCTCGATCAGCGCCTTCTTGAGCGCCAGCGTCGCGGCATTGATGGCTTCAGCCGTCATCGGACCGTTGCCGAACTGTTCAAGCAGCTCGGCCGGAATCGCCGGCAGAACTGCCGGCTGGGCTTTCGGTTTGCGAGGCATACACTCTCCTTGGGAGCATGTTATGCCTTAAACACAAAATTCCTGACAGGCCCGACCCAACCGTAGAGGTTGGTGCCGAACACAGGGCGGATACGGCCGCCTTCGCGCACCCACAGCGTCAACTCCTCACTGGTGTTGGCATCAGGGCAACTCGGCCCGCGCGCGCTGCTGGTAAATACGACGCCGAATGCGCGCACATCGGGCGACAGCCGGTAGGGCGCCGTGTCGATGCGGTAGCTGTTCTCGCCGATCTCCGTCGCCGCATCCTCTTCGACTACCGACCGATCGGCCGCCACGACCTTGCCGCCCTCGACGAGCGCAATGACCTGCAGCTTTTTGCTTTCGTCGGGGTCCTTGCTCTTCGGCAGCGAATCGAACGCGACGGCCGCGATCGTCGTTTCCGGTGCATTCGGCATGGCTTTGCACGACGACGCGACGACGAGCCGGTCCGCATCGCGCGTGGCGATGCGTGCGCTCGCGATACCGGCCCAGCGGGCGATGGCCGTGACGGTTGCGTCGCTACAGGACTGGCTGTCGGCGGCGTGAGCGATGGGCGTGGCAACGAATGCCAGCAACGAGGCGCAGCGAAGGATCTTTATTGTCATCATGGAAAAAGGGGTGCTTCGCAAATTTTCCGGGAACGGTTGAATCCGCAGCCATTTACGACCATTGAAACATGCTTTCATGCGGACGCTCTACTGTCTACACCGCCCAGCGGATTCAACCCGTCGACGCGACCGGGCAAGCGACAACCAGGGTCTATACTGGGCACCTGGAGGAACCAATGGCTACTCACGACAGGCTGCATCCGTTACGACCGTTCCTCAAGAACTGGGTTTGGGAGCATGGTCGAATCGGTACTCGCTATCTGGATCGCACCGATGGCGAAATCAAGTTCGACGAAGGCAAGAAGTCGCACTTCGCCAACGAAGAATACTTTTACGTGCCGCTCGACAAGGATGCGGATATCGACGCCTCTGCCGAAGGCCCGGTGATCCACGAGGCGGGACTTGCCCGCTTCTTGAGGGCAGCGCAGTTGGGCAAGCCGGAAGAAGCCGGCTCCATGGTGGAGGTCCAGCGCGCAGTGCAGGACTGCGTGGAACTCGGTCTGTTCAGTGCCTATCAGATCGAAGCGCAGCAGGCTTTTGCACGCTATGCCCAGGAGCCCATGTTCGACGATGAAATTCGCACTGCGGTTATCGACGATATCCGGCGTAGCTACGTGGGCGCGCGCGAGAAACTGTTGCTGTACGATTTCAGCGTGCTTTACGGTTTGCCCATGCCGCTGCTCATCAGCGAGGCGCCGTTCGTCGACTGGCGCGTGCGGGCGAGTCCGGCCCTTCCGTTCGTGTCGCTTCCTCTCGGACCTTACTGCCTGCTGGTGGGGGCGCCGTCGGGCCGGAGCAGCCGGATTGGCCCCGTGACCTGGAAGTCCGCTGCCACATTGGGACCGTTGAAGGACCACAACCGCCAGATCGCAGAGCACTCGCGTTTGTGGCTGGTGGCGACGACAGACGACCAGCTCGTCGCCGTACAAAGCCATCTGGCTGGATCCGGTAGTTCCAAGTCCGGGGATGTCAAGCTCTGATCGAAGTCGGCGGGAGCACGCGGCCGGGGAGCGGCCGCGAAAGACACCAATCTTCGATACACCCGCTGAGCGATTTCATCCATTCGCTGCATCCACCGGTTGAATTCGCAGTCGATAAGCGAAACCCGCAGAAATCAGCAAATAACAAAAAAGGCCCTCGCGGGCCTTTCGTCGAAGAACGTGCGGACAACGCTTACCGCGTCAGTGCCGTAAACCCTTCCAGCAACCGGTCGACATCGGCCGCCTGAATCGCGCCCATCGTCGAAATCCGGATCAGCTCCTTCGACAGGCCGCCTTGCCCCGCATAAATCACGAAGCCGCGTGCCTTCAGCCCGTCGTGCAGCGCTTCGTACGTGACGCCCTGCGGCAGCCGATACGCACGCAGCACAACCGACGACGCACCTTCCGGCAGCACCAGCGGCATCCCACGCGCGGCAAGCCCGGCCTGCGCCTGATCGGCAAGCGCCTTGTAATGCGCATGCCGCGCACGCCAGCCGCCAGCCTCATCGAACTCGCGCAGCGCCTCGACGAGCGCGTAATACGCATGCACGGACGGCGTAAACGGCGTATTCCGCTGATCCTGCAGCTTCGCGAGCCGACCGAGATCGAGGTAGTAAGTCCGGCTCGCGGCCTTCGCGAGCGCGCTGCGGCGCACGACCACGAACGCCGCGCCCGGCACGCCGTGCAGGCATTTGTTCGCGGTCGCGGCAACCGCATCGATCACGCCGCCCGCAAAGTCGATCGCTTCCGCGCCGAAGCTGCTGACGCCATCGACGAGCATCTTCACGCCACGCGTGCGACACACTTCCGCGATCGCGCCGAGGTCGTTCAGCCGGCCCGTCGTCGTTTCATGATGAATCACGGCGACATGCGAGTACCCACCCGCATCGAGCTTCGCACCGATCTGCGCGAGATCAGGCGCCTGCATCCACTCATGCTTGAGCACGTCGTGCGCGATCCCGTACTGCGTCGCGATCTGCGTGATGCGCTCGCCGTACACGCCGTTCTCGATCACGAGCAGCTTGCCGTCCTGCGGCACGAGTGCCGCGATCATGCTCTCGACGGCGGCCGTGCCCGAACCCGTCATCAGCACGGCGGCCCATTCGGCCGGATCGAGTTCGTACGCGGCGACGAGGCGCGCACGCGCTTCATCCTGCAGATCGAAGAATTCGCTTTCGCGATGGCACAGGTCGGGTTGCAGCAGGCTGCGGCGCACGCGTTCGGTGAGCGTGACCGGGCCGGGGTTCAGCAGCAGCATCAATGAGCTCCTTCAACGTGGGCTTCGGTCTGCGCGGCGCCGATGTGCCGCATCAGACGGGTCTTGACCTCGACCGGCGTGACGGTCGGGCGGGGCAGGCCGTCGGGCACGCCCGTGCGGATCGCCACGCGAACGAATTGCGCACCGTTCCCCGTTGCGGCCAGCGTCGCATCGAGCACGTCGAGCGTATCGCCTTCGACGGCCGACGCGTAACCGCACGCGGCCGCGACACCCGCGAACGACACATGCTGCGACACCGTCGCCTGGCCGCCCGTCGATTCGTGTGCGCCGTTGTCGAGCAGCACGTGCGTGAGGTTGGCCGGGCCGTAGGCGCCGAGCGTCGCGAACACGCCCATCCGCATCAGCGCGGCGCCGTCGCCGTCGACGGCCACCACGCGCAGGTCGGGGCGCGCGAGCGCGAGGCCGAGTGCGAGCGGCGTCACGCAGCCCATCGAGCCGACCATGTACAGCTGGTTCGGACGATCGTCGAGCGCGTAGAGTTCGCGGCCGCAGAAACCGGTCGACGCGAGCACGACGGTCGAATCGACCGGCGTATGCGCGATCACGCGCTGCAGCGCGTCGTGACGGGTCGGCCACGCGTCGGCCGCTGCATTGGCCGATTCAGCGCGCGACGCCGATTGCGCGGCGACGTGGGCGCGCGGCTTCGCGGCCGGGTTCGCCTTCAGTTCATACGGCGCGACGCTGCCTTTCTGCATCACGAGCGCGTACGGGCGGCCCGTCGCGTCCATGTGCGCGATTGCACGGTCGAGCGCCGGGCCGACCTGTTCCGGGTCGGTCGGGAACGTCTCCCACGGGATCTCCATCGTGTCGAGCATCGCGGGCGTGATCGGGCCCATCAGCGCGTGCTGCGGCTCGTCGGCGACGCCCGGCTGGCCGCGCCACGTGACGATCAGCAACTGCGGCAGGCGGAACGTCCAGGTCAGCGACGTGAGCGGGCTCACCGCGTTGCCGAGCCCCGAGTTCTGCATCATCGCGATCCCGCGCTTGCCGCCGAGCGTGGCGCCGGCGATCAGCGCGACCGCGTCGCCTTCGTTCGCGGCCGACACGTAGTGCAGCGTCGGGTCCTGCAGCACGTAATTGATGAACGGCGTCAGGTACGAGCAGGGCACGCCCGCGTACCAGTCGAAGCCGCGTTCGCGCGCGGCCTCGACGAACTGGGCCGCTTCGATCATTGCGCGCCCCCGTTGCCGGTGCCCGGTTCGGACAGCGGCGTCTGGCCGTGCGCGAAGTCGCCCGCGCGACGGAAGTCTTCCAGGTCGTTGACGCCGCGCCAGTGGCCATGCACGTACTGCACCTCGATCTTTTCGCCGGCGGCGATCAGTTCGTTCAGCAGCGACGGGATGTCGAGCGTGTCGAAATCGGGACGCGCCTGCAGCGTCGCGAGCATCGCCTTCAGGCGCTCGACGCCGGCGCCGCGCACGTTCAGCAGGCCGATCCAGCGGCCGTGCGGCGTGCCCGCGGCGACGTCGCTCGACACGCGTTGCAGGTAGGTCTTCTGGCCGAACAGGCCGCGATCGTCGGCCGCCGAGCAGAGGGCGAAGTCGCGCACGCTCTGGTTCGACGGCTCGGTCAGCGACGAATCGACCACCACGCTGAACTCGGCCTCGCTCTCCGCGAGGTCGCGCAGGATGTAGCTGCGGAACAGCAGATCGCCGTACGAGATCACGGTGTCGCCGGTCAGGCGTTCGGCCGCGCATGCGAGCGACGCGAGCTCACCCGTCTGCGCGTGGCGCTCATTGACGACGAGCTTGATGCCCGACGTGTCGATCGCATCGGCGCGGTAGCCGCCGACCACGGTGATGTCGTTCACGCCTTGCTTCTTGAAGCCGTCGACGAGCCAGCGCAGGAGCGGCTTGCCGGCGACCGGCAGCATGACCTTGGGTTTGTCTTCCGTGACGGCCTCGAGGCCCTTGCCGCGGCTCGCGGCGAGCACGACCGCCGCGTTCGACGCGCGCGACGACGAGGACAGGTAGATGCGCTCGGCCGCCGAGTACTCGTCGGCGTCCTGCAGGCGGAAGATCTCGTTGACCGACGCGACGCGGTCTTCGACGTTGATCAGCGTTTCGTTCTCGTGGATCTCGCGCGCGACGGCCTGCATCGCCGACGCGGACGCGCGGATCAGGTGGTTCGCCCAGATGACGGTGCTGATGCCGGCCTGGCGGAACACGTCGGTCGGCGTGCTGTAGTACTTGGTCGGCACGATCACGAGCGGCGCCTTGCCGCTCCATTCGCGCGCGAACTGCAGGATCTCGTCCGGGCGCGACAGCTTGCTGTGGATCAGGATCGCATCGGCGCCGGCTTCCGCATACGCGTTCGCGCGGCGCAGCGCCTCGTCCATCCCCCAGCCCGCGATCAGCGCCTCGACGCGCGCGACGATCGAGAAGTCGGGATCGGTCTGCGAATCCTTGCCGGCCTTGATCTTGCCGCAGAACTCGTCGATCTCGGCGAGCGGCTGGCGTTCGCCGTCGATGAAGCTGTTCGTCTTCGGGAACTGCTTGTCCTCGATGCAGACGCCCGCGATGCCGCGCTGTTCGAGTTTCCGCACGAGGCGGCGCACGTTGTTGAAGTTGCCGTAGCCGGTGTCGCCGTCGAGCAGGATCGGCAGGTCGCTCGCGTCGGCCATGAATTCGAGCACATCGACCACCTGGGTCCAGCTCGCTTCGTTGTTGTCGCGCACGCCGAACTGCGCGGAGATCGCGAGGCCCGACGCCCAGATCCCCTTGAAGCCGGCCTCGCGGACGATCCGCGCGGACAGGCCGTTGTGCGCTTCCATCAGGAATTCGAGGTCGCTGCTGACGAGCATGCGGCGCAGGCGCGCGCTGCGCGATTCGGTGAAGTTGGGTTCGCGTGCGTTCATCGTGCGGCTCCGGCGGTGGTGCGTTGAATCAGGGGAAGAATGTCTTGCGTCGCGCGTGCGACGTCGTTCGGGAAGTCGATCTCGATCCACGGCGAGCCGGTGACGTCGGCGACGTCGAACGAATGGCCGCCTTCGAGCAGCAGGTCGCGCACGGCTTCCTCGTGCGGCATGTTCGCGCGGCCGCCGTCGACGTAGCCCGCGACGATCGTCGCGAGGCGGCGCGCGGTGCCTTCGGTGAAGCGGAAGAAGCCGACCGATTCGCCGATCGTGTCGTAGTCGAGGTCGACCGCGAGCTGCTTGCGCAGCTCGACCGGCACGCCGTCCTTCAGGCACAGCTTGACGGGTTCGTCGCCGGCCTCGAAGTCGCGGTCGATCAGCAGGCGGTCGACCGCGCGGTCGGAATCGGCCACCAGCGCGTGCAGGATGTTCTCGTCGTACAGCACGTCCGCGTCCATCAGCAGCACGTCGCCGCCGCGCGTCATCGCGTCGGCGACGGTATGCACGGTCAGCACGCTGCCGAGGTCGTAGCGGTCGTTGATCACGATCTCGGCCTGGCGGCCGAGGCGCTTCAGTTCCTGCTCGACCTTCTCGTGCTGAAAGCCGAGCCCGAGCACGATCTCGTCGACGCCCGCGGCGTCAAGCACGCGCAGATGGCGCTCGAGCAGCGAAACGTCGTCGAAGCGCAGCAGGCACTTCGGGAACTGCGCTTCGGGCGGTTGTTGCAGGCGCAAGCCGAGGCCTGCCGCAAGAATGATGGCTCGCATGGGTTCTCCAACCAAAAAGCCGGCGATCTGAACGATCAGTCGGCGAGCGGCTGCGGCGCATGGCGTCGCTGCCAGTTTCTTTCACTGAAATGCAGATAGAGCAGGCCGGGCAGGCCGAGCGCGAGTTCGCGCGCGCGCTTCGCGAGCGACAGCGCGAGCGCCGCGTCGGGCGGCAGCCCGACCAGCGGCGCGAGCAGCAGGTAGCCGCCTTCCTGCGCACCGAGCGAGCCCGGGATCGCGAAGGCCGCCCCGCGAATCGCCTGGCCGACGCTTTCGAGCAGCAGCGCGTCGAGCCAGCTCACCGGATGCCCGAGGAAGTGCAGCGCGAGCCACACTTCCGCGGTGCCGACGATCCAGCCGGCGAGACTCAATGCGAAGGTCTTCGCGACTTTCGCGCGATCGCGGTACAGCGCGCCGACCGCGTCGTCGATCGCGTCGGCGCGCGTGGCGAGCGACGACCAGTCGCGCGGGCCGAATAGCTTCGACGCGAGGCGCAGGCCGCGGCCGAACAGCCCGCGCCGCTGCGCCAGATAGAACATCACCGCGAGTGCGCCGAGCACGCCGGTGGCGATCAGCGCGGGCGTACGCAGGTACGCGACCGACTCGTGCGTGGCATACAGGCTGAATGCGGCGATGCCGATCAGCGCGAAGGCCATTTGCGCGAGCGCCTGCATCGTCGTGCTGACGGTCACGGCGGCGGCCGCATCGGCCATCCGCGTGCCGCGCTGCGCGAGGTGGCGCACCATCAGCACCGGGCCGCCGATCTGCCCGGCGGGCAGCAGGCTGTTCACCGATTCGCCGACCCAGCGCGCGCGCAGCGCGTTGCCGAGTTCGGCGCCCGGCTGCCCGCGGCGGAACATCACGGAAATCGCGACCGCGTCGATCGCGAGCGGCACGACGTGGAACACGGCGACGAGCGCGAGGCCCCAGCCGGCCGCGAGGAACGTGGACGCGACCGCGCCGACGCCTTGCCAGGCCAGAAGTGCGATGAAGAGTGCGGTCCCGAGGGACAGCAGGATGAGGCCCGCGCGTGTCATGACCCGCTCGTGCGTCGCGTCGCCAGTTGCTTGAACACCTGGCGGAAACCGAAATACGCGATCGCGTCCTTCATGTTCGAGATGAAGCGCTTCCATGGCCGCATGCCGGGGTTCGTCACGTATTCGAACGTGAGCGACACGCGCATCTCGTTCTGGCCGAGCGGCGTGATGCGGTGGCGCAGCTTGTCGCCGTCGAACAGCACGATGCCGCCGTCGGCGATCTGCACGGAGCCCGGTTCGTCGGCGACGTCCGGGTTGCGCGTATGCAGCTCGTAGTCGAGCCGGCACGACGATTCGTCGATCACGCCGATCAGCAGCGTGTAGCGGCGGCCATCGTAGTACGACGTGTCGTAGTGCCAGCCGATGTGGTCGCCGGGCTTCGTGTAGTAATACAGCGCGTACGCGTGCGGATCGTCGTCCGGCGACGGCATCAGCTTGTCGCCGGTGATTTTCTCGAGGAAACCGATCAGCGCCTTCGAGCGGTACAGCTCGGCGATGTACGGCGCTTGCGCGTCGATCGTATGGCGGCTCACGCTGCCGCCCTGCTTGTGGCCGGGCAGGTAATTGCGGTTCAGGCCGGCCTGCATCGCGCGGGCGGCGTTCGCCAGCTTCGCGTGCGCGTCGGCCGGCAGGAACGTGTCGAGGTAGAGGAACGAGCCCTGGCGCGTGTAGTCGCCGCGCAGGCGGTCGAGGTCGAGCTGGCCGACACGGTCGGCCACGGTGCGATCGGGATCGGCCGCGGCCGCGCGCACGGGCGCGGGGCGTGCCGGGCTCAGCACGGAATCGTCGCGCGTGCTAGGAGTCATTTGGAAGCCTGGATTTCGGTTGGGTTCTGCGCGGCCGGGTTCTGCGGGAGGTTGCCGCGCCGCACGATGCGCCACCAGTCGATCACGACCCAGGCGGCGAACAGCGGGGCGCCGATCGACGCCGCGAGCAGGAACGGCTCGACGCCGTCGACGAGCGTCACGATCGGCAGCAGGTACAGCACGTCTTCCGTCTCGAAGCCGCCGGCGAACGCCTGCTTGGTGCCGGCCTTGCCGGCGATCGATTCGATCCGCATGCGCAGGAAGAAGATCAGCGCGACGGCCGCGCCGGCCGCCGCGCCGAGCAGCACCGGCGACGCGGCCATCTGGCCGCCCTGGGCGACGATGCCGACGCCCATGCTGACGAACAGCGCGACCGTGACGAGCGCATCGGCCGCCAGATCGTAAAAATGACCGATCTTGCTGGACTTGCCGCTGATGCGCGCGAGTTCGCCGTCGGTGTGGTCGACGAAGTTCGACAGCACGATCAGGAACGCGCCTGCATTGCTCCAGCCGAAGCCGCCGTGCGCGAGGCACCAGGCGCCGGCGAGGCCGATCAGCAGACGAAGGGTGGTGAGGTGATTCGGGGTGACCGGCGTATCGACGAGCGGTCGGACAAGCGAGCGCGCGAGCCGCGCATCCCAGGTGCGTGGCAGCGGTGGCTCGGGGCGTGTGGCGGTTTTTCTTTGGTCCATCGGCGAAATATATACGGAATTGTAATTTGTTGCTTTTTCTTCGATCAATGTCCTGACATGCGGGAGTGTTACCGCGTCTTGCGGGTATCGGCCGGTTCAAAAACGCAGGTGCGAACGGGACGGCCCATCGGGCGGCCGGACCCGTCTTCCAGTGTGGTTCGCATCGCGCGGCTGTCAAGGCCGGACGGGCCTCGCAGGCCGACACGGCAGGTTTTTTCGGGCCGGTCGGCCGGCGTAGCGCAGCGCATGCGACCTTGATCTCCGTCAGGTCCGGAAAAGCCGCATCGGGCGACAATCGGCCGCGCCGGCCGGGTACCGGCGATTACCGAACCAAATGCCGTCAATGCCGATGAAATTTCATCGATTGATGCGCGACGGTCGGCGATCGCGAACCGGTGATTCGCCCCGATGCTTTCGCACGCCTTTCGCGTGCCTTCGGCGGGGGCGGATCGCCTGTCACGGAACGCTCGTTCGATACCCGGCAAATCCGGCAAGGATCTTTTGCATCCGGCGGACATTTCGCGGCGATGGCCTCTGCGATACTCCGGCCGTGCCCGTGGTGCCGGGCCGCCCCTCGCGGCCCCAAAGGGCTTCGCGTCGCTCAGGAGACACCCCCCGCGACGTCAACGACAGACCAAAGCGTCAAGAAACCAGCCATGTCTTCATCACGCATCCTCGCTCCCGCCCTGCGTTCGCTCGTCCGCACCGCCGACGAAGCCGCCGCGCTGATCCGCCCCGGCATGACCGTCGCCATGAGCGGCTTCACCGGGTCGGGCTATCCGAAGGCCGTGCCGGCCGCGCTCGCCGCCCACATCGACGCGGCCCACGCGCGTGGCGAGGACTTCCGGATCAACGTGCTGACGGGCGCGTCGACCGCACCGGAACTCGACGGCGCGCTCGCCCGCACCAATGGCATCTCGATGCGGCTGCCCTATCAGTCCGACCCGACGTTGCGCGACAAGATCAACGCCGGCGAAGTCGATTACCAGGACGTCCACCTGAGCCACGTCGCGCAATACGCGTGGTTCGGGCTGTACGGCGATCTCGACGTCGCGATCGTCGAAGTCGCGGGCATCCGCGAGGACGGCCTGCTGATCCCGTCCGCGTCGATCGGCAACAACAAGACCTGGCTCGAGCGCGCGAAGCACGTGATCCTCGAAGTGAATGCGCGCCAGCCGCTCGGCCTCGACGGGATGCACGACATCTACTACGGCACCGCGCTGCCGCCGCACCGCAAGCCGATTCCGCTGACGAAGAGCGACGACCGGATCGGCGAGCCGTACCTGCGCTGCCCGGCCGACAAGATCGTCGCGATCGTCGAGACCGACGCGCCCGATCGCAGCAATGCGTTCACCGCGCCGGACGAGACGTCGAAGCAGATCGCGCTGCAACTGATCGACTTCCTGCGCCACGAAGTGAAGCGCGGCCGCCTGCCGGAAAACCTGCTGCCGCTGCAGTCGGGCGTCGGCAACATCACGAACGCGGTGCTGGCGGAGCTCAGCTCGGCCGGCTTCTCGAACCTGACCGCGTACACGGAAGTGATCCAGGACGGCATGCTCGACCTGCTCGACGACGGCACGCTGAGCTTCGCATCGGCCACCGCGCTGTCGCTGAGCCCGGCCGCCGTGCAGCGTTTCGCCGATGAAATCGCGACGTTCCGCGAGAAGATCGTGCTGCGCCCGCAGGAGATCAGCAACCATCCGGAGCTCGTGCGCCGGCTCGGCTGCATCGCGATGAACGGGATGATCGAGGCCGACATCTACGGCAACGTGAACTCGACGCACGTGATGGGCACGAAGATCCAGAACGGCATCGGCGGCTCGGGCGACTTCGCGCGCAACGGCTACCTGTCGTGCTTCATGTCGGCAAGTACCGCGAAGGGCGGGGCGATCTCGCGGATCGTGCCGATGGCGAGCCACGTCGACCATACCGAGCACGACGTCGCCGTCGTCGTCACCGAGCAGGGGCTGGCCGACCTGCGCGGCCTGTCGCCGAAGCAGCGCGCGCGCAAGATCATCGCGACCTGCGCGCACCCGGACTATCGGCCGATGCTCGAGGACTACTTCGAGCGCGCGTCGCGCGAAAGCTTCGGCAAGCACACGCCGCATCTGCTCGCCGAGGCGCTGTCGTGGCACGAGCGCTACGTGCGGACCGGGACGATGAAGGCCTGACGGGGCCTCGGACGGGCACATGCGTGCCCGTCAGTCCATCGCCGCATGCGCGACGTCGACGCTCGCCGTTTTCTGCGGCGGGCGGATCAGCAGCAACAACGGGATCATCAGCAGCGTCGCGACGAACATCAGCTTGAAATCGTTCAGGTACGCGATCATCGTCGCCTGCTGGTTGATCGTGCGGTCGAGCAGCGCAATGTCGACGCGGCTGCCGATCATCGCCTGCACGGCCGGGTCGAACGGCGTGACGTGGGTCGCGAGGTCGGCATGCGCGACCTGCGTATTGCGCGTCATCAGCGTCTGCACGATCGAGATGCCGATACTGCTGCCGATGTTGCGCATCAGGCTGTAGGTGGCCGTGCCGTCCGCGCGCAGGTCGGGCGGCAGCGTCGAGAACGACAGCGCGCTCAGCGGCACGAACACCAGCCCGAGGCCGAAGCCCTGGATCACGCCGGGCCACACGATGTCCGCTTCGGACAGCACGATCGTGTACTGCATCATCTGCCACAGCGCGAGCGCGGAAATCGCAAGTCCCGCGAGCAGCAGCAGCCGCGCATCCACGTATTTCAGCAGCCGCCCGACGAACAGCATCGCGATCATCGTGCCGGCGCCGCTCGGCGCGGTGACGAGGCCCGTCGTCGCGACCGGATAGCCCATCAGGTTCTGCAGCATCGGCGGCAGCAGCGCGCGCGTCGCATACAGCACCGCGCCGACCACGAAGATGAACAGCGTGCCCGTTGCGAAATTCGGGTCGCGCAGCAGTTCCGACTTGAAGAACGACGCCTTGCCGACGGTTGCCGTATGCGCGAGGAAGAACGCGAAGCCGAGCGCCGCGACGAGCGCCTCGATGCGGATCTCGTACGAACCGAACCAGTCGAGCTGTTCGCCTCGGTCGAGCATCGCTTGGAACGCGCCGATCGCGAGCGCGAGCGTCGCGAAGCCGAACGCGTCGAATTTCACGTGCGGGCGCGGCGCGCGCGCCGGTAGGAAGGTCATCACGCCGGCGAGCGCGAATGCGCCGATCGGCACGTTGATGAAGAACACCCAGCGCCAGTTGTAGCTGTCGGTGAGCCAGCCGCCGAGCGTCGGGCCGAGGATCGGGCCGACCATCACGCCCATCCCCCAGATCGCCATCGCCTGGCCCTGTTTCTCGCGCGGATTGATGTCGAGCAGGATCGATTGCGACAGCGGCACCAGCGCGGCGCCGAATACACCCTGCAGCAACCGCGCGCCGACGATCTGCACGAGCGTCTCCGACAGCCCGCACAGCGCCGACGCAACCGTGAAACCGGCGATCGACACGATCAGCAGCCGCTTCACGCTCAGCCGGTCGGACAGCCAGCCGGTGAGCGGCGTCGCGATCGCCGCGGCGACGATGTAGGAGGTCAGCACCCACGTGATTTCGTCCTGCGACGCGGACAATGTGCCCTGCATGTGGGGCAGCGCGACGTTCGCGATCGTGCTGTCGAGGGTCTGGATCAGCGTGGCGAGCATGATCGACAGGGTCAGCATCGGCCGGTTCAGCGCGGGCGAGGCGGGTGCGTCGGCGGCGGGGTTCAAGCGGGAGTCTCCGTGGGGCGGCCGCCGTGGGCGGCGATCCGGTATGGTGCAAATTATAAGCACACTTATTATATAGCCGCTTATTGCTGGGCCGCGAGCCTCGGGCCGGTTCCGGCTTGACCCTATAATCGCCGCATGGACAAGACCTACGAGAACCGGATCGGTTACCTGATCGCCGACGTGGCCCGCCTGAACGGGCGCCTGTTCGACCGGCGCGCGAAGCGCATCGGGCTGACGCGGGCGCAAAGCCGCGTGCTCGCGTACCTTACGTGGAAGGGCGAGATGAACCAGGCGCGGCTCGCCGAATGGCTCGAGATCACGCCGATCTCGCTCACGCGGCTGCTCGACCGGATGGAAAGTTATGGCTGGATCGAGCGCGTCGCGAACGACGACGACCGCCGCGCGTTCGTGATCCGGCTGACCGACAAGTCGCGCGAGATCTTTCCGCAGATGCTGGAGGTGGGCGACACCGTCGCTGACGACGGGCTGCGCGGCTTCACGCCCGACGAGCGCGATACGCTGGTGCGGCTGCTCGGGCGCGTGCGCCGCAACCTGATCGACTGCGGCGGCGAGTGACGCGGGCGCTCGGGCGGGCGTACCGCTTGCAACCACAAAAAAAGAGAACGCCGAGAGATCACCGAGGCACGACGAATCGGCCGGAAGACCGTATTGCGATCCTCATCGCGCTCGCGCTGGTACTGATCCTCGGGATCGGCACCGCTTGGCTCGGGCACGACGATGCGCCCGGAGCGTTCGACGCGGCGATGGCGATGGCGAAGGCGAAGCACGGCGCTCTGGACGGCGAATTCAGCGTTGCGCTGATGTACGAGCACGGCGACGGCATCGAGCGGAATCACGCCGAAGCCGCCCCCCTCCACGGCGCACGGCGATGGCGATGCGGCACGGCGGAATACGACGCGGGTTCAACGGTTTCATGGCGGTCCGGGCTTGTCTTCACGGAGTCGAGCAACTATCTTGCAACTTCAAGTTAACTTGAGATCAAGCATGAGCCGACTGGACATCGCGGACGTGGCGCGGCGCACGGGATTGCCCGCATCGACACTGCGCTACTACGAGGAAAAGGGGCTGATCGTGCCGATCGGCCGGCACGGACTGCGGCGGCAGTACGACGCGTCGGTGCTGGAGCGCCTGGCGTTGATCGCGCTCGGCCGGGAGGCCGGTTTCTCGCTCGACGACATCCTCGCGATGGTCGGCGCGGACGGCCGGCCCGCCATCGATCGCGCGAAGCTCGATGGCAAGGCCGACGAGCTCGACCGCACGATCCGCCGTCTCGGCGCGGTGCGCGATGCGCTGCGGCATGCGGCCGTGTGCCCGGCGGCGAACCATCTCGAATGCCCGTCGTTCCAGAAGCTACTGCGCATTGCCGCGCATCGTCATCCGGCGCGCCGCGCGAAGGCGGACAGTGCGTAGGCGGCGAGCCTGCGCGAGGATGGGCGCGGCGGTAGCGGTTCGACAGGAGGGCGGCTACGGGGCGACGTAACGGGGTCGACGTGCCGGATCGTCAAAAGGGGATGCCGTCCGTACCGCCTTCGACGTCGGCAAACCGTTGATGCATGACTCACCCCGCGTAATACACGCGGCATTCCATCTCGCGCCCGCGCACGATCCGCTTGCCGACGAGCGCGCCGACCGTTTCGGTGAAGACGGTGCGCTGGTGCTCGCACTGCACGGCGTCGTAGAAGTAGAGCGAGACCGAGTCGGTCGGGCGCCCGGCTTCCGGCGTGCGCATGGCGGCATGCTGGCTCAGCACCGTGAAATGCCAGCCGCCCTTGGTCATGTGCATCACGGGCGGCGGTACGTATCCGTCCGCGTTCAGGCGCCGGTGCCTGAGCCTCGGCAGCACGCCGGCGGCCGCCTTGTTGCGGTACTGGCGATCGATGTAAAGCAGCAGTTCGATGGGCGGTTCCGTGCCGGGGCCGGCGTTCTGCATGTGACCTTGCCAGCGCCGCCGGCGGCTCAGCACGTCGTCGAGTGCGGCGCGGATGCCGACCGCGCGTCGCGGGCCGACCCCCGCGATCGTTTCGAGCTGGCCGTTGCGGGCCGCGCGCTCGAGTTCCTCCAGCGTGTCGATGTGCAGTGCGTCATGAATGCGCAGCGCGAGCGCGTGGCCGATACCCGGCACCGCCTCGAAGGCCGATGCGCGTTCCGCGTCGCCGCGCAGGCGGTCGAGTTGGCGCCAGCGCCCCGTCACCAGCAGCTCGGCGATCGCCTGCGCGACGCCCGCACCGATGTCGGGCAGCGCGCCGAGCGCCTCGACGCCGCCGGTTTCGAACACGCCGCGGATGTCGCGGTCGAGCGCGTCGACCGTATCGGCCGCCGCGCGGTATGCGGCGGCCCGGTACGGGTTCGCGCCCTGGGCGACGAGCCATTGCGCTGCCTCGCGCAGGCGGGCCGCGATAGGCTGGTTTTCCTCGTACGTCTGGCTGACGGTCGACTGCATGGCGAGGGACCCGGAAAGCACAAACGGAATGGACGCGGCGAGCGGTGCGCCGGTCGGCTGTCAACCATTGTCGCGACGCGCGATGAAGAAAATTTGATGCGCGTCAATGGCAAACGTAGCACAGGCGCGAAGCGCACGGTCGTGCCGGAATAGGGCACGACCGTGCGCCGCACGCGATGCGGTCAAGCGTCGAGAAACGACTGCGCGTTTTCGGCCTCGGCGGCCGTACGCAGCGCGGCGAGCGCCCGTTTCTCGATCTGCCGCACGCGCTCGCGCGACATCCCCGCGTCCTGCGCGATCGCGTCGTAGGTGTCCGGCTCGGTGCCGCCGAGGCCGAACCGCCGGCGCAGCACGTCGGCCTCGGTCGGCGTGACCGAACGCAGCAGCGACCGCACGCATTCGCGCATGCGCGTGTCGGCCAGTTGCTCGAACGGGCTGGCCGATGCCTGATCCTCGATCAGTTCCACGAGGCCGGTGTCCGCGTCGGGCAGCGGCGTGTCGAGCGAGATCGGCTCTGCGGGCAGCGCGAGCACCGCGCGGAGCTTGTCTTCGTCGAGACCGGTTTCGGCCGCGAGCTCGGCCGGCGTGGCCCGCCGGCCCGTGCGCTGGCGAAAGCGCAGCGCATGCCGCTGCACGCGCTGGTACTGGTCGCCGACATGCACCGGCACGCGGATCGTGCGCGAGCGATCCGCGACCGAGCGCGCGATCGCCTGACGAATCCACCAGGTCGCATAGGTCGAGAACTTGAACCCGCGCCGATATTCGAATTTCTCGATCGCGCGCATCAGGCCGAGACAGCCGTCCTGCACGAGGTCGGACAGGTCGACGCCGCGGTTCAGGTACTTGCGCGCGATCGACAGCACGAGCCGCAGGTTCGCCTCGAGCATCGCACGCGTCGCGTCGCGCACCTTCTGCTGGCCGTCGCTCAGCGCCGCCGCGAGCGCGCGCCGTGCGACCGCGTCGAAGCACGCTGCGTCGACCGCCGACGGATCGTGGGGGGCGGCCGCGAGTGCGCGCACCGTACGGCTCGCGTCGTCGGCGGCCGGCGCGACCCAGGCGAGCGAACCGAGCAGCGCGGCCACGCGGTTGCGTGCGTCGCGGTATTCGGCCGAACGGCTGCCATGCGCATGCAGTGCGCCGCGCAGCGCCGACACCGCTGCGTGCAGCGCATCGTAGCGGGCGGGCGCGTGCGCGCCGGCGTCGTCGTCATCGGGCGAGCCGGTTGCGGCGGCGCCGCCCGTCGCGCGATGACGCGCGAGCAGCGCGTCGACCGCGGGCGGATAACCGGCAATCGCGTGCAGTACCTGATGGCGGCCCGTCTCGATCTCGCGGGCGAGCACGATTTCGCCTTCGCGCGTGAGCAACGGCACCGCGTGCATGCGCCGCATGTATAGCGCGAGCGGATCGGTCGACGCGCTCGTGCCGCGCGCGAGGTCGCCGAGCATGGCCCGGCCTTCGTCGAGCGCCTCGCGATCGACCTCGACCGGCGCCGCGGCGGCGAACGGTGCAGGCACGGCCGGCTCGTCGAGTACCGCGATGCCGATATCGGCAAGCGCGGCGCGCACGACGTCGAGCGCGTCGGGGCTGTCGCTTTCGGGCGGCAGCGCGTCGACGAGGTCGGCGTGCGTCAGATAACCCTGCTCGCCGGCGAGCGCCAGCAGCTGGATGATCGGATCGAGCGGTGTGTCCGCCCGGGAAGTGGGGCGTGGCGTAGTCATGTCGATGGCGGCGCGAGCCGCGTTCCTGTCTGGGCGGGCCGAAGCTCGCCGGTTTGCGGTTGCCGGTGGTCGCGGACGCCCGTCCGCGCCGGTCAGCCCGACATCGTTCAAGTTGAGGGCATTTGCGCCAACTTCAACGCCGGCGCCGCGGACGGGCCAGCACGCGGCGTGCCTGCTTCGACGTCCGGGCCAGGAAACAAAAAGTAACCGATCATACGCGCGGAAATCTGCAGGGGACGTAAGCTAGAGTCAGGCGCGCGCCGGCGGCGACGCGCGGATTCTGCCGGAGTACGAGATGAACCCGATTTCCGCCGCGAGGCCCGCCGCAGCCATGCTGGCCGCACTGGCGCTTGGCGGCTGCTACTACACGAGCCCGTACGGTTATGCACCTTATTACGCGCCGGTGCCCGCCACGGTGACGCAGCGCGAGATTCCAGTCGCACCGGCCACACCGGGGCCGGCCCCGTCGACCGTGCCCCAGGCGCAGGTCGATGCCGGCGCGGCGGTGCCGGTGTACGTCGCCCCTGCCTACGTGCCGCCGCCGTATCCGTATTACTACCCGGCGTACTACTCCGGCTGGTACGGGCCGCCCGTGACGATCGGCTTCTGGGGCCGCTGGGGCGGCGGATACTGGGGCGGGCGCGGCGGGTACTGGCA
>NZ_PREY01000063.1:0-18392 GCF_002959955.1 Burkholderia sp. BE12 | reverse complement strand
GGCGTGGCGGGGGCCGTGCCCGTTTTGAGGAGTGGGCGACGTAGATGACCGCCGCGGATCGGCAGAGGGGCGAGCGCCCGGCGCGACCCGCCGCCACGGTGGCGACGGTCCGCCTCTCATTCGTCGCATCGGCGCGAAGCCCCGCCGTCGCGGGGCGACGATACTCGACGACGACGGCGTTCAGGCTGCAGCCGGCTGAGGAATCGAGTCCTGCTGATCGCCACCCAGGATATCGACGAGGCTCGTCAGCATCCGCGCCAGTTCACCCGTCATCAGCGTGACATCCGAGTCGAAGCGCTCATCGTCGTTCTGCGCGGTTGGATCCGCCGCCTCCTTGATCACGTCGAGTGGCGTGACACGCTTGATCGTCAGCGCCGGTGTCAGCACGAACGAGATCCGGTCATCCCAGGTCATCGCGAGACGCATGCATTGCTTGCCGGCTTCGATGTGCCGGCGCATGTCGTTCGCTTCCAGCGCGTGGCCGACGTACCGCACCGTGGCGCCGCCTTCGCCGCTCGAGCGCAACTCGGCGTCCTGGTCCACGGTGAATCCGCCCGGCGCGTCGCCGGACAACAGCCAGTCCGTCATCGCGGCGACCGGCGAACGCGCCACCTGAACGCCCGCGAGCGGCAACCCGTCGATCGATTTGACGAGCAGGCTGCGAACGTCGTCGGCGAGCGCCTGTGCTGCGGCATCGATGACGAGCCAGCCGTTCGCCGTGTCGATCCACACGCGGGTATCGCGGCGAATGCTGAACGCGCGCGGCAGCAGTTCGTCGGTGACCTGTTCCTTGAGCTCGCGCAGTTGTTTCCGGCCTACCTTGAAGCCCTGCTGCTCTTCGACTTCGAGTGCACGCGCCTTGGTGACCTGATTGACGACCGATGCCGGGAGCAGCTTCTTTTCGGAGCGAAACACCAGCAGCATCTGCCGGTTGATCGAATACACGAGCGCGCCGTCGTCACGCGGCGACGCCCATCCGACGCGCTGCATTTCGACGCTGCTGCCCGGCTGGAACGCGTGAGGCGCCAGCCATTTTTCCATCTGATCGGGGGTGACGGCCCAAGGTGCCGGAAGACGATGAAGCTGAAGGTTCTTGAACCACATAGGCGTACGGGCAAAGCGCGTCATTCTATATGACGGGGAGGGTTGCCGGTCAGTTGCGGACATTTGATGCCTCGTCCAAGATGGCGGCACTCCATTCCAACAAGAAGGAAAAAAACAATGATGACTTCCGGCGATGGCCTGACCAGCCCTGCGCGGCTCCTGCGACTCGCCTCCTGGGTGATCGCGATCATCTTCGCCGTCTTTCTGAACATGCTCGGCAGTCTCGTGATTCGCGACATGGCGTTCGCTCCGAGCGGCGGTCCGCCGGTCGTCGAGCAATTCGCCGATGCTCCGACAAAAGCGCGGCTGGATGCGGCGCGCCGCCAGCTGCTGGCGCAGCGCGACGCGCTTGCCGAGAAAGTCGACACGATGGAAGTGGCGCGCGGCCGCGCCGCGAAGGAATACGCGGCCGAGAAGGAAAGTTTCCGCAACTGGCTGGCCACCCGCGCGGTGACGGGAAACGGTGCGAGGGACCCGGACATTCTGGCGAGAACGCGCAAGCTGGATACGCTCCAGGCCGTGGTGGTCAACTGGCAGCATCAGATCGATGCGATCGGCGACCAGCAACGGGCATTGGCATCGCAGCAAACTCAAGTCGACACGCAAATCGCCGAAGCGAACGCAGCAGCCGAACGGCGCTTCGACGAAGCCACACGGCACTACGAGATGCAGGTGTTCGGGCTGCGGCTGGCGCTGACGCTACCGATCCTGCTGGTTGCGATCTGGCTGTTCATCCGCTACCGCAAGGCGCGCTACTGGCCGTTCGTGTACGGTTTCGGCCTGTTTGCGCTGAGTGCGTTTTTCATTGAACTGGTCCCGTACTTGCCGAATTTCGGCGGCTATGTCCGGGTCCTGGTCGGCATCGTGCTCACGGTATTCGCCGGTCTTTACATGATGAAGGCGTTTCAGCGCTATGCCGAACGCAAACGGCTCGAATTGCAGCAGGATCAGGGCGAACGCGCGCGCACGATCGGATACGAAAAAGCCGTCCGGTCACTCGAGAAAAAGCGCTGCCCGTCATGCGACAAACAATGGAATCTCGGCGGCGACGATTCCACTTTCTGCGTGCATTGTGGATTGAAGCTTTTCAACGTATGCGAATGCGGCGGCCGGAATTTCTTCTTCTTCCCGCATTGCCATCAATGCGGCGTGGCGCAGGGAAACGAGTCGCCGATGTCGTCCGACTGACGATCAGCGCGTATGCACCGGCGTCGGCGTACGACGTCGCGAACGCGCCAGTCGGATTCGTCACTCGATGACACGCGGCGGGGTCGACAATTCCGCCAACTGAAACAGGCAATCTCCCCGCCGCACCTGCGCGGGCACGCGCTTGCACACCACCTCGCCATCGCCGTTGAACCGGTGCAGCACCGGTTCGCGCAATGGCGTATCGGGAAAATGCACCCACGCGGCCGGCTGCCCGGCCTTCACCTGATCGCCGAGTTCGACGAGCGGTTCATACAGCCCCCGCTCGTACGCATAGACGAAATGGCGATCGCCGTCGACGCGCATGAAGCGCGTGACGGTCGGCGGCGCGTCTGGCACGAGCGCGCCGTGCAGCAGCCCGATGTAGCCGAGGTAATGCAGCAGCCCGTGCCGGCCGAGCCGGATCAGCGACGGGTCGGCCATGCCGGCGCCGCCGAGTTCGGTGACGATCGAGATCGCGCCTTGCCGGCGCGCGGCCGACGCCGAATGCACGGGATTCGGCGCGTGCAGCAGCGCATTCTGCAACCCGAACGCGACCAGCAGCCCGTTGAGCTTCGCGGCTTCGTCGGCGTCGAGCGGATCGATCGCGAGCATGTTGCCGCCCTGGTACAGCAGCGAACTGCCGCCCGAATGCAGGTCGACCAGATACTGCGCGCGCGACAGCAGCGCGTGCTCGATGTAGTGGGCGATCATCTGCGTCGGCGTGCCGGTCGGGTCGCCGGGAAAGCTGCGGTTCAGGTTGCCTTCGTCGAGCGGCGACACGCGCTGGCCCGCGTCCGCCGCCGGGAAATTCGCCATCGGCAGCAGGATCAACTGCCCGCTGATCATGTCGGGCTCGATCTCGCGCATCAGTTGCGACACGATGATCTGGCCTTCGTACTCGTCGCCGTGGTTGCCGGCCATGACGAGCGCGACCGGGCCGTCGCCGTTGCGGATCGACGCGATCGGGATCGGCAGCCAGCCGTATGCGGAGCGGTGCACGGAGTGCGGCAGCCGCAGGTAGCCCGCGTGCTTGCCTTGCGCGTCGAGATCGATTTCGCAGTGAATGGGATTTCGGGGTGAGGAGGAAGTCATGGCAGCATCGTTCGATGAACGGAATCTGCCATCTTATAGAGGAAACGAGCGCTGCGCGCCGCGCCGGGCGCGTTCCGTGCCGAACGCTTGCACGCGTCGATCGAAATACGGTTCCCATACCCGTTCGATCCAATTCACGAATTCACGCACGCACGGACGCGCGGCGAGCGATTGCGCGGATGGGCCACGGCGAGCGATGCGGGGAGCCGCATCCGATGGTTCGTGGCGCCGACCCGTCGCATGATTTGGAGGCGCGCATCGGTCGCGATCACGCGACAAGCGACATTCAGCGGGCCGCTCGCCCGGCGCCGCGGCCGGGGCCCGTCGGGAGCCGACCGGGCAGGGCATTCAAGCCTGTCCTGACTCGCTTCGCCGCCCGGGTCATCCCGAATAGGATAAAAAATTGCATATTGAACATGCAGTTTTGATCAACTAAGTTCTCCAAGGCCGATGCCAAAAACGGCCAGCGGATCGACCCGACGCGCCTTTCAATATGATCGCGCGTTGCATATAAGGCGGCGCTCCCGCCAGACGAGCGACGACAGCGCCCGGTCGAAACGCCGACATACAAAACGGATCGCACACGATCCCCCAACGGAGACACCACTGATGAGCAGCGTTATCGAGCCAGGCGCCCCCGCGGGCGCCGCGCCTTTCTTTTCCAAGGAAGCCACCATCGCGCAACCGGGGTTTTCGCGCTGGATGGTGCCGCCCGCGGCACTGGCCGTGCATTTGTGTATCGGCCAGGCCTACGCGTTCTCGGTATTCAACGGCCCGCTCACGAAAGTGATCGGCGTCACCGAATCCGCGCCCGGTGACTGGTCGCTGACGACGCTTGGCTGGATCTTCTCGCTCGCGATCTTCTTCCTCGGCTTGTCGGCGGCCTTTGCCGGCAAGTGGCTCGAACGGGTCGGCCCGCGTCGCACCATGTTCACGGCGGCATGCTGCTTCGGCGGCGGCTTCCTGATTTCCGCGCTCGGCGTGAAGACGCACCAGATCATGCTGCTGTACATCGGCTATGGCGTGGTCGGCGGCATCGGATTGGGGCTCGGCTACGTGTCGCCGGTGTCGACGCTGATCCGCTGGTTCCCCGATCGCCGCGGGATGGCGACCGGGATGGCGATCATGGGCTTCGGCGGCGGCGCGATGATCGCCGCGCCGCTGTCCGTCGCGCTGATGAATCACTTCAAGAGCGCGACGAGTGTCGGCGTCGCCGAGACGTTCATCGTGCTCGGCATCGCATACTTCATCTCGATGTCGATCGGCTCGCTCGCGATCCGCGTGCCGCCCGCCGGGTGGAAGCCGGCCGGCTGGACGCCGCCCGCGGTGACGAAGAACAAGATGATCACGTCGAATCACGTGCACATCGACGAAGCGCTGAAGACGCCGCAGTTCTATCTGATCTGGCTCGTGCTGTTCCTCAACGTGACCGCCGGGATCGGCATCATCGGGCAGGCATCGGTGATGATTCAGGAAAGTTTCAAGGGGGCGGTGAGCGCGGCGGCCGCGGCCGGCTTCGTCGGGCTGCTGTCGTTGTTCAACATGGGCGGGCGCTTCGTGTGGGCATCGGCGTCGGACTGGGTGGGACGCAAGAACACATATTTCATTTTCTTCGCGTTCGGTGCGGTGCTGTATTTCTGCGTGCCGCTGTTTGCGGCGTCGGGGCAGATCGCGTTGTTCGTGCTGACGTTCTGCCTGATTCTGTCGATGTACGGCGGCGGGTTCTCGACGGTGCCGGCGTATCTCGCGGACATGTTCGGCACCGCATATGTCGGCGGAATTCATGGACGGCTGCTGACGGCGTGGGCCGCGGCGGGTATCGCGGGGCCGGTTCTCGTGAACTACATCCGTGCGTATGAAGTTGCGCACGGCGTCGTGAAGGCCGACGCGTACACGATGACGGTTCACATCATGGCGGCGCTGCTCGTGATCGGTTTCGTCTGCAACCTGTTCGTCAAGCACGTGAACGAGCGCCATCACATGACCGATGCGCAACTCGAAGCCGGCAAATAAATTCTGGAGACGCTGGGAAATGAATCAAACCGTGACTGCCGTTCGTCCGACCAACAAGGCGGTGCTGGCCGTGTTCTGGCTGTATGTGCTGGTGCCGCTGGCTTGGGGCGTCGTGAATACGTTGACGACGGCGATGAAGTTGTTCGGCTGAAGGGGCGCGCGCGTGGCTGCTTGATGTGGGTGTGCGGCGTCGGGCATCGACATGCCGTGCGCGCTTTGGCGATCGCATCGTGATTCGCTGGCGATCGGTGTAGTGTCGCCAACCCCGATCGCTACTGCCCGCGTTTTTCTTGATCGACGAGGATGCCTCGCCAGACCGAGGCGGATGTTGCAGCGATGAACGCATGCCGGCGCATCGGCCGGCTGCATCCACGCGTGGAATATCGCGTCGATCCCTTGTCGCGACAGGGGCGACGCGTACAACCGGCTTACCGGCCGGATGTTTCAGCTTCGAGACGTCCTTCTTCCCACAGGGCCCAGAAACGGCTGCCGGCGCGATAGGGATTTGCTCGCCGCGCGGTGTGATCGGCGACGCCCTGGCGATACGCGCCGTACAGCGTGAGCGGCGGATTGTCGACGCATGCGGCTTCGTACGCGGCCGGCATCCGACGGTCGGACACGAGCCGGCGAATCAGCGACGCGCCGTCGATCACAGCCTGTTCGTCGATGATTTCGGTTCGTGCGATGACGTCGACGGTATTCATGTTGGGGCTCCCTGAAACGTTCTTTCCCCATCAAGGAGCAATAAGAGTGCCAGCCGCGAAATACCGCCCTCTGCCGCGATCGTGCGGGCTTCTGCAGCCATCTTTGGACGTGCCGGACGGCGATGTTACGGAACACGTCACGTGACACGCGAACGCGCGGCGCCACGTGGGAACCGGCAAAACGTTTCGGAATTGAATCGTCGGGAGGATGCGGCGGACGCGGTGACGGAAATGCGGAAAGGGGAATGCGCGGTGCGGCGCGCGTCGCCGCCTCAGTTTGCGGTGACCGGCGCCACGCGGCGGCTGCCGCTCGAATAGAAACAGTAGATGCCCTTGCCGGCCGACTTCGCGTCGTACAGCGCGCTGTCTGCCTGCCGGATCAACTCGTCGGGCGAGCCGTGCCCGTCGTCGAGTGCGATGCCGATGCTGATGCCGATGCAGACGGTCTGTCCGATCGACAGCGTGTACGGCGCCGAAATCTGCCGAATGATGCGCGCGGCGAGAATCGAGCACGCATGCATCGTCGTGTCGTCGATCGCGACGATGAATTCGTCGCCGCCGATGCGTGCGGCGAGTTCGCCCGGCGGCAACGTCTTGCCGAGCCGCCTGGCGACCTGCGTGAGCACTTCGTCGCCGGCCTGGTGGCCGAAGCGGTCGTTGATCGACTTGAAACCGTCGAGGTCGAGATACATGACCGCGAACGCGGGGCTCGGCAGCCGCGGCCGGCGCGCGAGCATCCGCTTGAGCTGCGCGTGCAGTTCGTGGCGATTCGGCAAGCCCGTCAGCGCGTCGTGCCGCGCGAGGTGCCGGATGTGTTGTTCGGTCTGGCGGCGCGCGGTGACATCCTCGACGATGATCACCGCGTTGCCGTCCGGTACGCGGTGGCGCGTCAGTTCGAGCTGGCGGCCGTCGGCGAGCGTGATGTCGAGCGACCCGGGTTCGTCTCGGTTCAGCCAGTTGTCGCACTGCACGGCGAGGCCGGCGCCGCCGGGATCGATCACGGCATTGGCGCCGAGCGCGGCGACGACGGCCGGCAGCGGCGTGTCGAGCATGATCTCGCGCGGCGAGCCGAACAGTTGCGCGGTGCGCCGGTTCGCGACGATCACGCGGCTCTCGTCGTCGATCATGCACAGGCCGTGCGGCATGTAGGTGAGGGCGGCGTCGAAGCGGGCGACGAGTTCGGCATTGCGCTGGCGCGTGGCGATCAGCGCGACGAGCACGCGGTAGTGGCGCTGCACCACCGTGCGCATCGCCGCGAGATAGATCGCCAGCGGCGGCAACAGCAGCCACGCGCCCGGCCGATGGGCCAGCAGCGCGCCGACGCCGATCGGCAGCACGCCGAGCGCGACCTGCGTCATCGCGAGCCGCGGCAGCGCCGAATTGCGCGACGCGATCCCGCCGAACACGCCGCCCGCGACCATCACCGACAGCGTGCCGAGCTCGACGTCGGCGGCTTGCACGCAGCCCATCACGCCGAGGCCGAGCACGAAGCACGCGACGAGCGACACGGGCGCATAGCGCCTCGCCCAATATTCGGTACGGTCGTCGCCGGCGTCGCGTCGAACCGCGTAGGCCCGCGCGATCGAGAGCCGCGTGGCGAGCAGGGCGATGTCGACGATCAGCCATACGAGGCACCAGAGCTGCTGCAGCCGCATCAGCGCGACGGCCGCGACGAAGCCGCTCGCGAGCCCGGACATCGCCATCGGGCGCACGTCCTCGAACAGCGTCACGAGCATCGACGGACGCAGCGCGGCCGTCACGCGGTGATTGCCGGAGGGGGGAGTGGCGAGAACGGAGTTCAGGAGAGATGCCCTGACTGCCATGGTCGTTGACCTCGACACGATGTCGCGATGGCTGGCGGCATCCGCACGGCACGTGGCGGGCGCCCGGCCGAGCCGGATGCGCACGACATTACCATGAAAAACCGGCATCGCGGGCCGCCCGGCAGCGCCGCGCACCGCCTCGCGCGATAGTCGTAAACCACGGCTGCGGGAGGCTTGCGGATTCGTCGGCACGAAGGCAGCATCGTTGCGAACGGAACGATGTGCGGCGGCCGATCGCAGACCGCGAAGCCGGTGCGGCGGCCGCCAGCCGCACGCAAACGAACAACGAATCGCCCCCGCGACCACCCGCCGCAGCCCGGCTGAGTCCCGTTATAAGAATTTCGATAAGTATTTCATGCGGGAAATACTATAGGCGATATATCAAAAAGAATGCCAGAATGCGCGCCGCTCCGAACGCCGCGACACCCGATCGCCGTCCGAGCCGCCTCAGGAGGTTCCCCCAATGAAAAACCACGGCCTGTCACGGCGGGGTTTTCTGAAAGCCAGCGTGCTGGCGGGCGTCGCGGTGTATGTCGCGCCCATCGGCAGCCGCGCGTTCGCGGCGCTCTTCGAAGAAAAACTCCTCACTCCCGTCAAATGGGATAGCGTCACCGGCATCCCCCAATTCCGCATCGACGGTATCGCGAAGGTCACGGGCTCGAAAGTGTTCGCCCGCGACGTGCGCGCCGCCGACATGCCGCACTGGCCGCAGCAGCAGTCGCACGCGATGATCCTGCGCGTCACGCAGGCCGATCGTACATACGAAGGCTTCGACCTGTCGCTGCTCGGCGACGAGCTGAAGCCGGACCGCGTGGTCACCGCCGACGATCTCGCGCGCGACGGCGTCGCGTTCCCGGCGTTCTACGGCGACGACATGCTGTTGCCGGCCGGCAAGACGCCCGCGTATCTCGGCCATGCGGTCGCGATCCTGATCTATCACGACTTCGCGCGCTTCCGCTTCGCGAAGAATGCGCTGAAGTTCCGCGACGACGTGATCCGCTACGGCACGGTCACGGGCCCGCTCGAGCGCGATCCGTGGGGTACCTTCCGTTACGTGCGCGTGGGCGGCAAGACCGCCTATGACGACGACGTCTATTCGAGCCTGAAGGACGCGCCGATCTTCCCGAGCATGATGCGCAAGCACCTGCCGGTCTGGCCGGACGGCAAGGAGCACGGCAAGCTCGACGAGCAGGGCATGTTCCTCGCCGGGCAGATCGCCGGCGAGCTCGACCATCCGTCGGCCGACTGGCTCGTGTTCGACCGCGAATACAACACGCAGTCGGTCGATACGGCCGCGCTCGAACCCGACAACGCGAACTGCTGGTACGACGCCGCGACGCAAGCGCTGCACCTCGTCGTGCCGACCCAGTCGCCGCTCGAAGTGTCGGAGAACGCCGCCGCGATGGTCGCGAAATGCCGCTTCCCGGTGAAGAAGCTGTTCGTGCATCCGTGCTACACGGTCGGCTACGGCTCGAAGGATCACTGCAACGTGCCGTTCTACGGTCTCGTCTGCGCACTGTACGCGGACGGCCGCCCGGTGCGTTTCGCGAACGACCGCTACGAACAGTTCCAGACGTCGCTGAAGCGTCACGCGTTCAAGATGCATTACCGGATCGCGGTCGACCGCAACACGGGCCTGCTGCAGTCGTTCAAGGGCGACTTCGAGGCGAACGGTGGCGGGCGCTCGAACTTCTCGCCGTCGGTCGCGATGGTCGGCGCCACCGCCGCGCAATCGATCTACTACTTCCCGAAGAGCGACCTCGCGGCGGTCGCGATCGCGTCGCGCGCGATCGACGCCGGCTCCGCACGCGGCTACGGCACGCTGCAGAGCATGGCCGCGACCGAGATGGCGATCGACGAGATCGCCGCGCAACTGAACATCGACCCGATCGACTTCCGTCTGCGCAACGCGCTGCGTTCGGGGATGAAGAACACGCAGGGCGCGATTCCCGCCGGCGCGCTGCGCGTCGACGAAGTGCTGGAGCGTGCGAAGCAGCATCCGCTGTGGACGCGCCGCGCCGCGCGCAAGGCCGAATTCGAGGCCGCGCATCCGGGCAAGCGCTACGGCGTCGGCTTCGCGTGCGTGCAGAAGGATTTCGGCACGGGCGCGGAAGCATCGTTCGCGAAGGTCGAATTCGACGCGCACGGCAAGGTGTCGCTGCAACACACGGCCGCGGAGATCGGCACGGGGATGTCGACGTCGCAGGCCGTCGCGGTCGCGAAATGGCTCGGCCGCCCGGCGACCGACGTCCGCGTGGCCGTAACCGAATGGCCGGACCTGCCGATCGAGACGAGCGGCGATCCGTACCTGATGTCGCAGGCCGACCAGGACCGCCTGAGCGCGAACCCGCGCTGGTCGCCGGGCTATGCGTCGCCGTCGAGCGCGACGAATTCGGCGTACTACTTCACGCACAGCACGCGCGAGGCCGCGCGCGCGGTGTTCCGCCACGGGCTGTGGCCGGCCGCGATGTCGATCTGGACGCGTGGCTTGGGCGGCGGCCAGGCCGCGCCGTACACGATTCGTATCGAAGATGCGCGCTGGGTCGACGGCAAGCTGACCGCCGACGGCCTCGAGCCGCTGACGTTCGAGCAGCTCGCGAAGCAGGCGCATGCGCTCGGCCTGCCGACCGGCGCCGTCGTGCACGTGTTCAACCGCTGGCAGTGGACCGACGCCGAGTTCGACGTGGGCGGCACGGTCGAGCGTCTGCCGATCGACGGGCTGTCGCTGCGTGTCGGCGCGCCGAAGACCGGGGCCGACGACGGCCCGGTGCCGGGCACCGCCGCACCGTCGGGCGCGACCGCGCTGCGCGGCACGCTGCCGCCGACCGCGAACGGCTATCGCGTGCTCGATCGCAAGCGCGTGTTCATCCCGCCGACGAGCCGCAACAACGCGGCCGTCACGTACTACACGGCGGTCGGCACGCTCGTCGAGCTGGCCGTGCACGAAGCGACCGGCAAGGTCGAACTGCTCACGCACCACTCGATCATGGAATGCGGCAACCAGATTTCGCCGCAGCTCGTGTCGGGCCAGTTGCAGGGCGGTCTCGCGATGGGCATCGGCCATGCGCTGCATGAATACCTGCCGCTCTACGAGGACGGCCCCGGCAACGGCACGTGGAACTTCAACCGTTATCGGTTGCCGCGCGCATCCGACGTCGCCGTCTGGACGCAGACGGACGACGTGCTGCCGCCGCTGTCCGAAACCGATCCGCCGAAGGGTGTCGCCGAAGTGGTGATGATCCCTGTCGTCGGCGCGATCGTGAACGGCATCGCGCACGCGATCGGCCATCGTTTCACCGACTTGCCGGTGACCCCGCAAAAGATTCAGGAGGTGCTCGCATGACGACCGCCCAAACCGCGGCTTCGGCCGCGAGCGCCGGCGCGGCTGCGACCGGCGCTGCCGCACCGACCGCGGCTTCCGTCGCACCGGCGTCCGCGCCTGCCGCGCCGGCATCGGCACCGGCATCGGCCGCCGTCGAGCGTCCGCTCGTCCGGTTCCAGCAGAAGCCGCTGTCGGTCAGGATCAACGGCAAGTCCGTCGGCCCGATGCAGGTGCCCGAAGGGCTGATGATGATCGAGTTCCTCCACGAGTACGCCGGCCTCACCGGTTCGCGGCTCGGCTGCGGGCAGGGCATCTGCCACGCGTGCGTCGTGATCGTCGACAAGCCGGACGGCACGAGCGAGGAGATGCGCACCTGCATTACCGGCGCGCACTTCTTTCACGGCCGTTCGATCCGCACGATCGAAGGCCATGCGAAGCGCAACGAAGCAGGCGAAGTGGTCGAGCTGTCGCCGATCCAGCAGAAGTTCCTCGAGCACTTCAGCTTCCAGTGCGGCTACTGCACGCCGGGTTTCGTCAACGCGGCGACCGTGCTGATCGAACGCCTGAAGCGCGAGCCGATCGCGAAGGCCGACGTGGAGCGCACGATCACCGATGCGCTCGACGCGCATCTTTGTCGCTGCACGGGCTATGTCCGCTACTACGAAGCCGTCAAGGACGTGGTGCTGACGACGCCGGGACTCGTGAAGGACGCCGCATGAAACGCACATTCGCTCATCGTGTCGCACGGGCCGCGGGCCTGCCCGCGCTCGCGGCGGCCTGCGCGCTGCTGCTCGCCGCCTGCGGCGGCCACGACGCGCCGGCGTCGAGCGCGGCGTCCGGCGCACCCGGCGCCGACCAGATCGCGCGCGGGCGCTATCTCGTCAAGGCCGCCGACTGCGCGGCGTGCCACACCGCGAAGGACGGCGCGCCGTTCGCCGGCGGCGCGGCGCTCGAATCGCCGTTCGGCACGTTCTACGGCTCGAACATCACGCCCGACAAGGATCACGGGATCGGCAACTGGAGCGCCGACGACTTCTACGCCGCGCTGCACGACGGCAAGGCGCGGGCCAAGCGCCTGTACCCGTCGATGCCGTACACGTCGTACCGGCAGCTCACGCGTGCCGACACCGACGCGATGTACGCGTACCTGATGACGGTCAAGCCGGTCGCGCAGGAAAACCGCGCGCATGAACTCAAGTTCCCGTACAACCTGCGCTTCGGCATGGTTTTCTGGGACATGGTGTTCCTGAAGGACAGCCTGCCGGACGCGTCGGCCGGGCAATCCGCCGACTGGCAGCGCGGCCGCTATCTCGCGGGTGCGCTCGGCCACTGCGCGGAATGTCACACGCCGCGCGCGTTCACCGGGCAGCTCGACGGTGCGAAGCCGTTCGCGGGGGCGGCGCTCGGCCGTGTGGCCGCGCCCGACATCACGCCGGCCGGTCTGGCCGCGCGCGGCTGGACGGGTACCGACCTGCAGACGTTCTTCGGCGTCGGCATCGCGCCGCAAGGCTCGGCGTTCGGCGAGATGTATCCGGTCGTGCACCTGAGCACGCAGTACCTGACGAAGGACGACCTGCGCGCGCTGTCGGTGTACCTGCTAGGCGATACGCCGCCCGCGCCGCAACCGGTGAAGCCGGTGTCGGCCGACGCCGCGCAGCTGGCCGCCGGCCGCTCGGTGTATCTCGCGGTCTGTGCCGGCTGTCACGGTTTCAACGGCGAAGGCAAGCCGCACGTGGCGGTGCCGATGAACGGCAACTCGACGGTGCGCCAGGGCGATCCGCGCAACCTACTGGTCGCGATGCTCGACGGCATCGACGAACAGAAGTTCGCCGGCTTCGAAAACCTGCAGCCGATGCCGGGCTTCGCGCGCACGCTCGGCGACGACGAACTCGCGCAGCTCTCGAACTACCTGCGCGCGACGTGGGGCGGCCAGCCCGCGAGCGTCACGCCGGCCGACGTGAAGGCGATGCGTTGAGTCGTGGCCCGGGGGCGGGGCGTCGTGGGCGAGGCAGCCGGTTTCCGGCGCTCGCGCGCGATGCGTCGCCCCGTTTTCCTTGCCGCGGCGCGCCAGGTCAGTAGCCTCCGCACCCTCCGCCACCGCTGCCTCCCGAGCCGCCATACCGGCTCATGCCCGGGCCTTGCGACACGCCGCTGCCCGACGACGTACAGCCCGCCGACAGCACGAGCACCAGCGCCGCGATCAGCGCCGCAGCCAACGTTGCCGATTTCATTGCAATCTCCTTGCAGCGCGCAGGCGACAGGAAAGGCGGTTCGCGTGAACCGCGCGTCTGCGCGATGAGAAGACGTTTCGGCGGCGCAGTTATTCCATGCTTTTTACGTATCGCCGCGGCGGCGGCGCCTGGATCAACGATAGACGAGATCGGCGCGGCGGTTCTGCGCCCACGCTTCCTCGTCGTGGCCGAGCGCGACCGGCTTCTCCTTGCCGAGGCTGACCGCCTCCAGTTGCGTGGCCTGCACGCCAAGCGTTTCAAGCGCGCTCATCACGGCCTGCGAGCGGCGCTGGCCGAGCGCGACGTTGTATTCGGACGTGCCGCGCTCGTCGGTGTTGCCCTGGATCAGCACGTGCCGCGCCGGGTGGCTGCGCAGGTAGTCGGCGTGCGCCTGCAGCAGCGACTGGAATTCGGGCTTCACCGAGTACTGGTCGAAATCGAAGTAGATGCTGCGCTTGGCGAGCGGGCTGTTCGGGTTGTTCAGATCGTCGGCCGTCACCGTCGCGACGGTTTCGCTCGAGGGCTGCGGCGCCGCGCCGGCATTCTCGGGCGTTTTCGCCGCGTTGTGACAACCGGCAAGCAGTACGAAAGTTGCCAGGACCGCAATTCGGTTCATTTTGCTCATCGTTCGTCTCCAGCGGTTGACTGCATTGAAAGCGTGGCGCGTGCCATCCGCACGCAGCTGTCCGGCCGCCATGGCGCGAAAGGTCCGGCTCCGTTGCCGTGATGCGGGCTCGTAAGCCGATGGTGCGCCAGATGAAAGAATGTTGCGACCGGAACGCCGGATCGCGGCGTCGCTGCAAATAGATTAGGAAAAATGTCACAACGTGCCCAGTTTCTCCGCATTTTTTGCGCAAACGCGACAGTCGGGAGGCATTCTTGCGACCGCCAGCGGGGTGCGGTATGCGCCGCACGCCACAGCGGACAAGGCCGCGCATGGGGCACGGCCTTGTCAGTGCCGGTCGCGGACAGCGGGGTGATGCTGGGAGCCCTTGCCGGATGCCGTCGGTCGGCCGCGTGAGGCCGCATGAGGCCGCGGCGCACGCGGCTTCGTCAGAACTTGTGCCGCAGCCCCAGCGCGACGACGGCCTGGTTGCCGTTCGCGGAAGGCGTCAAGGTCCAGACGGTCGCGTTGAACGCCGGATTGCCGTTGCCGCCGCTCACGCTCTGGTACGTGCCTTCGAGATAGGCATCCGTGCGCTTCGACAGCGCATAGTCGACCTGCGCGACGACCTGGTTCCATTTCGGGCGCGTCTGGCCCGTGCGGGTGTCGAAGCGGCCCATCGTGTACGTGTACGCGGCGGCGACGCTCAGCGCACGGGTGACGAAGTAGTGTCCGTCGATCGTGAAGTTGTCGAAAACCAGCGATTCGCCCTTCAGCGGCACGATGTTGCCGCCCTGAAGCACGCCTGTCACGCCGTCGGTGGTCGAATGCGACCACGCGGCGCCGACCGAGTGCGGCCCGAATGCATAACGCCCGGCCATCGCCCAGATCTGCTGGTTGCCGCCCGTGATCGTCGCCGAACCGTCGACCGTGCTGAGCGCGCCGTCCGGGTTCGGCGCGTTGCGGTCGCGGCTGATCTTCAGGTAGCCGGCGCCGAGCTTCAGCGGCCCGTTCGCATACGACACGCCCGTGCTCCACACCGCGTTGTTGGAGAACTGGCCGGCCGTGTTCGAGAACCCGACCATCGCGCCGAACCTCAGCCCGCGAACCATCGGGCTCGTGTACTTCACCGCGTGGTTGATGCGCAGATTGCGGTTCGAATCGTCGTTGTCGTACGGGTGAACCGCGAGGTTGCCGCCCCAGCCGGGGCCGGACGCGCCGAGCGGCGTCACGAAATCGAGGATCAGGTCGTATTGGCGGCCGAAGGACAGCGTGCCGGCCGTCTGCGAACTCACGCCGATCCACGCCTGGCGGCCGAACAGGTCGACGCCTTTCTGCGACAGCTTGCCGGTGGTGCCCGAGAAGCCGTTTTCGAGCGCGAAGACCGCGGCCGTTCCGCCGCCCAGATCCTCGCGGCCACGCAGCCCCCAGCGCGATGCGTTCAGTGCGCCGCTCGTCATCGCGACGCCGCCGCTGCCGGGCGAGCCGGCACCGCGCGTGCGCTGGTTGGTCGAGTAGGTGATCGACGTGTCGATCAGGCCGTACAGCGTCACGCTGCTCTGGGCAAGCGCGACGTCCGGCACGAAGCCGGTCAGGCAGGCGGCAATGACGGTCCCCGCGACGCGTGCGCCGGCATGCTGGTTCGATTGGCAGGGATGCATAGGTGTTTGTTGTTGTTGGACCGGCCTGGCGGCCGATGGATCGAGCGGCCATTATTGGAGATCGGGCGGCGGTCGATTAAGGCGCTGCGCAGGAAAGGTCCTCTGCGGAATCGCTCGGAATCGAGATGCGGCGACTGCGGGGAAGCGGTCGGGGAGGGAGGCGTGCGTGGCGGTGCGTGGGATTCGGCGCGTCAGCGCGCGAGGGTGGGCCGAGCGCCTAGCGACGGGCGATCGGCAGCGCCGCATCGGCGCCGCCGCTTCGATAGGCAATGCGAACGGCGTTTGCCCTCGCTTCGAGCGCTTCGGGTGAAAGCCAGGGCCTCAACCGCACGACGACGCGCGGCAACTCGGCCAGTTGTTTGCGCAACTGCACGATCGACCGGCAGCAACGGCAGGCCGACGATTGCGCATTGGCTGCCGATGCAGCTTCGGCAAGATCGGCGGTCCATTCGACGCCGCGGTGGCGCCTGGCCTCGTCGAGGTGCGGCAGATAACGCGCGTTGCCCGACAACGCGATCAGCAGCGCGGCCCCCGCGTCGTCATGGTGATCGTCCAGACGCCGGTTACCTTGTTGGCCACGCTTGCGCGAGGTCAGTCCAGCCGCACCAGATTCCCGGTAGCGGATCACCAGACGCTCGATCTGTCGCACCGTCAAACCCAGTCGTTCTGCCGCGCGCCACGGCTTGAGCGTGCCATCCGCCACGTCCTGAATGACCTTGAACCGGTCCAGTTCGCGCATCGTCATCGTGATCCGCTCCGTTGCAGCCATCGCAGCCTCCGGCGCCGGACACCCGGCGGCCGAACAGCTTACGCGGCACGAAAGCGGACATTTCTATGTAGCCAAAAGCGGACATTTCAATCTAGCCACTACAACCAAATGTCATACCCGGATTCAGATGTCGTAGCGCCAGCTAAATACAGATGTCGCATGTTTCATCCGCTTTCTCGTCATTCAGCATTGAAGCGCCGAGCCTGAAGCAGCAGGGCGCTTACGCCTATCCGCGGGCCTTGGCAGACCACCGGTTCGATTCCGCCTGATTGGCTTGTGAAGCAACCTGCAGGATGGCTGCTTCGATATCGGCCTCCGTGAACGCACGCTGTTTCTTTGCGCCCGGTACCGATGTCTTGGGCCGCACTGGCAGCCCGCGATTGGCGCGCGACGGTGAGCCCGAGATGCGACGATTGTCGCGCTGCGCCTGGATCGCTTCAGCGACCTGCAGTGCGTGACTCAGACGCTTGTGGTCGATGATTACGCCTTGATCGACCTCTGCCAGCTTGTCGTAAAGGCGGCATTGCAATACCTCGCCATCGGCCCGTATTTCAATCCGGCCATCCGGGTACTCCCAGACGTCGATGTAGCGATGAATCAGCTTCCGATTCTCGAGCGTATCGTCCAGCAGATACAGCACCCGGTCGTACAGCACCGTCAGGGACTTCGAGACCCGGCGCGTTTCGCGCCAGGTCAGCAGCCAGTCCAGATTCTCGTCATCCCGCAGCGGCCGGTGCGCATCAAAGCCGCTGCGCGGCGGCTTCGCGAAGCGCGCGTTATACATGGCGATGAAGGAGGGCGCATAAGCGTTGGCGTCGGTCACGGTGTTGATGCCGCGCAATCTCAACTCCTTGACCAACCGATCCTGCAGCGTCAGGTGCGCTCGCTCGACACGTCCCTTGGCCTGACTTGAGTTTGCACAGAACGCGTCGACATTGAGCTCGTACAGCGCTCGGCCAAACTGCGTGACGCCTTTGCCCGCGGTCTCCGAGCGCTTCTTCACATAAAAGACGCTGGCCTTGTCGCTATAGAACGCCATCGGCTTGCCATGCGAATCCAAATACTTCGACAGCGCTTCAAAATAGCTGAACGTCGATTCGGTCGCCGTGAAATGCAGCGCCATTAACCGTCCGGTTGCATCGTCGATGAACACCAGCAGCGTGCAAGCTGGCGCACGGTCCTCGAACCAACGGTGGTCGCTACCGTCGATCTGGATCAGCTCCCCGAGGCATGCACGGCGGTTGCGCGGTTGGTAGACCTTCGGCGGGCGTTGCTTGCGTGGAATCCATAGGCCGGAAGCCCTCATCAGCGTACGAACCGTTTCAACAGCCAGATCAATGCCGTGACATTCACGCAGCTTCTCGCAGGCCAAGGTCGGCCCAAAATCCGCGTAGCGCTCGCGGATCAATGCCAGCGCCCGCTGCGCCTTTCCAGCCGGCAACTGATGATTGCTCGGGCGCCCACGCTTGCCTGACACCAATCCGGCCACGCCGGCCGCGCGATAGCGCAATACCAGACGCTCAATCTGCCGCACGCTCAAATCCAATCGTTCGGCCGCCTGGCCCGGCTTGAGCCGACACTCGGCTACAGCCTCGATGACCTTCAACCGATCCACTTCACGCATCGTCATGGTGATCGTCCCAGTCGCGTTCATCGCCGGCGCTCCCAAGGGTGCAGGCGATCAACCTACAGGCCAAAACACGACATTTTTATTTAGCGGAAACACGACATCTGAACTTGGGACCTACACCAAATGTCATACCCGGATTCAGATGTCGTAGCGCCAGCTAAATACAGATGTCGCATGTTTCATCCGCTTTCTCGTCATTCAGCATTGAAGCGCCGAGCCTGAAGCAGCAGGGCGCTTACGCCTATCCGCGG
>NZ_PREY01000062.1:0-19218 GCF_002959955.1 Burkholderia sp. BE12 | reverse complement strand
GAGGGCTTCCGGTGCGGGAGAACGAAGCGCAACCCGGCACCAAGAAACCGCGCCGGTTCACGGCGGCTGACATGGAGACGGCGATTCTGGAGGTCACATCAAACGCAGGAACTGAGCGGCGGTCTGCGAAGGCCCGCGGGTGAGCGTAAGCGCCCTGCTGCTTCAGGCTCGGCGCTTCAATGCTGAATGACGAGAAAGCGGATGAAACATGCGACATCTGTATTTAGCTGGCGCTACGACATCTGAATCCGGGTATGACATTGGTTGTAGTGGCTAGATTGAAATGTCCGCTTTTGGCTACATAGAAATGTCCGCTTTTGTGCCGCGTAAGCTGTTCGGCCGCCGGGTGTCCGCCGCCGGAGGCTGCGATGGCTGCAACGGAGCGGATCACGATGACGATGCGCGAACTGGACCGGTTCAAGGTCATTCAGGACGTGGCGGATGGCAGGCTCAAGCCGTGGCGGGCGGCAGAACGGCTGGAATTGACGACGCGGCAGGTTCGTCGGCTGGTTGCCCGGCTTCGGGAGCATGGCGCGGCGGGATTGGTATCGGGACACCGATCGAAGCCCGGCAATCGTCGGCTGGATCCAGGAGCCGCCGACCGGGCGCTGACGATCATCCGCGATCGCTACGCCGATTTCGGGCCGACACTGGCCTGCGAGAAGCTTTGGGAATGCCACGGCATTCGGCTGGCCAAGGAGACGGTCAGGAAGCTGATGACGGAGGCTGGGCTGTGGATTCCGCGCCGGCAACGGCCGCCGAAGGTGTATCAGCCGCGAGCACGCCGGGCGTGTCTGGGCGAACTGATCCAGATCGACGGCAGCGACCATCGGTGGTTCGAGGAATCGACCTTCAGCTACTTCGAGGCGACGCGAATGTATATCGAGTGCCACGGCAAGCCGGGGGCGTTCTATAGCGACAAGTACAGCGTGTTCCGCAACGTAACGCCAGGCAAGACTACGTAGGAATACTTCGACTCAAATTTGACACTCAGTGTCGAATATGCTTGATCCCTGACGCCGGCGATCATTACTGGATCCCGTTGACGATATCAGGGGCTATATCGCTAACAAAGCCACTCGCAACCCGAGACAACATTTCCCAATTCCACGTTGGATTTTCCGATAATTTTTGGGTATAAACCGTTATGAGATCATCCAAAAATCCATCTGATTCGTTTGGGCTTGCGCCATAATACACGGCCGTTCCGTTGAATTTTGCCCCGACCATTGATGACAAAGTATTCCGATCATCGATGATATTTCCGGAATTATTCAAAATTCCATTGCTGTATACAATTTCATAAGGCGAGTCACACGTATCGTCCGTTTGCTGGGAAAATGCAACTGAAGAAAAGAGAGGCAGAATTACCAGAATTAATTTTTACATGGATCTCTCAATGTTTCCATGTAAATGTGCCCGGACATATTCTTCATTGCCACCGAATATGCTTGCCACCGCTCCTTTGTATTCAGCATCATCGAAAGAACGATTTGAGAATCGTCCATCCCGCTGCGCCCTATCAACTTGCTTATACAATCAAGAGATTTGAATACATTTGTCATATCCGCGACAGCTCGCTCACGGGTCCCGCCATTTATAATGAAATCTCGTTGAGACGCGGCGTAACGCATCATCGCGGCCCGTTGCGCCGGATCTTGATAATGGTTTTCGATATATTTTTCGACATCGTCACGGACGCCGGTGCCGGTCGAATCGATGCCGCCGACGGATGCCGAATGGTCAGTTGAGAGTTCAACCGGGGTAGTTCCTCTCACACTCGGATGTGGTGTGCGCGCTGCGGCTGTTTGTCCGAATGAGTGGAGGCGAGACGCCCCTTGCAAAGCAGATTCGGCGCTTGATGTCAGTAAAGCAGTCGATTGATTACTTCCACGCAAGTATGCGTAGGTGCATCCGATAACCAATCCCCCGACGGCTATCGCAATTACAAGATCCCTGGTTTTCATTTTTATCGGTCTCATGCTTATGATTGAGCTTTCAAGGCTATAGTTACTATCAATAGATTTGCAAGAGAATTGTGGGGCTATTCGAAGGTCGTCATTCTTCCCAGCGGGACGATGCAAACCGATTCGCCACGATGCAATCGACCCGTGCCCCTTCCCCGGACCATCGGTAACTGATGGCCGGGTTGTGCGGCAGTGGCCAGCCGGCACACTGTTGTTAAGATTGATCCCGACTTCGGAGGCAAATTGGGTGATGCCGCCCTGTTTACGTAACGATGCGACGGCCGCGGCGGCCGCATCGAAGAACGACGCGAGGAACGCCGGCGCTTTCGCCTTGTTGGCGGGATCGAGCCAATACGCGGCCTCGACCGCGTTCACCCGCACGACGGCATTCGGAAACGTCATCGCGCCGTTCGACGCAATGCCGCCGACATGGTCCTTGTGCAGGTGCGTGAGCAGCACTTCGTCGATCTGTTCGGGTGCATAGCCCGCCGCGCGCAGGTCGTCGAGCAGCTTGCCGCAGCAATCGCCGTACAGCGTGCCGGCGCCCGCATCGACGAGGATCCGCTTCGATCCGGTATCGACCAGGAACGCATTGATCGACCCCTGCACGGGCGGCTCCAGGAATGCGCGGTCGAGGTCGCGCCGGATCTCGGCCTTCGAGATGTCGCGAAACACCGTGTCGACCGGAAACGGATGGGTGCCGTCGGACAGCGCGATCACCGTGAAGTCGCCGATCTTCAGTCGGTAGAAGCCGGGAGGCTGCCGGGCCGCGGCGGGGGCAGGCGCCATGGATTGCGCCGTGGATTGCGCTTCGGGTTGCGCATTGGCGTGGACGTCGGGCTGCACGCCGGCCTGCGCAAACGCCGCAGGCGTCGACAGGCCCACGCACCCGGCCACGATCAGCAAACGGGCCGCATGCGCAACGCACGCGTGCCGGAACAGGGTCTTCATGCGATCTCCGTGACGAAACGTGCGCGCGCCCGGCCATGAACGGAACGACCCGCACGACACGCGATGCCGCGCAGCTTATCGGGCGCCGCGGCGAAAATCCTGAGCGGCGCCTGAATTGTCCTGAAGACACCGAGGCCGCGCTCGACAGTGCCGGCATCGCGCTGCTGCCCGACTGACTGGTCGGTGCGGATCTCGAAGCAGGCCGCCTGCAGCGGCTGTTCGGACAGTACGGCGTGACGCCGGGCTCGGCGCGTGGTGATCACCGCCCTGTACCTGCCGAACCAGCGCGGCTCGAAGCGCGTGACCGCGTTCATCGATTGCGTCGAATCGCTCGCCAGCGCGCAGTGCTGATACGCGCGGCGACGCGACGCGTCACCAGCCGAACTTCGCTTCCATCCCGACATAGTCGGCATTGCGCGCGCCGAGTGCGCGAATCGACGAGCCGAGCTGGAAGTGCACGGCCTCGAGCGCGAGCGCGACGTTCGCGTCGACGAGCCAGTCGACGCGCGCCTGCGCGTACATCCCCGTCCACGCGCCGCCCTTGCCGGCCGTGCCCGGCACCGCCGACATCCCCTGCCCGTAGATCGCGTCGGCAGTCGTCTGCCGCCACTGGAAGCCGACGGCGGTGAGCACCGTGACCGAACTGGCCGGCTTGAAGGTCAGCGAGGGCTTCACATGGATCAGGTTGCTGTATCCGGTATAGCCGGCGAGCGTGAAGTAATAGCCGTTCGGAAACATCGGGTTGAACGTGCCGACGCGCCGGTCGCCCGGATGCGCGTCGCCCGACGCACCGTCGACCTGGATGCCGATGCGCGGCGTGCCGGCCGTCTTCGCGAACGTGTAGCCGCCCAGCGCGCCGAACGCCCACGCGCCGACCGTGTCCTGCCCGACGTGGCCCGTCTGCAGCATCGCCTCGACGTCCCAGTCGAATCCGTCGGTCTTGCCCGCGTAGCGCATGTCGAATACGTCGCGCCGCTCGGTGCCGGATGCATCCGGATAGCGCGCGTTGTCGCGCGTATAGCGCGACCAGTACGCCGACAGATCGCCGGGCCCGGTTCCGGTGCGCTCGACGCGCACGCCGTCGAATCGCAGGTGCCGGTTCGACACGTCGTCGAACATGGCCGCATTGCGATACTGCACCGGGCGCGTCACATAGCCGATCAGCCGCCATTTGCCGATTTCGTAATCGGTCCACAGTCCGTCGTACGCCTGCCGCACGTTCGGGCCGTCGCGCACCGACACGAAACGCTGCAGGTCGAACGCCATCTCCTGCCGGCCGATCCGCGTCTTGAACGTGCCCGGCCCCAGTTGATCGACGTACGCGACGAACGCCTGCTCGAGGTCGAGCTGATCCTTGTCGACCGGGCCGACCGTGTCCTTGCCGAACGGCCGCGCATCGACGAACTGCACGAACGCCTGCAGATGCCCGCGATACCGCAGGTCCGCATGCACGTTCGCGCGCTGGATCACGTAGTTGTCGTCATGCGCGGCGCCCAGGCCGAACAGCGGCGCGTTGTTCAGCTCGAAGCGTTCGCGCAGGTTGGCGCCGAGCGACAGATAGGTCGACGGATCGTCGCCGAGCCTCACGTACTTCAGCGCATCGAACGGCTTGCGCGGCACGCACGGATTCGCGAGCACCGACCAGTCTTCCTGCCAACGGTTGAACAGCACCGTCGGGCGCTTCGCGGTGCACGACGCCGCGGCGGCCGCGGCCGGCGACGCGGCCGCGCCGGCCGCCGCTACATCGGCATCGGCGCCGACGGCCGCCCCCGCGTGCAACGCGGCGCCCCCCGCCAGCACGACGCACGGCAGCGCGCCGCGCCACGATCGCTTCATCGGCCGGCGCACCGTCATTTCGATCGCGCGTGGATTTCGGCGACGTAGCCGCCCGGGAACTGCACGAGCGCCGCGTCACGGCCGTCCGACTTGAACGGCGGCACGAGCACCGTCACGCCGGCCGCTTCGGCCTGCTTCAGCGTCGCGGCGAGATCGGCCACTTCGTAGCCCGTCATTTCGCGCCCGAACGGGTAAGGCAGGTGGCCGTCGGTCGCGAGCACGGTCATCTTGCCGAAGCCCGATTCGATGCGAATGCGGCGATACGTGTCGTTCGGCCGGCCGATCTCGATGCCCGGTGCATGGCGCACGTCGGACACGATCTTGCCGTGCGAGAACGCGGCGAAGTTGTGTGCGAGCTTGCTCGCGCTTTCCGGCGATACGTACACGCGATTCTCCGGCACCGTCTGCAGCGCGTCGTAGTTCGGCGCCTGCGTGTGCCAGTACAGCTGCATGTTCACGCCGCCCGGCCAGCGAACGATCGCGTCGCGCCCGATCGGATCGGGGAACGTCGTCACGACGATGTCCGCGCCATGCGCGCGCGCCGCTTTCACCGCGACGTCCATGTCCGTGACGAGATAGCCGGTGCGTTCCTCACAGAACGGATACGGAATCGGCGTCTTGAAGCCGAACACCGAGATCGTGCCGACCGGCGTGAGCACGAGCTGCGACATCGTCTGGCTCGGCGTCGGCGTGACCTGGAACACGCCCTGCTTCGACTTCTTGCCGCCGAAGGTCGCGACGAAGCTGTCGGTAAACCGGTCGAAGTCTTCCGGCGCCACGCACACGTGAGTCGTGTCGTACTGCGGGCCGACCGCGATCGCGGGGAAGCGCGCCGCGGCGGCCGGCGACGCGACGTCGTCGAGGTGAGTTTCGTCGGCGAGTGCCGGCGCGCCGACCAGCAGCGCGGCGAGCACGGCCGACGACGCGGCGGTCATGCGCAGCATGTTGCGCAGGTTCAGTGAACTCATCGGTTTTCTCCTTGATGGTGACGCGCGCGGCCTCGGGCCGCGCGCGGATTTGGATTCAGCGGGATGCCGGCCGCTCATCCGGGCGGCCCGGACGACAGGCGGGAAACACGAGCACCGCGGCGGCAGCGCGCGCCGCAACCGGACGCGCGCGACTTCCTGGGCGGGCGGGCCGGCCGGAGCAGACTCGTCGTTTCAGCACGGTCGTCGCGACATCACCGAATTGCGGGACCGTGCGAGCGGGGGTCTCGTCTATCGTCGAGCACGGTGACGAGGACGAGCCCACCGATCAATCCCGGAGCTTCGAAAAATGCGTTATGGGCCATGAAGCGCGCAATGTGTGTCATGTTCCAGAACTCGGCGGCCATTTCGGCAGCACCCACGGCCGCGACACCCGCGTGCGGACCCATGCCGCGGAGTCGCAAGTGGTATGCATCGCCCTATCAGATCGCCCAGCAAGAGCACCCGAACGCGCCCCAGAAGCCCTTCGCGTCGGACGTCGGCAACGCGCTCCCCCATGCGCCTGCGTGCGCATGCTGGTGAACGGTGCATTCATTCGCGCAGGCGCACATCGCGGCGGCCGCCGCGCGTTGCAGCGGCGCGCCGTTGCGCTGCGTCGCGCCCCAGCCGCCGTAACCGCCGAACTCGCGCACGGGCGACCAGTCCGGCATCGCCGGCGGGATCGGCGCGTCGTGCGATGCGAATGGCCCCGCGCCCCACACGATCTTCCCGTCGACCACCGTCAGCAACGCGGTCGTGGCGGCGATATCGTCCTCCGCACACGCGAAGAAATCGCGATCCGGGACGACCAAGTCGGCAAGCTGCCCCACCGCGATGCGTCCTTTCTTGCCCTCTTCGTTCGAGAACCACGTCACGTACTCGGTCCACATCCGCAGCGCGGTTTCGCGATCGAGCAGGTTGCGCTGCGGATACATGCGCATGCCGCCGACCGTCTTGCCCGTCACGAGCCATGCGAGCGACACCCACGGGTTGTACGACGCGACGCGCGTCGCGTCGGTGCCGGCCGACACCTTGAGCCCCTTGGCGAGCATCTTCGCGACAGGCGGCGTCGCCTCGGCGGCTTGCGCGCCGTAGCGCTCGACAAAGTATTCGCCCTGGTACGCCATCCGGTGCTGCACCGCGATACCGCCGCCGAGCGCGGCGATTCGATCCATCGATTTCTCGGTGATCGTTTCCGCGTGATCGAAGAACCAGTTCAGCCCTTCAAGCGGGACGTCCGCGTTGACCTTCTCGAACACGTCGAGCGCGCGGCTGATCGTTTCGTCGTAGGTCGCATGCATGCGCCACGGCCAACGGTTTTCCGCGAGCACGCGCACGACGCCTTCGAGATCGTCCTCCATCTGCTCCGGCAGGTCCGGCCGTGCTACGCGAAAGTCTTCGAAATCGGCCGCGGAAAACGCCAGCATCTCGCCGGCGCCGTTATTGCGGAAGTAGTCGGTTCCATCGTGGTACTTGACGCTCTTCGTCCAGTTCACGAAGTCTTCCTTCTCCGCGTTCGGCTTCTGCGTGAACAGGTTGTACGCGATCCGGATCGTCATCTCGCCCGAGTCGTGCAGCTTGCGGATCACTTCGTAATCGTCGGGATAATTCTGTGAACCGCCGCCCGCGTCGATCACGCCCGTCACGCCCAGCCGGTTCAGCTCGCGCATGAAATGGCGCGTCGAGTTGTACTGATACTCGAACGGCAGCTTCGGGCCCTTCGCGAGCGTCGCGTAGAGGATCGTAGCGTTCGGGTTCGCGAGCAGCAGGCCGGTCGGATTGCCGGCGGCATCGCGAAGGATGGTCCCGCCAGGCGGCTCCGGCGTGTCCTTCGTATAGCCGACGACACGCAGCGCCGCCGCGTTCAGCAACGCGCGATCGTACAGGTGCAGGATGAACACGGGCGTATCGGGCGCGACTGCATTGAGTTCGTCGATCGTCGGCAGCCGTTTCTCCACGAACTGATGTTCGGTGAAGCCGCCGACCACGCGCACCCACTGCGGCGCGGGCGTGATCGCGACCTGGCGCTTCAGCATCTCCATCGCGACCGCGAGCGACGGCACGCCGTCCCAGCGCAGTTCCATGTTGTAGTTCAGTCCGCCACGAATCACGTGGCAGTGGTTGTCGATCAGGCCCGGCAGCACGCCGCGGCCGCCGAGATCGACCACCTTCGTCGCGCGGCCCGCGAGCGGCATCACGTCCGCTTCGCTGCCGACGGCGACGAAGCGCCCGGCGGCAATCGCGACCGCCGTCGCGACGGGGTTCGCGCGGTCGAGCGTCGTGAATCGTCCGTTATGCAGGATCAGATCCGGTTGGGTCACGGTTGCGGTCATATGCATCACCTCTTGTCGATCAGAAGCCAAAGAGTTGTTTGACGGTGGGTAAGGCTTGCACGCCGATCAGCATGCCGAGCAACCCGACCAGCGCAATCAGCGGCGGTGCGGGAGAGCGAACCTTGATGGCGCTGTAAATCACACCGATCAGCACGCCCGCACCAAGGGAAACCAGATAAGGTTCCATGCAATAAATCTCCCGGACAATTTCAAATGCAGGCGCAGTGTTCCGACCAGCATGCCGCGGGCGGCATTCGTGTTTCGGTCACGTCCGCCGCCCGCGGCAATGGAGCCAATGCGGCGCGTTCGCATCGAACCCGCCGCACCGGCATCAGCCGTTGCAGGCCGTCCGCGCTTACTTCGCCGGAACGGGCGGAATCGACTCGTGCGGCGTCGCGGTGCGTTGCGGCGCCTTGTGGAGCATCGTGTACGCGTAGTCCACGCCCATCCCGTATGCGCCCGAATGCTCCTTCGCGATCGCCATCACCGCGTCGTACGTCTCGCGGTGCGCCCAGTCGCGCTGCCATTCGAGCAGGACCTGCTGCCACGTGACCGGCACCACGCCGGCCTGCACCATGCGCTGCATCGCGATGTCGTGCGCAGCCAGCGACGTGCCGCCCGATGCGTCGGCGACCATGTAGATCTCGTAGTCGCCTTCCAGCATCGCGCACAGCGCGAACGTCGTATTGCAGACCTCGGTCCACAGGCCCGACACGACCACCTTCTTGCGGCCGTTCGCGGCGAGCGCGTCGCGCACCTTCTGGTCGTCCCACGAATTCATCGACGTGCGCTCGAGCGTCTTCTGGTTCGGGAACACGTCGAGCAGCTCGGGATAGGTGTGGCCCGAGAAGCTCTCGCTTTCGACCGTCGTGATCGTGGTCGGGATGTTGAAGACCTTCGCGGCCTTCGCGAGCCCGACGACGTTGTTCTTCAGCGTCTGGCGATCGATCGACTGCACGCCGAACGCCATCTGCGGCTGCTGGTCGATGAAGATCAGCTGGCTGTTGTGCGGAGTAAGTACTTCAAGCTTCGGATTGCTCATGGTGATGATGTCCTTTGACGCGGAGAAAATGAGGCTCGCCTGGCCGACGAATCCCCGAAGCATCCAATGCGCGGTGTCGGAAGCGTCGGCAGTCGGCCTGCGTCATTCAATACGTGAATATGCGACCGCGCCAGTTAATTGTTCTGATTCTCGCCACGCTCCAAATTCAGACTGAAAAGATCTGAATTTCGTTGAATGGGCCAACGACGAACGCGCAGACCTGATAGGCTGGCCCAAGACTTTCGGATCGACGCCAGACCGGTATTCATCCATATTTTTTAACGGCCGTCATTCCATTCCGGACCTATGAAACCGTACACTGCTTCACTTTTCGCCGGCATCCTCGCCGGCGTCGTTTACGCGCTGATCGGCGTGCAATCGCCGGCGCCGCCCGCCGTCGCCCTGGTCGGCCTGCTCGGCATTCTGGCCGGCGAACAGATTCTTCCCGTGGTGCGACGGATGATCGACGGAATCCGGCCGGGAACCGCGTGGCGCGACGCAAAGTGCAGCCAGCACATGTTCGGCGCACTGCCCGGCGCACACACCGACGCTTCCGTGAAGCGCCGCGAATCGACACCGACGTGACAGGCAGACGTCGAGCCAACGCGGCGGCGACCCGACCGTTGGCGCACAGGCGTGCGTGTCTCGGCACGTCGGGTAACGAACCGTCGTGAACAGTATTGGATTCAGCGTCGCGCGACGGTCCGACACCGTCCGATGCCCTAGCGGAATTCGCCATGAAGCTGTCTTTCGAAGCACTCGAGGCACTGGACGCGATCGAACGCACCGGTACGTTTGCTGACGCGGCGGAGTTGGTGCACCGCGTGCCGTCTGCACTGACGTACGTCGTACAGAAGCTCGAGAGCGACCTCGACGTCGCGTTGTTCGATCGCAGCGGGCGTCGTGCGAAGCTCACGCGCGCGGGCCGCGTCGTCGTCGAGGAAGGCCGTCGTCTTCTTCATGCTGCCGAACAGCTTGAACGGAAGGCACAACGCGCGCAGCAAGGGTGGGAAACCGAGGTCCGCGTCTGCATCGCCGAGATACTGCCCTTCGACATGATGTGGCCATACGTCCACGCGTTCTACGAGCTTGACATGGACACGCGGCTGCGACTCTCCACCGAAGTGCTCGGCGGCACCTGGGATGCGCTGATTTCGCGGCGGACCGATCTGATCGTCGGCGCGGCGGGCGAGCCGCCCGAACTGCCGGACATCGTGGCGCAGCCAATCGGCACGCTCCGGCACGTGTTCGCGCTCGCCCCTACCCATCCGCTCGCGGCGCTGCCCGAACCGCTGTCGATGGCGTCGATCGTCGAGTATCGCGGCGCGGTGATCTCCGACACGTCCCGCGAACTTCAGCCGCAGTCGGTCGCGATTGACGCTGGCCAACCGTATCTCGCGGTGCCGACGCTCGCGGCGAAACTGGCCGCGCAATGCGAAGGACTCGCGGTGGGTACGCTCCCGGACTGCATCGCGGCGCCCGCGATCGCGCAAGGCAGGCTGGTCGCGCGGGAAGTCACCGGCATGCGCGACACGACCCATTGCTATATCGCGTGGCGCGCCGACGAAGCCGGGCGCGCGCTGCGCTGGTGGGTCGAACAGCTCGGTCATCCGGACCTCGTCGACCGGTTCACCGCGCGCGCGTGACGCGACTCTTTCCGTGACCGCCCGCAGCGTCGATCGAACGGTTCGCAGACAGGTTCCAACGCCTTCCCGGGCTGCTCGATCACGTTGAACGATGCCTGCGTGCTTGGGACGCTCGGTATCGATTTCTTCGAGTCGGTCGCGATGTGCGTGGTGCGTGATTCGTGCATCCGCCACCCCGAGTCCCGGCTTCCACGCGAGCAGCCGCGAACGGTCGAGCCGTCTCCCGCTTGCCGGCCTGGATCAAGCCGTGCTTGAAATCAGCGTTGAAGAAATGAAAAACGCGGGGCGGCTCGCCGCAGCCCCGGTGGCGCAGGCAGCCGATGCCGCGTGCGGAATCGGCGTTCAGCGCGACGCGTACGGCTCGCCGGTCCGGCCGGATCGCCAGGTGAGGAAGCCGAGCGCCGCGAGCGGCAGCGCCAGTGCCCAGAACCCGGCGTACAGGTAGGCGCTCGCGCCGGCGCCCGCGCCGAGCGCGAAACCGGCGACCGGCGGCAGCGTGCGTCGCAGCCGCGCGCGGGCGGTTTCCCGTTCGGCCGGCGCGGCGATCGGCACGAGCCAGTCGAATGCATCGATGACAGCCTGCGTGACGTTGCCGGTCATCACGGTGTTCGCGACGACGGCGCGCGCGGTCAGCCGGCCGTGCGCGTTCTGCACGCCCATTGCCGCCGCACCGAGCAGCCCGCAGACGATCGTCGCGGGCGCATCGGCGCTGCCGATCGGCGACGCCGCGACGCCAGCGAGCATGAATCCGGCCAGCAGGATCGTCTGCAGCGCGTACAGCGAGCGCGCCCGAGGGCCATGCCCGCGCACGCGCATCCGGTGATCGAGCAGGCGGGCGGCCACGATTCCCGCGATGAACGCCGGAAACGCGAGCCATTTGATCGTGAGGCCCTGGCCGACGCCGGCGAGGCCCGAACCGATCAGGATGAAGTTGCCGGTGACGTGCGCGGTAAAGAGCCCGAACAGCGCGACAAAGCCGAGCGTGTCGACATAGCCGGCGATCGATGCGAGGAACACGTCCTCGCCGCGCAGGGGATCGGGGGCCGCCGCGCCCGCTGCCGTTACTTGCGCGGGCTGCATGTCGTCGCCTCCGCGGTTTTGTCGGCGGAGTCCGCATCGCGGACCTGCGCGGCGAGCGGGACCGCCTGCTCGTCAACGACGATGCCGAGCAGGCGCGCTGGCGCGATCAGCGGCGCCGCGGGCGATTGCACGCGCACGCGGTGGTACAGGAAGCCGATTGCGATACCGGCTCCCGGCGAGATCAGATGAGACATGGTCCGTTCCGGTTGCGCCGCGTGCCGGGCCGACAGGATGGCGCCCGGCACGTGCGGCGGTTCGGAAGCAAGACTAGGGAACGCCAGCCTGAATGTCATGGCGGCGAACTGAATTTTTCTGAAAGCGCCGAACCGGCCACGGCTCGGCACGGCGGCCGCCTGCCTGCGTGGCCGGCCGCGCTGAAGCGTGTCGCGTCCGGCGCATCCGCGAAGCGCCCGCGCCGCAGGCGACGCAGCGGCGCCGCGCTCGAGCCGATTCATAACGATTCAGCCGCGACGCGCGTCGCCTGCCCTATGCTCGGACAGCATCGGACGCGTGCCGTATTGCGCACCGTCCGCAGAACCGGGATTCCCACATGACGACCGACACGCTTGCACTCACCCATCACACCGTTACGGCGAACGGCATCCGCCAGCACGTCATCGACGCCGGCGCCGGGCCCGTCGTCGTGCTGCTGCACGGCTTCCCCGAAACCAGCTTCGCGTGGCGCTTCCAGATTCCCGCACTCGCGCGGCACTATCGCGTGATCGCGCCCGACCTGCGCGGCTACGGCGAAACCGACAAGCCCGCGGCTGGCTACGACAAGCGCAACATGGCGCGCGATCTCGCCGCGCTCCTCGACGCGCTCGGCATCGACCGCATCGCGCTCGTCGGGCACGATCGCGGCGCACGCGTCGCGACGCGTTTCGCGAAGGACTTCCCCGAACGCGTCGAGCGGCTCGTCGTGATGGACAACGTGCCGACGCGCATCGTCGCGCAGAACATGACCGCGCAAACGGCGCGCGCATACTGGTTTTTCCTGTTCCATCAGGTGCCCGACCTGCCGGAGGCGCTGATCGCCGGCAAGGAAGCCGAATGGCTCAGCTACTTTTTCGCGGACTGGTGCTACAACCCGCACGCGATCGCGGGCGACGCGTTCGACACCTACGTGCGCGCGTATCGGCGCCCGGGGGCCGTGCGCGGCGCATTGGCCGACTATCGCGCGAACGCGGAAGACGTGCGGCAGGACCTCGTCGATGCCGACGTCAGGATCGCGTGCCCGACCATGGCGATCTGGGGCGAGGATTTCTACGCGGTCGGCAAGATGTTCGACATGAAGGCCGTATGGGAAGGCATGGCGACGAACCTGCGTGCCGAGCCGATCGCGCAGTGCGGGCATCTGCCGCACGAAGAGCAGCCCGAGCGCGTGAACGCGCTGCTGCTCGATTTCCTGCGCGGCTGGGCCGGCTGACGCGACGCCCGCCGCACGCGGCATCACCGGGAGAGCATCGGATGGAACACGGATCGGGCCGCAAGGCCGTCATCGCCGGCGGATCGGTCGGCGGGCTGTTCGCGGCGACCGCGCTGCGCGCGGCCGGCTGGGACGTCCGCGTATTCGAGCAATCGCCGTATGCGCTCGACAGCCGCGGCGGCGGCATCGTGCTGCAGCCGCCGATCGAGCGCGCGTTCGCGTTCGGCGGCGTAGCGCTGCCGCGCGACGCCGGCGTCGATTCGATCGACCGGATCTACGTCGATGCGCAGGACCGAATCGTGCAGCGCCTCGCGATGCCGCAGACGCAGACCGCGTGGAACGTGATCTACACGGCGCTCAAGCGTGCGCTGCCGGCCGGGATCATCCAGGCCGGCGATGCGTTCGAGCGGTTCGAGCAGGGCGGCGAGCGGATCGTCGCGCATTTCGCGAGCGGCCGCACCGAGACGGCGGGTTTGCTGATAGGCGCGGACGGCGGTCGCTCGACCGTGCGCGCGCAGTTGCTGCCCGACGTGCGGCCGACGTATGCGGGCTACGTCGCGTGGCGCGGCCTCGTCGACGAACATACGCTGCCCGAGCAGGTGCTGTATCTGCTGCGCGAACGCTTCACGTTCCAGCAGGGCGACCGGCACCTGTTCCTGACTTATCTCGTGCCCGGCACCGACGGCGCGACCGAACCGGGCAAACGGCGCGTGAACTGGGTGTGGTACCGGCGTCTGGCAGCCGACCGGCTGCCGTCGCTGTTCCTTGCGCGCGACGGCACGCAGCGCGACGGGTCGCTGCCGCCCGGCGCGATGCGCGACGACAACCGCGCGGAACTCGTCGACGCCGCCGACCGGATGCTCGCACCGACGCTCGCCGCGCTCGTCGATGCGACACCCGCGCCGTTCGCGCAGGCGATCCTCGATCTCGCGGTCGCACGCATGGCCTTCGGCCGCGCCGTCCTGCTCGGCGACGCCGCATGCATCGTGCGCCCGCACACGGCGGCGGGCGTCGCGAAAGCGGCGGACGACGCGGTCGGTCTCGCCGAAGCCTTGCGCGACGTCGCGCGCGGCGCCGCGTTCGACGCCGCGCTGGCCGGCTGGGACGCCCGTCAGCGCGCGGCCGGGGCGCTGCTGTCCGCGCGCGGGATCGCGCTCGGCGCGCGGCTGATGGGCACTGCGTGAAAGGTCGCCGGCCGGCGGTCGGCTGCCGCGCGGCACGGATCGCACTCGGGATTCAGCGCGCGCAGCACGCTGGCGCGCCCGCCGTCGTCATCGGGCAGTAGCGGCTGCCCGCGCGCGAAAGCCGCGGTCGGGGCCGCTGCCGCCGCAAGCAACGCGGCGAGCGCCAGCCCCGTCGCGCGTGTCGAGACGGCGCCCCGCTTCATTGCGTGCTCGCGGTCGATACGGAGGCCGACGTCGCGGCCATTTCCGCGTGCCGGTCGCCATGGGCGATCGCATACAGTTCGCGATTGCGCGCGATCGTCTGCGTGCTCGGCGGATAGTCCCAGTTCGACGTCGGCAGCGTACCGTCGCGCTCCGCCCGAATCAGGTCGGCGCGCACGTCGGCGCGCGTGGCCGTATGGTCGGCCGTTTGCGCGAATGCGACGATCGGTGCGCTCAGCGCACAGGAAAGCAGGACTGCACGAATCAGGTCGTTCATGATGTTCACCTCTCAAAGATGGCGTGTTCGCGTCCGCAGATCAGGCCGGACATCCGCTCCGCATCGATGCGATGAGGAGTGGTGTCCATTCTGCGATTCGCGCGCTTTCCTGAAGGTGAGGCTTCGATTACGGTTTTGTTATCTGATCGCCTGCGCCCGTCGTGGGTGGGCGACTCCGGTTCGCCGGGCACGGCGCGGGCCCGCAACGCGGTCCGTATGCCGGTTGATCGTCGAGTTCATGCGGGCGCGTCGAGCGGCCGTACTTCCGGAATCATCGCGGCCTGGCCGTGCACGATTCCGTCTGCGTCCATGAGCTGCCACACGGTCGCGCACTCGATCCAGAACCGCTTGCCGGACTTCGTCACCCGCACGCCGCGGTATTCGGACACGAAGCCGTCGCGCATCACCTTGTCGAGAAACACCTGGCGCTCGTGTCGCTCCATCGGCTCCGCCGACAGACGCGACGGCAACGCCGTCAGTTCATCCCAGTCGTATTCGAAAATCGCCTGCGCGCGCTTGTTGCCGTACACGAACACCGGATCGGCCGACGTGTCGTGCGCAAGCACGCCGAACGGCGCCGTATCGTACAGCCACGCGGCGCCGTCGGATGCGCTCATGCCGTCGGGCACGAGCGGGCGGTTCACGAGCCGGCTATACGAGTCGGCAAGAAGGGAGAAGAAGTTTGCATCGGTGCGCAACGACATCGGTCTGGCTCCTGAAATCGGCGAGATACGCGAATGAGCGAAGGTTTGCCGCCGGACATTATATGGACGAAGCGGCGCACCCCGTCGGCGACGAGGGTTCAGCCAGCCCGCATCGCGCTGCGCGGCCCGCCGCACGGCCGATGCCGCCGCGGCGCACGGATAACGGTTTCGTAATCTTCGGGTCAGGATCGGGTCAACGCCGCACCGGCAGACTGCACGCTCGTCGCATCGAATGCGCATCCGAGCCCTGCTTCGAGGAGCACCGTCATGTGGATCGTCCGGCTGGCATTACGCAGGCCTTACACGTTCGTCGTACTCGCGCTGCTGATCTTCATCGCGGGCCCGCTCGCGCTGCTGCGCACGCCGACCGACATTTTCCCGAGCATCGACATTCCGGTCGTCAGCATCGTCTGGTCGTACAACGGCTTCTCCGCGGAGGACATGGCCAAGCGGATCACGTCGAACTACGAACGCGCGCTCACGTCCGACGTCGACGACATCGAGCACATCGAGTCGCAGTCGCTGAACGGCGTGTCGGTCGTGAAGATTTTCTTTCACCCGGGCGCCGACATCAATCGCGCGATCGCGGAAGCCGCGAGCAACGCCGCGTCGATCCTGCGCATCCTGCCGCCCGGCACGCTGCCGCCGAACATCATCACGTACAACGCGTCGACCGTGCCGATCCTGCAGCTCGGGCTGTCGAGCGACACGCTCGCCGAGCAGCAGCTGTACGACCTCGGCAACAGCTTCATCCGCACGCAGCTCGCGACGGTCCAGGGCGCGGCCGTGCCGCTGCCGTTCGGCGGCAAGATCCGCCAGATCGTCGTCGACCTCGATACGCGCGCGCTGCAGGCGAAAGGGCTCGCGCCGATCGACGTCGTCAACGCGATCAATGCGCAGAACCTGATTCTGCCGGGCGGCACCGCGAAAATCGGCACGCACGAATACAACGTGCAGATGAACGGCAGCACGCAGACGGTCGCCGCGCTGAACGACCTGCCGGTGAAGACGATCGGCGGCAGTGTCGTGTACGTGCGCGACGTCGCGCACGTACGGGACGGCTACGCGCCTCAGACCAACATCGTGCGCGCGGACGGCAAGCGCGCGGCGCTGCTGACCATCGAGAAAACCGGCAGCGCGTCGACGCTGACGATCATCGACCAGGTGAAGGCGATGCTGCCGAAGATAGCGGCCGGGCTGCCGAAGGCGCTGCACATTTCGCCGCTCGACGATCAGTCCGTGTTCGTGAAGGCGGCGGTCCAGGGCGTCGTGCGCGAAGCGCTGATCGCCGCCTGCCTGACCGCGCTGATGATCCTGCTGTTTCTCGGCAGCTGGCGCGCGACGCTGATCATCGCGGTCACGATCCCGCTCGCGGTGCTCGCGTCGCTGCTCGCGCTGTCCGCGCTCGGCCAGACCATCAACATCATGACGCTCGGCGGCCTCGCGCTCGCGGTCGGAATCCTCGTCGACGACGCGACCGTCGCGATCGAGAACATCACGCATCATCTCGAGCGCGGCGCGGCGCTCGAGGACGCGATCCTGACCGGCGCGGGCGAAATCGCGGTGCCGACCTTCGTGTCGACGCTGTCGATCTGCATCGTGTTCGTGCCGATGTTCCTGCTGACGGGCGTCGCGCGCTATCTGTTCGTACCGCTGGCCGAGGCCGTTATCTTCGCGATGATCGCGTCGTACTTCTTCTCGCGCACGCTGGTGCCGACGCTCGCGATGGCGCTGATGCGCGCGAAAGGGAACGGCCGGCCGCCGCGCGGCGTATTCGCACGCATCGCGCGTTTCCAGGCCGCGTTCGAGCATCGCTTCGAGGCCGTGCGGCTGCGCTATCGCGCGTTGCTGTCCGCGGCGATCGCGCGGCGCCGCCGCTTCGCGGCCGCGTTCCTGCTCGCATGCGTCGCGTCGACGGGCCTCTACGCGTTCGCCGGGCAGGACTTCTTCCCGTCGGTCGACACCGGCGAGATCCGCCTGCACCTGCGCGCGCCGACCGGCACGCGGATCGAGGAAACCGCGCGGCTGACCGATGAAGTCGAAGCAAAGATCCGCGGCGCGATTCCGGCCAACCAGCTCGCGAGCGTGCTGGACAACATCGGCGTGCCGGCGAGCGGGATCAACCTCACGTACGACTCGTCGGATCCGATCGGCAGCGAGGACGCCGACGTGCTCGTCACGCTGAAGCCGAATCACGCGCCGACCGCCGCGACCGTCGCGAAGCTGCGCAACGTGCTCGCGCAGTCGTTCCCCGGCGTGACGTTCGCGTTCCTGCCGGCCGACATCGTCAGCCAGATCCTCAATTTCGGGCTGCCCGCGCCGATCGACATCCAGATCGTCGGCAACAAGCTCGACCCGAACCGCGCGGTCGCGAATGCATTGCTCGCGAAGCTGCGCGGCGTGCGCGGACTCGTCGACGCACGCATCCAGCAGCCCGGCGACGAACCGGCGATCGACGTGAACGTGGACCGCACGAAGGCGATCCAGGCGGGCCTCGACCAACGCGACGTCGCGCAGAACCTGCTGATCGCGCTGTCCGGCAGCTCGCAGACGACGCCGAACTTCTGGCTCGATCCGCGCAACGGCGTCAGCTACCCGGTGCTCGTGCAGACGCCGCAATACACGGTGAATTCGCTGCAGTCGCTCGCGAACGTGCCGCTGCCCGCCGGCACCGCCCGCTCACCGCAGACGCCGGCCGGCGGCCCCGCCGCGGGCGTGCCCGCGCAGAACCTGCTCGGCTCGCTCGGCACGTTCTCGCGCTCGACCCAGCAGGCCGTGGTGTCGCACTACAACGTGCAGCCGGTGCTCGACATCTTCGCGTCGGTGCAGGGGCGCGATCTAGGCGGCGTCACGGCCGACGTGACGAAGCTCGTCGACGCCGCGCGCGCGCAACTGCCGCCCGGCTCGTCAATCGTGCTGCGCGGCCAGGTGCAGGCGATGCACGAGTCGTTCGCGGGCCTGCTCGTCGGCCTCGCGCTCGCGATCTCGCTGGTCTACCTGCTGATGGTCGTGAACTTCCAGTCGTGGCTCGATCCGCTCGTGATCGTCGGCGGGCTGCCGGCGTCGCTCGCCGGCATCGCGTGGATGCTGTTCGTCACACGCACCACGCTGTCGGTGCCCGCGCTGACCGGCACGATCCTCTGCATCGGCATCGCGACCGCGAACAGCATTCTCGTCGTGAACGCCGCACGCGAGCTGCTCGCGGCCGGCGCGTCACCGTGGCAGGCCGCGCTCGATGCAGGCTTCAGCCGCTTCCGGCCCGTCGTGATGACCGCGCTCGCGATGCTGATCGGCATGTTGCCGATGGCGCTCGGCCTCGGCGACGGCGGCGAGCAGAACGCGCCGCTCGGCCGCGCGGTGATCGGCGGCCTCGCGTTCGGCACGGTCTCGACGCTGCTGTTCGTGCCGGTGCTGTTCGGCTTCGTCCACGCGTGGCTCGCGCGGCGTCGCGACGCGGCGGCCGCCCGGCGCGCGCAGCACGCGCCCGATACGCCGGCGCTGCATTGAGCGCGGACGCCCGCCCCTTCTCATCCTTCGATTCGCCCGACCCCGGACCCATCATGAACGATTCGATCGAACCCGTCGCCGCGCCGCCCGCCGCCGAAG
>NZ_PREY01000061.1:0-20578 GCF_002959955.1 Burkholderia sp. BE12 | reverse complement strand
GAGCTGTGATTCGAGCTCGATGGCTCGCAGGAGACACAAGCTGTGCCATGGCCGCCAACCGGTAAGGCAGCCCGCCTCACGGCGGGCCACAACTGAAGTTTGAAGCAAATCGAAGATATAAGGAGACTGCAGTGAAAAAAGCCTTGTCGGCCATATTGCTGGCCGTACTACCAGGACTCGCCCAGGCTCAGTCCAGCGTGACGTTGTTCGGCACGCTGGGCGGCGGGATACGCTGGGTAAACGGCGTCAAAGGCGGCGGCCAGGCCGGTTTCGACGACAACTCGGTCGCCGGCAACCTGTACGGACTGAAAGGTCGGGAGGATCTCGGCGGCGGCATCAAGGCGATATTCGCGCTTGCAGGCCAGTTCAGTATCGGCACGGGAACGCTGCAGCCTGCCGCGGCCCTGTTTGGTCAGACGGCCTATGTTGGCGTGAGCGGCCCCTTCGGCCGCGTCACGCTCGGCAGACAGTTCAACGCGTCCGGCGATCTCGGCGTCCTCCTCGATCCGGCTGGCGGCCTGGGACCATTCGCGACGGAGCCGGGCGTGCTGTTTCTCGGCAACTATTTCACGGTCGATCCGCGGTTCAACAATACGATCAAGTACCTTGGCGAGGCTGGCGGCCTCCGGTTTTCCGCGAGCTATTCGCCCGGTGGCGTAGCCGGCAATCAGCGTGCCGGCACCAACTTCTCCGCAGCGGGGCTGTATCAGTACCAAGGCGCCGCCGTCGGCGTGTCCTACGGCAAGACCTACAGTCCTGACGGCACGCAGGCCGCGCAGACGATCATGGCGGGCGGCATGCTGCAACTCGGGCCGGTGCGCGTGCAAGTGGCTAATGCCAGTTTCGACGTGACCGCGAAGCATGCCGGCGGCGCGACGCGGCGCGACAATCTTTCGCTCGTCGGGCTGATCTGGCAGATGACGCCCTCCCTCCAATTGACCGGCGCGCTCTACGACGATATCGGCCGCAACCTCGGCAACGTCCCGGGAGCGAACGGACACAAGATCACGTCGTATCTGATCGCCGAATATTTCCTGTCGAAGCGAACCGAAATTTATGCGGAAGTGGACCGCAATGGTTTCACGGGAGCCTACAAGCGGGATCCAGTGAACCTCGCGGGGCTGAACCTGCGACCCGGCGCGAGCGCGACGACGGGCGTATCGGTCGGCCTGATGACGCGCTTCTAGACATGCCGCTTGCCTATCCGCCACCACCCGATGCGTGGTTCGACTTGCTCCCCACCTCACCGCACGAGGAAACACCCGATGAAGAACCTTGCTCGAGCGATTCCGCTTCTGGCGTTGATTTCGGCATGTGTCGCCGGTTCCGCTCAGGCCGGCACGCATCCCACCGCGTCGAACGGATCAGAAGTCGACCCGCCGTCGTCCGACGCCGTACAGCAGTCCACGCCCGACGCGGCTGCGGACAAGCAGCGCAAAGCCGAGGACCGGCTTCTCGCGCGGCGCGTCCGAGCCGCACTGGCACGCGCGAAAGGGTTGAACGCAACGCGCATTATCGTTCGCGTTCGCGACGGTATCGCCACATTGCAGGGGAGCGTCGCCGATACGACGCAGGCGGGGCTTGCCCTGGAAGCGACGCGACGGATTCGGGGTGTCACCGCGGTGCAGAACCAGCTTCGCATCACTGGCCAACTGCTTTGAACCCAAGACGACATGAAAGAAAACCACATGCCCCCTCGGCAGCACGACGTCCGCGACTCGAAACCGGAGCGGTGCTTGCCGAAACGGCTCTGCTCGCCCTCGACCGGGGGCACGGCAAGGGGAACGCGGATCGCATCCAAAGAGCCAGCCCTTACGCAAGGATTCAAAGGAATGCGCGATATGTTTCGATCTGGATTACTTATGGTATTGCTCCTGGCTGGCAACACCGGCGCAATGGCCGATACCGTCTCGCCAGGCATGCCAACGCAAGTCACTGCAAAAACAAGCATGCTGCCTCAACCCGCACACATAGCGGTCAATGAAGGCACGCTGCCGATTGCAGGCGCATTTCGCGTAACCACGAACGGTTGCGGCGAAGGCTTCGCCGATCATGCCGTGGCACGTTTTCAGCACGACGTGGAGCGTCTGACCGGCCTCGAATTCCACAAACCCGACGGGCCTGCGCTCACGATCTCCTGCAAGTCGTCGGCAATGCCCGACGCGCTGACCGCCAAAGAAAGCTATCACCTTGCCGTGACAGCGCAAGGCATCATGCTCAGCGCGGAGGAGCCGATCGGCGTTAGCCGGGGCCTCGCAACACTACGACAGCTCGTCGACCTCGGCGAGGGCGCCACCCTTCATTTCGCTACCGTCGACGACAAGCCACGGCTGGCCTGGCGCGGCTTGATGCTTGATGCAGTGACGAACTTCATCTCCGTCTCGACCATCAAGCGCCAGATTGATGCGATGGAACGGGTCAAGCTCAACGTCCTGCATCTGGAGTTGGCCGGGGACAATGCTTTTCGGGTTGAAAGCCTGCGCTATCCGCGTTTGACCAGCATGACATCCGGGTACTACACGCAGCAGCAAATCCGTGAGCTCGTCGCCTATGCCAGCGATCGCGGCATCACGATAGTCCCCACATTCAACATGCCGGGCCATTCGTTCGCGCTGTTGAAAGCCTATCCCGAACTCTCCGCCACGCCGATCGATCCCGACAAACCTGCATTACGGGCGGTCGCGGCGATCAATCCGGTGAACGAAGCGACCTATCAGTTTCTCGATAACCTCTTCGGAGAAATGGCCCAGCTGTTCCCGGGGCCCTGGATTCATACCGGTGGCGATGAAGTAGCGGGCGCCGCCTGGGCCGGGAATGCCGATATCCAGGCATTCATGAAAGCACATGGCATCACTGCCAAGGAGGATCTCCAGGCGCTCTTCGTTCGCCGGATGGATGCGATGTTGGCGCGGCACGGGAAAACGATGATCGGATGGGACGAGATCGCCGATCGACCCTTGCCGAAAGACGTCATCGTGCAAGCGTGGCGCTCGTCGAATTCGACGGCACTCGCCACCGCCGACGGCAATAGAGTCATCGTGTCGGCGGGCTACTATCTCGACTACCTATGGCCCTCCGCCAAGTTCTATGCGCTCGACCCCTTCGATTCAAGCGCCGCGAGCACCGTCACGCCGGGCGTTCTCGCCGAACTTCGCGGTAACCCCGCGCTGAGCTGGCTGGTCAACGAACACCATGTCGCCAAGCCTTTGCCGCCGCTGTCGGCAGGTCAGAAGAAGCGCGTCATCGGCGCGGAAGCAGCACTCTGGGGTGGCGAATTCTCTCCCGACGAAATTGAAGGACGGCTGTGGCCGCGAACAGCGGCACTCGCCGAGCGGTTCTGGTCGCCAGCCTCGGTTCGCGATAGCGCGGATCTCTATCGCCGGTTGATCGTCACCCAGGAAAGATTGCGCATTCTGGGGCTGCAGGACGACGTCAACAGGCGCCGGATTGCAGCGCGGCTGGCGCCGGACGACGTTGCCCCGATTCTCACGTTGCTCGATGTCGTGGAACCCGTACGCGGCCGCGCGCATGCCAAAGTACTGGCGGCACTCATCCTGGGCAAGAAGCCTCGACCCCAGCACTTCAACGAACTGGCTGACGGAGCGTCGGCGGACAGCCTCACCGCCAGGGCCTTCGAACTCGATGTCGACGCTTACCTGTCGGGAGACAAGAGCCGCGTGGCGTCGCTCGTCCGGCACCTGACGCTATGGCGAGACAACGCACCCGCCTTCGCCCAGGCGGCAAAGGGGCGGCCGCTGCTGGAGGCGGCACTGCCCATTTCGGATGATCTTGCACGGCTCGCCAACGCTGGCCTCGCGGCGCTCGACCTCAAGGAGCACGGCAACGCAATGCCGGAAGACCTGCTGGAGAATGCTCGCGCCATCATCCAACGACAAGCCGAGACCGAGCAGCGATTCGCGAAGATGACGAGCGCAATCGATATCGCTCGGCATCCGCAGCCGGCCGACCTCATGCTTGCCGTTACGCCGGCGATCGGTCGATTGCTCGAGGGCACCACCATCGCTCGCTAGTGCACTGCTCCGCCACCGCGCGCCGGCCTCCAATACCAAACGTCTGATGTAATGCACCGGGATTTCCCTAGGCTGACATACGGGCGCTCACGGGGTTAAATAAATCAACGTGATTTATTTAATGCGCCGCCGAGCGGTGCGACATGGAAGGAGACGCCATGAGAAGCCCGCACTTCGGCCAGGGAAGCAATTCGGCCAACGTGCGCCGTTACAACGAGCGCCTGTTGCTGAAGACGCTGCGCCGCGCGGGCAGCGCATCGAAGGCCGATCTCGCCCGTCTCGCGAGCATGACGGGTACGGCGGTCGGCAGCATCATCGCGTCGCTCGCCGACGCGAAGCTGATCGAATTCGCCGGCCGCACCGAAGGCCAGCGTGGCCAGCCGGCTTCGCTGATCCGCCTCGATCCGCGCGGCGCGTTCGGCATCGGCGTCCATCTCGACCGGATGCGCATCGAGACGGCGCTCGTCAATTTCGCGGGCGACGTCCTCGGCCGCCGCTCGCACGACACGCTGCTTCCCCCGCCCGCCGACGTGCTCGAGATCGTGCGTCACGACATCGATGCGATGCAGGCCCTGCTCCCCGACCATGACCGCGCCCGCCTGACCGGCATCGGCGTCGCGCAGCCGTACAACCTCGGCGCGTGGATGCGCGAGCTCGGCCTCGCGCCCGACACGTTCCGCGCGTGGGAAGACGTCGATTTCGCGGCCGACCTCGGCCGCACGCTGTCGCTGCCCGTATTCGGCGAAAACGACGGCAACGCGGCCGCGATCGCCGAACTGTTCTACGGGTACGGCCGGCAGTGCGACGACTTCGTCTACCTGTTCATCGGGCCGGCGATCGGCGGCGGGATCGCAGTCGACGGCGACTGCCTGCGCGGCGTGACCGGCAACGCGGGCGACATCGCGGTGATTCCGGTGCCGCCGAGCCGGCTGGCGTCCGCGCCGCCGCCGCGCGGCCAGTGGGACATCCTGCTCGCGCGCGCCTCGCTGCATGCGCTCGTGCGCCATCTGCGCCATCGCGGCGAGACGGTCGAGAATCGCGCCGATCTCGAAGCGTGCATCGCCCGCAGCCTGCCGGCCGTCGACGAATGGATCGACGATTGCGTCGACGCACTCGCGCCGGCGTTGCGCGCGGTGCTGTGCGTGATCGACGCGCCGGTGGTCGTGATCGATGCCGATACCGACGCGGGCCTGCTCGAAGCGGTCACGACCCGCCTGCGCGCGGCGCTCGTGGCCACCGCGCCCGAGGCGCGCGGTACGCCCGTGCTCGTGCGCGGCACGTTCGGCGCCGACGCCGGCGCGATCGGCGCCGCCACGCTGCCGATGTTTTTCAACTTCTCCCCGCGGGCCGGCATCCTCAAGGGCGCCCGCACCGACTCGCAGGAGGTCAACCATGTCGCGTTCTGAGTCGCCCCGTCCGTTGCTCGAGATGCGCGGGATCAGCAAGACGTTCCCGGCCGTGCGCGCGCTCGACAACGTCAGCCTGACCGTCTATCCGGGCGAGATCCATTCGCTGATGGGCGAGAACGGTGCGGGCAAATCGACGCTGATGAAGATCCTGTCGGGCGCCTATCGCGCCGACGCCGGCGGCGAGATCCTGATCGACGGCGAACGCATCGACATCGACGGCCCGCTCGCCGCGCGCGATGCCGGCGTCGCGGTGATCTACCAGGAGCTGTGCCTGTCGCCGAACCTGACCGTCGCGGAAAACATCTACGTCGGCCGCGAACTGCGCCGCGGCAACCGGCGCTGGGGCACCATCGACCGCGCGGCGATGGCGCGCGGCTGCCAGGACGTGCTCGCGCGCCTGGGCGCCCCGTTCGGGCCCGACGCGCTCGTCGACACGCTGTCGATCGCCGAACAGCAACTCGTCGAAATCGCACGCGCCGTGCACACCCGCGCCCGCATCCTCGTGATGGACGAGCCGACCACGCCGTTGTCGTCGCGCGAAACCGAACACCTGTTCCGTCTGATCCGCCAGTTGCGCGAGGAAGGCCTCGCGATCATCTACATCAGCCACCGGATGGCGGAGATCTACGAACTGTCCGACCGCGTGTCGGTGCTGCGCGACGGCGCGTACGTCGGCACGCTCGAGCGCGCGGCGCTGTCGGCCGAGCGGCTCGTCGCAATGATGGTCGGCCGCGACATCTCCGGCTTCTACAAGAAGGAACACGCACCGTACGACCCGGGCCACCTGCTGCTGTCGGTCCGCGACATCGGCGACGGCGCGCGCGTGCGCGGCTGCAGCCTCGACCTGCACGCCGGCGAGGTGCTCGGCATCGCGGGCCTCGTCGGCGCGGGCCGCACCGAGCTCGCGCGGCTGATCTTCGGGGCCGAGCCGCGCGTGCGCGGCGACGTGAAGCTGGGCGAGCGCACGTTCGGCGCGCACTCGCCGCGCGACGCGATCGACGCGGGCCTCGTCTACCTGACCGAGGACCGCAAGCGCCAGGGCCTGTTCCTCGACATGAGCGTGCGCGACAACATCAACATCTCCGTGTGCAACCGCGATGCCCGGCTCGGCGCGCTCGATCTCGCCCGCGGCGCCGAGCGCGCGCGCGACGCGATCGCCTCGCTGTCGATCCGCGTACCGCACGCGAACGTCAACGTCGGCGCGCTGTCGGGCGGCAACCAGCAGAAAGTGCTGCTGTCGCGCCTGCTCGAGACGAAGCCGCGCGTGCTGATTCTCGACGAACCGACGCGCGGCGTCGACATCGGCGCGAAATCCGAGATCTACCGGATCATCAACGAACTGGCCCGTGCCGGCGTCGGCGTGATCGTGATCTCGAGCGAACTGCCGGAAATCATCGGCGTCGCCGACCGCGTGCTCGTGATGCGCGAAGGCGAGATCGCGGGCGAGCTCGGCGGCCACACGCATACGCCGATCACGCAGGAAGCGATCATCGCGCTCGCCACCGGCTCGCAGGCCGAACTGGCCGACGCGCACTGACCACGGCCCCTTCATTTCCCTCTTCTTTCAAGGTACCGAAATGATCAACCCGACCAAGCAGCGGAACCTCGCTTCCGCGACCGCCCAACCGGTCGCCAACCGCACGCCCCTGATGCGCGGCGCCGACCATCGCGCCCGCATGCAATCGCTGATCCGCACGGCCGGCATGCTGCCGGTGCTGCTGGTCCTGTGCATCGGCTTCGGCTTCCTCACCGACGGCTTCTTCTCGCTGCAGAACCTGTCGATCGTCACGCAGCAGGCATCGATCAACATCGTGCTCGCCGCCGGCATGACCTTCGTGATCCTGACGGGCGGCATCGATCTGTCGGTCGGCTCGGTGCTCGCCGCCGCGGCCGTCGCGGCGCTGCTCGCGTCGACCATTCCCGGCTGGGGCTGGCTCGGCGTGCCGTTCGCGCTCGCCGTCGGCCTCGTGTTCGGCGCGATCAACGGCGGGCTGATCTCGTTCCTGCGCCTGCCGCCGTTCATCGTCACGCTCGGCGCGATGACGGCCGTGCGCGGCGTCGCACGCCTGATCGGCAACGACACGACCGTGTTCAATCCGCAACTGCCGTTCGCCTTCATCGGCAACGGCTCGATCCTCGGCGTGCCGTGGCTCGTCGTGATCGCATGCGCGGTGATCGCGATCTCGTGGTTCATCCTGCGCCGCACGGTGCTCGGGATGCGGATCTATTCGGTCGGCGGCAACCCGGAAGCCGCGCGCCTGTCCGGCATCAACGTGCGGGCGATCCAGATGTTCGTGTATGCGGCGTCGGGCCTGCTCGCGGGCCTCGGCGCGGTGATGTCGGCCGCGCGCCTGTATGCGGCCAACGGCCTGCAGCTCGGCCAGTCGTACGAGCTCGATGCGATCGCCGCGGTGATCCTCGGCGGCACGAGCTTCGTCGGCGGCGTCGGTTCGATCGTCGGCACGCTGATCGGCGCGCTGATCATCGCGGTGCTGACCAACGGGCTCGTGCTGCTGGGCGTGTCCGACATCTGGCAGTACATCATCAAGGGGCTGGTGATCATCGGCGCGGTCGCGCTCGACCGCTATCGCCAGCGCGACTCGGCCCGGACCTGACACCCTTTCCTCACAGCTCAACCATCGGCGCGCGGGCAGGTCCGCCTGCGCCCGTTCGCCAACAGACCTCACGGAGACACAACGACATGTTCAAGCACACCGCCGCCCTGACCGCCGTCGCCTGCGCACTCGCCTTCGGCGCCGCCGCCGCCCATGCGGCCGACAAGCCGCTGAAATCGATCGGCGTCACGGTCGGGTCCCTCGGCAATCCGTACTTCGTCACGATCGTGAAAGGCGCCGAAGCGCGCGCGAAGCAGCTCAACCCGAATGCGAAGGTCACGGCCGTGTCGGCCGACTACGACCTGAACAAGCAGTTCACGCAGATCGACAACTTCATCTCCGCGCACGTCGACATGATCCTGCTCAACGCAACCGATCCGAAGGCGATCGAGCCGGCGGTGAAGAAGGCGCAGGCGGCCGGCATCACGGTCGTCGCGGTGGACGTCGCGGCGGCCGGCGCGAACGCGACCGTGCAGACCAACAACGTGAAGGCCGGCGAACTCGCGTGCGACTACCTCGCGAAGAAGCTGAACGGCAAGGGTAACGTGCTCATCGAGAATGGCCCGCAAGTGTCGGCCGTGATCGATCGCGTGAACGGCTGCAAGGCCGTGCTCGCGAAGAACGCCGGCATCAAGCTGCTGTCGAGCGACCAGGACGGCAAGGGCTCGCGCGAAGGCGGGATGAACGCGATGCAGGGCTACCTGACGCGCTTTCCGAAGCTCGACGGCGTGTTCACGATCAACGACCCGCAGGCGATCGGCACCGATCTCGCGGCGAAACAGCTGAACCGCCCGAACATCGTGATCACGTCGGTCGACGGCGCACCCGACATCGAGGTGGCGCTGAAGTCGAACACGCTCGTGCAGGCGTCGTCGAGCCAGGATCCGTGGGCGATGGCGCAGCAGGCCGTCAACGTCGGCTACGGGATCATGAACGGCCAGAAGCCGGCCAACCCGATGATCCTGATCGAGCCGACGCTCATCACGCGCGACAACGTGAAGACCTACAAGGGCTGGAGTTCCCCGCGCTGATCGCGGCGACGCGCCCGCGAGGCCGGGCGGTGCCGGCGCGCGTCGCCACGCGCGACGGCCGGCACTACCCGTCCGTTCAGATCAACCGCCGTACGGCCGCGCACGATACCGCGGCACAAGGTTTACACATGACGACGACGTTTCCCCGCCTGATCGTTTTCGGCGAAGCGCTGACCGATTTCATCCGCGACGACGCACGGCACTGGCACAGCGTCGCCGGCGGCTCGTGCTGGAACGTCGCGCGCGTCGGGGCGCGACTCGGCGCGCCGACGGCCTTCGCCGGCACGGTGAGCCGCGACACCTTCGGCGACGAGCTGATGCGCAAGAGCGCCGACGCGGGCCTCGACATGCGTTTCATCCGGCAGGTCGACCGCGCACCGCTGCTCGCGATGGTCGTATCAAAACAGCCGCCCCACTATTTCTTCATCGGCGAAAACAGCGCCGATCTCGCCTTCGATCCGGCCGACTTGCCCGCCGGCGCCTTCGACGCGGCCGACATCGTGCACGTCGGCTCGCTCGGCGTCGTGCGCGAGCCGCTCGCGTCGCGCCTGATCGCGCTCGCGCAGGCCGCGCGCGCGGCCGGCAAGCGAATCTCGTTCGACCCGAACTTCCGCGCCCCGATGGCCGCGCCGTCGTATCGCGACACGCTACGCCGGCTGACCGCGATCGCCGACTGGATCAAGGTATCCGACGAGGATCTGCACGGGCTGTTTCCGGAGCTCGACGAAGCGGCCGCGCTCGCGCAACTGCGCACGTGGGCGCCCGACGCGACGCTCCTCGTCACGCGCGGCGCAGCCGGCATGCAGCTGCTGCATCGCGATACCGTGCTGTTTCAGCCCGCGTTCCCGACCGAGGTTGCCGACACGGTCGGCTGCGGCGACGCGAGCATCGGCGGCTGGCTCGCGAGCCAGCTTGCCCGGCCCGAAGCGTCGGCCGCCGAGCATCTGCGCTACGCGGCCGCGTGCGCGGCGGTCGCCTGTGCCCATGCGGGCGCCTATGCGCCGACGGCCGCGGAAGTGGTCGACATGATCGAGCGCACCGCCGCCAGCGCCGCGCTTTCGCAATAGACGGCGCCGAGGCGCCGCGCCCTCACGCGGCGCTCGGGCCGTCGCTGCCGGCCGGCGGACGGCCAGCCTGCAAGAGTTGCAGGCTCTCGTCGACGCTCAGTTCCGACATCGCGTCGTCGTGCAGCGTGTCGTCCGCCGCGCGGCGCAGCGCATGCAGCGCGTGCATCTTGAGCCGGACGAGCGCGAGCCGCAGCCCGCGCGCCGCGCATTCGGCCGCGAACGTGCGCAACGATTCGATCGTCGTGCCGTCGACGTCCGGCGTTTCCTCGAGACTCAACATCACGGTATGCGTGTCCGGTGCGGCCTTCATCAGCGCCCGCACGCGATTGAGCATCCGGTCCGCATTCGCGAAGAACAACTGCGCCTCGGGCCGCACGATCAGCACGCCCGACACCGGCTTCGCGTCGGCATGGCTCGCGACGTCGACGAAATCGTGGCTGTCGCGCAGCCGGCCGAGCACGCTGACATTCGGCTCGGACAGCTTGCGCAGCGTCAGCAGCAGGCTCACGCCGATGGCCGCGAGCAGCCCGTGCAGCACGCCGAGCACGAGCACCGCGAGCAGCGCCGCGATCACGACGAGCCGGTCGCGGTGCCACGCCCAGTACGGCCGGAACACGGACGGATGCAGCGAGTGGCTGACCGCGAAGATCACGATCGCCGCGAGCACCGGCTCGGGCGTGCGCGCGAGCTGCGGCAGCAGCAGCCAGACGATCAGCGCGACCACGCCCGCCGCCCACAGGCCCGCGAAGCGCGACTGCGCACCGGCCGCTTCGTTCGCCGACGTCGCCGAATAGCCGGCGCCGACCGGCATCCCGTGCAGCAGGCCCGACACGAGGTTCGCACAGCCGAGCGCGACGAGGTCGCGGTTCGGCGACACGGTATCGCCGTGCTTCAACGCGAAATTGCGGATCGATCCGTACGACTCCGCATACAGGATCAGCATCAGCGCGAAGGCGAGCTCGACCGTCTGCATCCATGCGTTGCGATCGAGATGCGGCAAGCCGAATTCGAGGTGCCGGAAGTCGATATGGCCGACGACCGCGATTCCGTACCGCTGCCAGTCGACCGCGTACCCCGCCGCGATCGACAGCACGATCACGACGAGCGTCGCGGGCACGCGCGAGCCGCGGCCGAGCACGAACAGGAGCGCGAGTGCGATCGCGCCGAGCACGGCACTCGCGAGGTCCGCATGCGGCGCGCCGGTTATCAGATCGAGCGCCACACGCGGCGCATCGCTGTGCTGCACGTGAATCGCGAGAATCTTCGGCAGCTGCTTGATGACGATCGTCAGTGCGAGGCCGAACGTGAAGCCGCGCAGCACGGGCCGCGCGACGAAATCCGACATGCCGCCGAGCCGCGCGACGCCCGCCAGGATGAACAGCACGCCCGTCATCGCGACGAGCGCCGCCGCGAGCGCGAGCTGCGCGGCCACCGCCATCCCCGATTCGGCGAGCACGGTCGCCGCGAGCACGGCAGCAGACGACGACGTCGACGACACGATCGCGAAGCGGCTGCTGCCCGTCAGCGCATAGACGACGAGCCCCGACAGCAGCGCGATCAGGCCGGCCTGCGGCGGCAGGTTGGCGAGGCCCGCATACGCGACCGCCTCGGGAATCAGCAGGCCGGCAATCGACAGGCCGGCCAGCGCATCGAGGCCGATACGTCGCGTGCGCGGCGCCGGCGGCGTGTCGAGCGCCGCGAAATGGTCAGGATGCTGCGGCCCCGCGTCAGGGCGGATCGGAGTGGTCGTCATGAGGCGGTACGCGCCGGGAGCCGGTCAGGGTTTGACGGCAATCACGCCCGACCAGCCGGGCAGATAGCGCGCATCCTGGTCGTGCGCGCGATGCAGCGCGATGTCGAGCGCCTTCGCGAAGTTCTTGCGGATCTGGTCGAGCGACACGTGCTCGCGCAGATAGTCGGCCCACAGGAATTCGCTGAACGGCGTCGCGTCCTTCGCATAGCCGCCCGCCGTGCGCAGCTCGCCGGCGAGGCTGCGGTACGGATCGTCCTCGAGCCCCGTCAGCACCTTCGGCAAATGCGCATAGTCGCGCCGCGAGCCGTCCGGGCCGAACGGGTGCACCCACTGGTTGTGTTCCATCATCCGCCAGAAGATCGTGTCGTCGAGCCACGACAGATCCTTCAGCAGCATCGCGTTCACGCGCGCCTCGCCCTCCTCGATCAGCGCGAGGCCGAGATGGTGGTGATCGGTGATGTAGTGCAGCCCGTCCGGGCCGAGGACGGCCGGGAACCAGTGCGATTCGATCGCGGCCTTGCGGGCGCGCTTGTTCAGCGCCTTCCAGTGCTTGCGCTTCGCCTTGACTTCGCGATAGCCGACCGTCATCTGAGTCGGACGCAGCGCGTCGAGCCTGACGGGGATGAGGTGAACGTCGTTGCCAAGTGCCATGGTCGTACCCATGTTGTGAATTTCCGGCAACGATACTCCTGATCGCGCAAGCCGTTAATCCGTCATGACCTCGATGCGCGTCCGGTTGACGATCTCTGACACCTGTCGCGCGCACGATGCCGCACTACGCGCGCAAATCGTTGCGTTCGAGACGATGACGAACGTAAGGAATGCCGTCGTGCACGACGCTCACGCGCCGCATGCCGAGCTTGCGCGCCACGTTCAGCGAGCCACGGTTGGCCTCCGCGATATCGGCGATCACGCGCGGCAGGCGCACGGTGTCGAACGCATGCCGCACGACGGCCGCCGCGGCTTCGCTCGCGATGCCGCGCCCCCACGTCGCACGCACGAGCCGCCAGCCGATCTCGACGTCGCGCGAGCCGCCCTCATAGTCGGGAATCAGCAGGATCCAGCCGATGAACACCTCGGGCGCGGCCTTCTCGAAGATCGACCAGTAGCCGAGGCCCGGCGGATAGTCGCGCGTGATGCGGTGCGTGACGAAGCGCCGATGCTCGACGGGGTCATGCCACGGCCCAGCGATGTGACGCGTGACCTCGGGATCGCGATCCATCTCGATGCACGCATCGAGATCGGCCAGCACGCGCGGACGCAGCCACAGCCGCGCGGTTTCCAGCACGGGCAATGTGTCGTCACAACGGTCGTTCATCCGGACTCCTGATTCGGTGGCATGGCGCATCGAGCGCATTACAGAATTGATACAAAAAGCCTTCCGAAATGATACAGATACCTGTCGCGTGTCGCGCGCGGTCCCGTTTCCGTTTCCGAAACAGTGCATTTCGTAGGGATTATTCCCGATTCGCGGCTATCGCGCCCCACATCGCGCAGCGCGGAAGCCTACACTCGATCAGTGCCCGCAGCGCGCGCGAGCCGGGCCGGTATCCGCATGCATATCGCGAGCGCGCAAGCCAACGAGGAGACCCGGACATGAGCTGGACCCGCGAGCAACGCAACGTCACGATCGCCGCCTACCTGGGCTGGACGCTCGATGCGTTCGATTTTTTCCTGATGGTTTTCGTGCTGAAGGACATCGCCGCGGAATTCGCGTCGACGATCCCCGCCGTCGCGTTCGCGCTCACGCTGACGCTCGCGATGCGCCCGCTCGGCGCATTGATCTTCGGCCGACTCGCCGACCGCTTCGGCCGCCGCCCCACGCTGATGGTCAACATCGCGTGCTATTCGCTGCTCGAACTTGCGTCGGGTTTCGCGCCGAGCCTCACCGCGCTGCTCGTGCTGCGCGCGCTGTTCGGCATCGCGATGGGCGGCGAATGGGGCGTCGGCTCCGCGCTGACGATGGAAACCGTGCCGACCCACGCGCGCGGCTTCGTGTCCGGGCTGCTGCAGGCCGGCTATCCGAGCGGCTATCTGCTCGCGTCCATCGTGTTCGGGCTGTTCTATCAATACATCGGCTGGCGCGGGATGTTCATGGTCGGCGTGCTGCCTGCGCTGCTCGTGTTGTACGTGCGTGCGCACGTGCCCGAATCGCCGGCATGGAAACAGATGGAGAAGCGTCAGCGTCCGAGCCTCGGCGCCACGCTGAAGCAGAACTGGAAACTCACGATCTACGCGATCGTGCTGATGACCGCGTTCAACTTCTTCTCGCACGGCACGCAGGATCTCTATCCGACGTTCCTGCGCGAACAGCATCATTTCGATCCGCATACCGTGTCGTGGATCACGATCGTGCTGAATATCGGCGCGATCGTCGGCGGTCTGTCGTTCGGCGCGATCTCGGAGCGCATCGGCCGACGCCGCGCGATCTTCATCGCCGCGCTGATCGCCCTGCCCGTGCTGCCGCTCTGGGCGTTCTCGAGCGGCGCGGTCGCGCTCGCCGCCGGCGCGTTCCTGATGCAGATCTCGGTACAGGGCGCGTGGGGCGTGATACCGGTTCACCTGAACGAGATCTCGCCCGACGAAATCCGCGCGACCTTCCCCGGCGTCGTCTATCAGCTCGGCAACCTGCTCGCCTCGGGCAACGCGACGATACAGGCGTCGCTCGCCGTGTCGAACCACAACAATTACAGCTTCGCGCTCGCGCTCGTGGCCGGCATCGTCGCCGTCGCGATCGCCGTGCTGATCCTGTTCAGCCGCGAGCGGCGCGGCATCGACATGACGCAATCGGTCAATACGCGTACCACCGCCGGGTGAACCCGCGCGTTGCGGCGCCGCATCATCGCGCGCGCCCCGCCCAGCAGGCGGTGCGCGTCGCGCTTTCCGCACTTGCACATCGAACTAGAGGAATTGGTCCAGATTCCCCGCTTGCCCGCCCCGCCCGCATTTTTTTATCTTAACGAAAACGATCGTTTGAATCAGATAATCAAATCACCTGTTCGCGGCCGGGCAACCGGCATGGGAGGCGGAACATGGCAGTAAGTCAGGAGGGGCGGCCATCTGCGGGACGGCCGTCCGGGGCGCGATCATCGGGCACGCGGCAGACCGGCGGGACGAAGGCGCGCATTCTCGATGCGGCCGAGGATCTGTTCATCGAACATGGCTTCGAAGCGATGTCGATGCGGCAGATCACCTCGCGCGCGGCGGTCAATCTCGCCGCGGTCAACTACCACTTCGGCAGCAAGGAAGCGCTGATCCACGCGATGCTGTCGCGCCGGCTCGACCAGCTGAACCAGGAGCGCCTCGGCATCCTCGACCGCTTCGACGCGCAACTCGGCACGCACATCACCTGCGAGCATGTGCTCGGCGCGATGTTCATTCCGGCGCTGAAGGCATCGCGCAATCCCGAACGCGGCGGGCCGGGGTTCCTGCGGCTGATCGGCCGCGCATACACCGATCCCTCGCCGTTCGTGCGCAACTTCCTGACCGCGCACTACGCGAGCGTCGCGGGCCGCTTCTTCGACGCCTTCCAGCGCGCGCTGCCGCACCTGCCGCGCACCGAGCTCGGCTGGCGGCTGCACTTCGCGATCGGCGCGCTGTCCGGCGCGCTCGCGGGCGCCGAAACGGAAAGCCTGATCGACGAATTCTCGCAAGGCCGCACGATGAACGACGTGCAGATGATCGCGCGGCTGTCGTCGCTGATCGTCGCCGCGCTGAAGGCGCCGATGCCTGATAGCGCGCAACTGTCGATCTTCGCGGCGGTGCTCGACGACGCGGGCGCGAGCGAAGCGTTCGGGCTGCCGCAGTCGGCCCCGACGAGCGCCGAGACGGCGACGCTGCATTCCACGAACTGAGCGCGCGAGGCCACGCGCAGCTTCCTGTTCACGATTTGATCGATACGCGCGGTCGTGCGCGGCGCCGAGATGCCCGCGCCGGCCGGCCGCGAAGCACGGGGCATGGGCAGGCGCTTGCGCGCGAGCCCTCCGCCGAGAGCCAAGACCGGAGACACGTCATGTCATCTTCCGCAGCACCCACCTCGGCCCACCTTCCGCCGAACACCGACGCCGTCTGGTACGCGTCGTACCCGCCCGGCGTCCCGCACGAGATCGACGTCACGCAATATGCGTCGCTCGTGCAGTTCTTCGACGAATGCACGACCCGCTTCGCCGACCGCGTCGCCTACGTGAGCGCCGGTGCGTCGATGACCTACCGCACGCTCGCGCGGAAAGTCGACGCGTTCGCGTCGTATCTGCAAAGCCTCGGCGTGAAGCCCGGCGACCGCGTCGCGATCATGCTGCCGAACACGTTCCAGTATCCGGTCGCGCTGTTCGGCACGCTGAAGGCCGGCGCGATCGTCGTCAACGTGAATCCGCTCTATACCGCGCGCGAACTCGCGCACCAGTTGAAGGACAGCGGCGCGCAGACGATCGTCGTGTTCGAGAACTTCGCGCGCACGCTGCAGGACGCGCTGCCGGAAACGCAGGTGAAGCACATCGTCGTCACCGCGCTCGGCGATCTGCTCGCCGACGGTTTCAACGCGAAAGGACGCCTGATCAATTTCGTGCTGAAGCACGTGAAGAAGCTCGTGCCGGCCTATCACCTGCCGCAGGCGACCCGGCTGCGCTCCGCCCTCGCGCTCGGCGCGCGCGGCAAGCCGCAACCGGTGCGGATCACGCGCGACGACCTCGCGTTCCTGCAGTACACGGGCGGCACCACCGGCGTCGCGAAAGGCGCGATGCTCACGCACGGCAACCTGATCGCGAACCTGCTGCAGGCGAAGGCCTGGATCGCCGACCAGGTATCGGGCGACGTCGAAACCGTGCTCACGCCGCTGCCGCTCTATCACATCTATTCGCTGACGGTGAATGCGTTCATCTTCATGGGGCTCGGCGGGCGCAACATCCTGATCGCGAACCCGCGCGACATGAAGATGGTGATGAAGATCATCCGCAACGAAACCTTCACGGGGATCACCGGCATCAACACGCTGTACAACGCGTTCCTCGACAACGAGGAATTCCGCAAGCGCGATTTCTCGAAGCTCAAGCTCGCGATGGCGGGCGGGATGGCGATGCAGCGCGCGGTCGCCGAGCGCTTCCAGCAGGTGACGGGCCGGCCGGTGGTCGAAGGCTATGGCCTCACGGAGTGTTCGCCGATCGTCACGATGAATCCCGTGGACCTGAACGACATGGCCGCGTTCAGCGGTTCGATCGGCCTGCCCGCGCCGTCGACCCTCGTGCGCTTTCGTCGCGAGGACGGCACCTGGGCCGCGATCGGCGAGCCGGGCGAGCTGTGCGTGCACGGCCCGCAGGTGATGCGCGGCTACTGGCAGCGCCCCGACGAGACGGCCAAGGTGATCGACGCCGACGGCTGGCTCGCCACCGGCGACATCGGCGTGATGGACGAGCACGGCTTCATCCGCCTCATCGACCGCAAGAAGGACATGATCCTCGTGTCGGGCTTCAACGTGTATCCGAACGAGATCGAGGAAGTGCTCGTGATGCATCCCGGCATCAGCGAAGCCGCGGCGATCGGCATTCCGGACGAGGTACAGGGCGAACGGATCAAGGTGTTCGTCGTGCGCCGCGACCCGTCGCTGACGGCCGAGGACGTACTCGCGCACTGCCGCAAGAACCTGACCGGCTACAAGATGCCGAAATTCGTCGAGTTCCGCGACGCGCTGCCGCAGACGAACGTCGGCAAGATCCTGCGGCGCGCGCTGCGCGACGAGGAACTCGCCAAAATTCAGGCCGCGAAGCAAGGCTGAACGATCCATTGCTCCGGGAGACGCCGTCGATGAACGAAGGAATGAAGCGCCGCGCGCGGCATGCCGCCGCGGCGGCCGTCGCGTGCGTGCTGTCGCTCGCGCAGGCGGCCCTGCATGCACAGGAAACGGCCGGCGCCGCGAGCGCGGCGCCGGCAGCCGCGCTATCCGCGGATCTCGCGAAAGTCACGCACGAGCCGCCCGCGCAACAAGCGCGCTGGCTGCGCACGGCGGCCCAGCGCGGCACGCTCGCGCAACTCGACGACGCGACGCTCACGGCGCTCTTCAAGGCGCTCGATCCGCTGGCCGTGCCGCTCTATATCCGTAACGGCCCCAACGGCTATCCGTCTTACCAGTTCACGATGGTGCGCCAGGAGCGCATCAGCGGAAAATGGTCCGACACGCCCGACCGCATGCTCGTGAAGACGACCCGCGGCCCGCTGCGCGTGTATGCGAAATGGCTGCCGGGCGGCGCGCATGCCGGACAGGAGACGATCTACGACACGACGCAGCGCAAGGACGAGATGTACGGCCATCTCGGTGGCCTGCTCGGCAAGATTCCGTTATGGACGGCGATCGACGGCGCGCTGGCGCGCGCCCAGTCGAATCATCAGGTGAAGGATCTCGGCACCGAGTTCATCGCGAACCTGTACCTGACCGAAGGGAAGAAATACCTGGAAGCCGGCGTAGAGCGGCCGACCGACGTGGAAGCCAGGACGATCGGCGGCGTGCGCGTCGTGGCGCTCACCTACGAAACGCCGACCGGCCGGCCGCAGTTCTATGCGAAAAAGGAAGTGCTGGGGCTCGACCTGCACGCGCCCTATTTCCGGACCGTCGAGTCCTATGACAACGACGGCAGGATCTTCGAGCGGATCGTCATCGAGAAAATCGCGCCGACGCCCCTCGACGACACCGCATTCGACCCGAAAAACCCCGACTACGCGTTCTGACGCGCGCCGGCGGGGGCCGCTGCGGGCTCAATCGTCATCGTCGTCGCCGTGATGCCGATGCCAGTGCTTGTAATAGTGCTTGCGCCACTTGCGGTAGCGATCGTCGTCGTCATCGCCGTAATAGTCGTATCCATAGCCCGGATAGGCGACGACGGCGGGCTGCGGCGCGACATAGACCGGCGCCGGCTGGACATATACCGGTGCGACCGGTACGCCGATGCCGACCGACAGGTCCACATGCCCCGCCATTGCACTACCCGAAACGAGCAACGCCATGCTCCCGATCACTCCTGCCACTTGCTTCTTGTTCATGCTCCGGATCCCAGATAAGCCGGCCCGCCCGGCTCGCGCGACCAATGTAAGCGCGGCGCGCGCACCGAGGTGATACGGGGCTGCGAGACTCGTAACGCGACGTAACGAAATGACTTAGGCCGTTTGGCCTAATCGCGAAAATGCGCCGGAACGTCTATAGTGGGTTACGGTTCGACACAATCACGACTGCGCGCTTCCCTATCGAACAGGGTAGAATTCCGCCAAACGCCTTGTGGACGAACACGCCACACACACGCACAACATATTCTCTGACGCAGGCTCCTGCCGCACCTCAATGGCCAATCCCGCAGAATCCCATCCGCAAAACGACTTCATCAATTCGGCGCGCAAGGAACGTAAGCGTGTCGAAATCTATCTCGTCAACGGCATTCGTCTGACGGGGTGTATCGAGTCGTTCGACCAGTATCTGGTGATGCTGCGCACCCCCGTGGGTCTGCAAGGCATCTACAAGCGTGCGATTTCCACGATCCAGCTCGACACGGGCGGTTCGCGCCCCGGCGGCGGCCCCCGCGGCCCGCGCACCGGTGGTCGCCCCGGCGGCCGTGAAGGCGGCGGTCACAGCCCGTACGGCTCGCATGGCGGCCCGCGCGAATCGCGCGGCGACGGCGGCGGTTACGGCTCCCGCGAGCCGCGTGAAGGCTACGGTTCGCGTGAACCGCGCGAAGGTTACGCCCCGCGTGAGCCGCGCGAAGGCTACGGCGCACCGCGCGAGCCGCGTGAACCCCGTGAAAGCTACGGCGCGCCGCGCGACACCGGCGACGCAGCCGGCAACGCCGCGCCGTCGGATTCCCGCGGCGGCACCGGGCCGGTCATCGTGACACGCCGCCGGCGAATCGTGCCGGACGGCCAGTAAAACAGAAAGGGCAAGCCAACCGGCTTGCCCTTTTCACTTTTTCACTGGTACGGTCGACGCGGCACGTCGCCGCACCGCCGTTACCGCGTTCAGCGGGCCGTCGTCGGGAGGCCTGCGTCGGCCTCGCGCTGCAGCGAACGCACCTGCTGCTGCAACGCCCGCAGTTGCGACTGGAGCTGGGCCTGTTGCGCCTGCAGCGCCGCCGTTTCGCTCCGCACGCTCTTCTGGCGATCCGTCACCGCCGCCTGCTGCTGACGGGCGATCGAGATGTCCGCCTGCAGACGCCGCGCGCGGTCCTGCGTGACTTCGATCTGCTTGTCCATCTGCGCCTTCTGCGATTCGAGCTTCGCCGCGCGTAGTTCGTTGACGGCCAGCCGCTCGGCCTGGTGCGAGAAATCGCGATAGATCGCTTCCGCACGAGTTTCGTCGTAAGTCTTGATCACGCGCCAGAACGCCTTCTGCTGGAACAGCGCGACGAAATACGCACCGTCCTTGACGTTGAACAGCAAGCTGGCGCCGTAGCTGCCGTTGTAGCTCGTGCGCATTTCCGTCAGCGAATGCGCCTGGATCTGGCGCTGCAAGTCGTCGACCGTGCTCGGCCCCGTCGTCTCGCCGGCCTGCGGCTGCACCGACGTCTGCGCCGGCGAATCGATCACCGGAATCGCGGCCACCGGCGCCGACGCCTGCTGCACCGCCGGAGAATCGCTGCCTGCCAGCCCCTGTGCGAACGCGCCTTGAATGCCTCCCATCATCGCGAGCAATACGCCCACCC